>NZ_DATILJ010000306.1:0-25213 GCF_035476535.1 Aquabacterium sp.
GCTCTCTTTCTTGGTGACTTCTTTCTGAGCCAGCAGAAAGAAGTTACCCGCCCGCCGGGGCGGAATCCCGGCCACTCCGCAGGACTCAACAATCGAATGTCGGCTCTCAGAACAACAACCGAACGACCGCAATGGGCCGGACCCTGAGGTAGACAACCGACTGCTTCCGCACGTCTCGAAAGGCAGGAACGGAACGCGAGGCTTTCGATCGACCCCCTGCCAAGCCCAATCCAACGCCATTGGCGCGCCCCTCAACACCTTCTCGCGCGTGAACGACCGTCCTGGCTGCCGGTGACGCCACCAGGTCTGCGCATCACGCCTGCCGCGTATTTCAGACGTTGTCGGCACTTTCACGATCGCGGCCTGCAGCTGAATCCGCCGCCGTATTGCAGGCACTCGTGCCTGCGCGCAGAATCGCGCCAGCCATGAAACTCGAGATCCCCGGCCACCGTGCCCCTGCCGTCGGTCTGGAAGTGCCGCTGGAGATGCTGGCGGCCTGCCACCAGCGCATTGAAGGCCAATGCGCCACGCTGCAGCGTCTGGTGCCGCACCTGCTGGTGCAGGGTGCGGATGCGGATGCGCAGGCGGCGGCAAGCGCCGTGATGCGCTATTTCGACACCGCGGCCCGGCATCACCATGCCGACGAGGAAGTTGATCTGTTCCCGGCCTTGATCGAATCGATGGCCGGCTCCGATGCGGTCTGCCTGCGCGAGATGACAGCGGCGCTGACGCGGGAGCATCGTGAGCTCGAATCGCACTGGCACGCGCTGCGCCAGGTGCTCGACGAGCTTGCGGCGGGCCGTGCGGCTGTCCTGGATCCGGCCTCGGTGTCTGCCTTCACCGGCCTGTATGCACGGCACATGGCCCGCGAGGAAGAGGAACTGCTGCCCATGGCGGCGCGTCTGCTGTCGGATGCCGAACTCGATCGCATCGGCCTCGCGATGCGCGCGCGGCGGGGCCTGGGGCCTGGCTCGTGAAGCTCAACATCCTGTCCGACCTGCACCTCGGCTTCGCCGGGATGGCGCGGCCGGTGAACGATGCCGATGTGGTGGTGCTGGCGGGCGACATCGCGCGGCCGGCTGAAGCCGTGGCGTGGGCGCTGGGCCTGGACAAGCCCGTGCTCTACGTGCTGGGCAACCACGAGTTCTATGGCGGCAGCGTGGAGGGCACCGCCGCCGAGATGAAGCGCCTGTGCGCCGGCACGCGGGTGCAGGTCCTGGACGACAGCGAGGTCCACATCGGCCCGGTGCGCTTTGTCGGCAGCACGCTGTGGACCGACTTCGGCCTCTTCGACGCGCCTGAGCGTCGCGCGGCGGCCGTGGCCGAGGCGCAGCGTCTGCTGCGGGACTTCAGCCGCATCCGCCGGCACGAGGCGTCCGACGCCTTGTTCACGCCGGCCGATTCAGTGCAGCTGTTCGAGCGCCATGCGCGCTGGCTGGCGGAGCGGCTGGCCACGCAGCACGACGGGCCCACCGTGGTGATCACCCACCATGCGCCGTCGCCGCGCAGCATTCACCCGCGCTTCGCCGATTCGCTGCTGAACGCCTGCTTCGTCTCCGACGCGGAGCGCCTGCTGGGTGCGCACCGGGCCGCGCTGTGGATTCATGGGCACACCCATGACAGCTTCGACTACCGCGTCAACGGCACCCGCGTCGTCTGCAATCCGCGGGGCTACAGCCGGGCGGGTGTCATCGAGAACGCGCGTTTCGATCCGGATCTCATCGTCGAGGTGGTTTAGCCGCCAGGCCCCTATCAGGCCCGGAGCACTTCCATCACGCCCTGCTCGGTGGCCTGTGCGTAGACCGATGGCACGCGCGTCGCCAGGTGCAGCAGGATGCGCGGCGCCTGGGTCTTGACGGCCCGCCGCAACAGGATGCCGGCCGCCACCAGCAGCCCGCCGATCCACGGGTGGCCGACGAGCGCCGCGGCGATGCCCGGGCCGATCAGGGCCAGCGCCAGCTGCGTGGCGTGCGTGCGATGGGCCACGAAAGGCGCGGCCAGCGTGGGGTTGACGATGACCCGAAAGCGTCCGTGCGGCAGCCCGTTGCGGAATTCTTCGAACGGGATGTACTCGACAGTGTCCTGCGCGTCGTGCGCGTCCTGCGGCTGGCTCATGCCGCATTCTGTCGCCAAGCGCAGGACGCCGCGGATGGGGCCGGCGCGCAGCAGCGTCGTTGATGAATCCGTGGCGCAAGAAGGGGGCGAGCCAGCCGGCGAGCATCGCGTCCTGCCGAGGTTGACAATGCCCTCGTGACCGAGCCCGGTGGCGCGGCCGTTGCGAAGGAGCAAGATCATGACCCAATGGCGCAAGAAGACAGTGGACGAGGTGTACACGCCGGAAGAGATCGACGCCCGCCTCAAGGACGAGTTGCCCCAGTGGTACTTCGAGGACGGCTGGATCCGCCGCAAGTACAAGACCAGCGGCTGGAAAGCGACGCTGATGGTCGTCAACACCGTGGGGCACCTGGCCGAGGCCGCCTGGCATCACCCTGATCTGACGGTGTCTTATGCGTTCGTGACGGTGAAGCTGATGAACCATGCCGCCAAGGGCATCACCCACAAGGACTTCGAGCTGGCCCGGCAGATCGAAGCGGTGGTGATGTGGCGGCCGCAGGCCGTCGAGGGCTCGGCGCTGGAAGGCACGCCCGACGATCCACGCTTCAAGTACCTCAAGTACGACTGAACCGCCTGCGAGCGAACGCCGCCGCGGCAGCCCGCCCCGAGGCTGCCGCGTGACACAGACTGTGCCTCCAGCGGTACATCGGCGCGGCGGGCTGCCGTGCTCGCGGGCGGCGACGCATGCTTTTCAGGGGGAACGATGTTTGCTATCCATGGCTGTCTCCTGCCGCAGGGTCTCCATGACATCGACCACATGGCCTTCCACTTCACTGCCGACTCGCTGGATGCGCGCTGACCCCGACAGCGTGGTCGCCGTGCATGCGCCGGGCCGATTGCACCTCGGCTTCCTGGACCCGGCGGGTTCGCTGGGCCGGCGCTTCGGCAGCGTGGGCCTGGTCATCGAGGGCTTCGCCACCCAGGTTGAACTGTCGGCTGCGCGGCAGGACGCGGTGCTGCCCGCCAATCCCGCCGCCAGCGAAGAGGTCGAGCGCGCCAGCGGCTACCTGCACGCGCTGCGCCAGCACAGTGGCTGCCACGAGCCGCTGCAGCTGCGGCTGCAGCATGTGCTGCAGCCCCATGCCGGCTTTGGCTCCGGCACGCAGCTGGCGCTGGCCGTCGGGCGCGCGTTTGCGCTGTGGCATGGGCTGGACGTGAGCACCGCCACGCTGGCGCGCTGGCTGGGCCGCGGCCTGCGCTCGGGCATCGGCATTGCCGGCTTCGACCAGGGCGGGCTGCTGGTCGACGGTGGCCCGGGCGCGGACGGCAGCCCGGCGCCCTTGCTGGCGCGGCTGGAAATGCCGCAGAGCTGGCGCATCGTCGTCGTGCAGGACAAGCGGCATCGCGGCCTGTCGGGCGGCGATGAACGGCGGGCCCTGGCCACGCTGGCGCCCTTGTCGCAGGCGGCCGCGGCCGATGTCTGCCACCAGGTGCTGATGCGCGTGCTGCCCGGTGCGGCCGCCGCCGATTTCGGCCTGTTCGCCGCCGGGGTCACCCGCATGCAGCAGGTGCTGGGCGATCATTTCGCGCCGGCGCAGGGCGGCTGCGCCTATGCCAGCCCCGCCGTCGCGCGGCTGGTGCAGTGGCTGGGACAAGCCGCGGTCGCCGACGACCGGGCCTCGTCGCAGGCCGACAGGGCCGTGGCGCCGGGCGCCGCGATCGGCCAGAGTTCCTGGGGTCCGACGGGTTTTGCGATCCTGCCGTCCCAGGCCCAGGCGGAGGCCAGGATCGACGCGGCACAGGAGGCCGGCCTGATCGATCCCGCGCTGGTCGTGCGCATCGTCGGCGCGCGCAACCGGGGTGCTACGCTGGTGTGATGACTTCCGCATTGACACGAAAGACCTTCATGGAACGCCCCTACATCCTTCACATGTTCACGCCCGGGCGGCAGATGAGCCCGTTCGACGTCAACATGGCGGCCGACGCGGGCTACCAGATCCTCGTGCCCTACTGCGATATCGGCATCGACGCGATCGGCGGCCTGACCCAGGACGCGATCTTCTCGCGCGGCCCCAAGGGCGTGGCGCGCACCGGCATCTTCATCGGCGGCCGCAATGCCATGCTGGCGGCGGACATGCTGCAGCGCGCCGAATCGGCGATGGTCGCGCCCTTCATCGTCTCGCTGATGGCCGACCCGAGCGGCGCCTACACCACCGCGGCTGCGATGGTGGCCTGCGTCGAGGCCGCCTTGCAGCGCCAGCACCACCAGGGCTTGGCCGGACTGCGGGTGCTGGTGCTGGGCGGTACCGGCCCGGTCGGGCGCGTGGCGGGCGTGCTGGCCGCGCAGTGCGGTGCCCAGGTCTTCCTGTCCAGCCGCGAAGGCCAGGCAGCCGCCGAGGCCGCGGCACGCGAAACCGGCACGCGCTTCCAGGTCGAGATGCACGGCGTTTCGGGCGGCGGCCGCGACGCCGTGCGGGCCTCGCTGGCCGATGCCGACGTGGTGCTGGCCTGCGCCGCCGCCGGCGTGCAGGTGGTCTCCGCCGACGACCTGGTATTCGCCAAGCGCCTGAAGGTGGCGGCCGACGTGAATGCGGTGCCGCCGGAAGGCGTGGCCGGCGTCGGCGTGATGGACGACGGCGTGCCGCTGACCGGCACCGGCGCTGTCGGCATCGGCGCGCTCGCGGTGGGCAACGTGAAATACCAGACCCAGCACCGCCTGCTGCTGCAGATGCGCGGTGCGGACAAAGCCGTGGTGCTGAGCTTCCCGCAGGCCTTTGCCACCGCCCGCGCGTTCCTTGCCGGAGAGGCCGAGCCCAGCCCGTCGCCTCAGGGCTGAATGGCCTGAGCGGCGCCATGCCCGTGCTCGCCGTCGCGGCGCTGTCCGCCAGGATGATGGCCGAGGCCGCGGCGACGGATGGCTTCAGCGTCATCGCGCTCGACCTGTTCGGCGACCAGGACACGCGGCGCGCGGCCGCGCAGTGGCTGCCCATCGGCGACCCGGCCGCGCTGCGCATCGACGCGCCGCGCGTGCTGAGCGCGCTGCACGCGCTGGCGGCGCGTGGCGACGTGATGGGCTGGGTGCCGGGCGGCGGCTTCGAGGGCCTGCCCGAGCTGCTGGCGCAGGGTGCTGCCGTGCTGCCGCTGCTGGGCACGGCGCCGCCCGCGGTGCGGCGCGTGCGCGAGCCGGATGCGTTCTTCGGCTTCCTCGCTGCGCAGCGCATCGCGCATCCCGAGACGCAGGCCTTGCCGCCGACCGACAGCCGCGGCTGGCTGCTGAAGAGCGCGCTGGGCTCCGGCGGCTGGCACATCCGGCATGCGCCGCAACACGGCGGCACATCCGTCCCGGCGCATCACTACTTCCAGCGTGAGCTGGCGGGCACGCCGATGTCGGCCACCTTCCTGGCCAATGGGCGGGACGCTGTCGTGCTCGGTTTCAACGAACTGCTGGTGCGGCGCATCGGCTCGCGGCCCTACGTGTACGGCGGGGCCATCGGCCCGGTGCCGCTGCCGCCGGCCACGGCGGCGGCCGTCACGGCGACGGTGCGCGCGCTGGCGGCGGAGTTTGCGCTGTGCGGCCTCGGCAGCCTGGACTTCCTGCGTGATCCGCCGGATGGCGAGCGCTTCACCGTGCTCGAAGTCAACCCGCGGCCGCCGGCCACACTGTGGGCCCATGCGCGCGGGCTGGCGCAGGGCGCGATGGGCGCGCATGTGCAGGCCTGCCTGCAGGGCGTGCTGCCGGCGCAGCGGCCGCTGCCGGAGCCCGAGACCCTGTCGGCTCCGGATGCCGTGAGCGGCCTGGACATCGTGTACGCACGGCGTCCGCTGGTGCTCGGTGTGGCCGCGGTGGCGCGCCTGGCTGCGCGGCCGGACCTGCACGATCTGCCGTGGTCCGCCACGGCCTTCGAGGCCGGCGACCCGGTATGCAGCGTCAGTGCCCGCGGGGCACACTGCGCGCAAGTGAAAGCGCGCCTGCAAGCGGCCCGCGACGACGTGTTGAATGAATTGGAGACGACCGGATGACCGAGACAACTTCCCCCCCGCGCGGCGGCGCGCTCAGCGTGAACGCGCTGGCGCAGCCGCTGGTCCAGCGCCTGCTCGCGCAGGCCGATGCGCTGGATGTGCGCGTGGCGCGGGACGCCAGCGGCGTGTGCATCGTCGATGCCGGCATCGTGCCGCGCGGCAGCGTGGCGGCGGGCCTGCTGGTCGGCGAGATCTGCATGGGCGGGCTCGGGCGCGTGAGCCTGCGGGCCGACACCACGCAGGCCTGGCCGACCTGGGTCGACGTGGCCAGCGCGCAGCCGGTGCTGGCCTGCCTGGGCAGCCAGTACGCCGGCTGGAGCCTGGCGGCCAGCAAGGAGGAAACCGGCGGCAAGAAGTTCTTCTCGCTCGGCTCGGGGCCGGCGCGCGCGCTGGCGGGCAAGGAAACGCTGTTCACCGAACTCGGCGTGCGCGACCGCGCCGAGGCCGGTGTGCTGGTGCTGGAAGTGGACCGCGTGCCTCCGAAGATCATCATCGACAAGCTGCTGCACGACTGCGGCCTGGCGCCGGCGGGCCTGACGCTGGTCCTCACTCCCACCACCAGCCTGGCCGGCACCACGCAGGTGGTGGCGCGTGTGCTGGAAGTGGCGCTGCACAAGGCGCATGAACTGGGTTTCGCGCTGGCCGACATCGTCGACGGCGCGGCCACCGCGCCCTTGCCGGCGCCCAGCCCCGATGGCGTGGTGGCGATGGGGCGCACCAACGACGCCATCCTCTACGGCGGCCGGGTGCAGCTGACGGTGACCGGCAGCGACGACGCCGCGCGTGACTTGGCGCGACGGCTGCCATCGCGCAATTCACGCGACTACGGCCGCTCGTTCGCCGACATCTTCAAGGAAGCTGCTTACGACTTCTACAAGATCGACGGCGCCTTGTTCGCGCCGGCCGAAGTCTGGGTCAGCAACCTCGACAGTGGCAACACCTGGCGCGGCGGCGCCACCGACATGGCGCTGCTGCAATCGCTGTGGCTGCAGGAGGCCTGATGTCCGGCCTGCGCGTGGCCATCATGACCGACGAGAAGGGCTGGCACACGCGCCAGCTGCAGGCCGCGCTGCGCGCCCGCGGCGCGGTGGGCCACTGCGTCGACCTGGCCGATTGCCACATCGACACCACCGTCTCCTGGCACGGCATCGTCATCCCGGGCTTCGGCCGTGAGCTGCCGGACGCTGCGCTGGTGCGCGGCATCGCCGGCGGCAGCTTCGAGCAGGTGACCAAGCGGCTGGGCATCCTGCATGCGCTGCGGGAACTGGGCGTGCCGGTCTACAACGACGCCCGCGCCATCGAGCGCAGCGTCGACAAGTCCATGACCAGCCTGCTGCTGCATGCCGCCGGCATCCCGACGCCGCCGACCTGGGCCACCGAGTCGGCGGTGCAGGCGCAGCGCATCGCCATCCGTGAAGGCGCGGCCGGGCACGCGCTGGTGCTCAAGCCGCTGTTCGGCTCACAAGGCAAGGGTCTGCAACTGGTCGGCAACGTGGCCGGCGTGCACCACCCGCTGCCGGCGTTGGACGCGGGCTACGGCGCGCTGGCCTATCTCCAGCGCTTCGTGCCGCCGACCAGCGAGCCGGGTTTCGACTGGCGGGTGCTGGTGATCGGCGGCCGCGCCGTCACTGCGATGCGGCGCGTCAGCACGCACTGGATCCACAACGTCGCCCAGGGCGCCCGCTGCGAAGCGGCCGAGCTGACGCCGGCGCTGGCCGAGCTGGCCGAACGCGCCGCACGTGCGCTGGACATGGACTATGCCGGCATCGACCTCGTGCCCTCGGCCACTGGCGCCGCGACGCAGGTGATCGAAGTCAACGGCGTCGCGGCCTGGCAGGGCCTGCAGCGCGTGACCGGCTTCAACATCGCGCGCGCCATCGTCGACGACCTGATCGACCGCAAGCTCGCCCGCTTGCGCTCGGCGTCGGAACAGGGCGCCGGGTATTGCGCATGAGCGCGCCGGGCCGCTCCCAAGCGCTCATCCCGCAGCACGCAGTGCGAAGGGGAGTCCAGTGAACGCGGCGACCTGGCCGATCGAAGCGCTGCGGGCCGCGTTCCTGCACGCCTGCACCCTGGACGTGGCCGTGCGCAAGCCCGGCAACGTCAGCCTGCAGTCGCCGGGGCATGGCATGCAGGCTGCACTGTTCATCCACAGCGCGCAGGCCGCCGCGGGGCCTTTGCTGGCCCCCGGCGCGCGGGTCGGTGCACGCATCGAGGCGGCCCAGGCCGCTTCCTGGCAGGTGGCCGGCTGCAATACCAACCTGGGCATCCTGCTGCTGTGCGCGCCGCTGGCGGTGGCCGCCGAGCGCTTCCCGCAGCCCCCGACCTGGCCCGACCTGCGCCAGGCCGTCGAATCGGTGCTGATCGATCTGGATCTGGCGGACGCCCACGCCGCCTACCGTGCCATCGCCGCCGCCAACCCCGGTGGCCTGGGCGAGGCCGCGGTGCAGGACGTGCACGACAGCCCCAGCGTCGGCCTGCGCGACGCGATGATCCTGGCGGCTGATCGCGACAGCATCGCCCGCCAGTACCGCGACGGTTTTGCCGACCTGCTGGCCGTGGCGAAGACCGTGGCGGACAGCGGCGGGCTGCCAGGCCTGCCGGCCGAGCTTCAGGCCGAGCCCGAGCGCCGGACCGTGCAAACGGTGCAGCGGCTGTACCTGACGATCCTGGCCCGCTGGCCCGATTCACACATTGTTCGAAAGCACGGCGATGCGATGGCACACACTGTCATGAGGTCGGCGCAGGCCTGGCGCGTGCGTGCCAGCGCCGGCGAGGCGCTGGATGCCGACCCCAGCTTCGCAGCCTGGGACGCGCGGCTCAAGTCCGAGGGCCTCAATCCCGGCACCACGGCGGATTTGACCGTGGCGGCGCTGATGCTGGCGGGGCTGATGGCCCCGGCAGCGCAACCCGTCCGCGACCCGGGATCCGGTTGACGCCGGCGTGGCACGGATCGTGATATCCGTGAACCGAGCTGGTCTCTCGGCCAGCCACGTCACGACCCAAAACTGTATTCAGGAGATCAAGCAACCATGGCAAAAATCAATCGCATGATGGTCGGCGAGTCGCTCGTCGGTGAAGGCAACGAGGTCGCCCATATCGACTTGATCATCGGGCCGCGTGGCAGCCCCGCCGAAGCCGCGTTTGCCAACGCGCTCACCAACAACAAGGACGGCTTCACCTCGCTGCTCGCGGTGGTGGCGCCCAACCTGCTGACCAAGCCGGCGACCGTGATGTTCAACAAGGTCACGATCAAGGGCGCCAAGCAGGCGGTGCAGATGTTCGGCCCGGCCCAGCGCGGCGTGGCCATGGCGGTTGCCGATTCGGTCGAAGACGGAACCATCCCGGTCGACGAAGCCGACAACCTCTTCATCTGCGTCGGTGTCTTCATCCACTGGCTGGCCGAAGACGACAAGAAGATCCAGGACTACAACTACCAGGCGGTGCGCGAATCGATCCAGCGCGCCGTTGCCGGCTCGCCCACGGCGGCCGAAGTGGTGGCCAAGAAGGGCACGGCCGCTCACCCGTTTGCGGCTCACCTGTAAGGAACCAGGCCGGCTTCGCCTGAAGCCGGCCCGGAGTGGGGTGCTACTGTTCCGCGCCGATCCGGGTGGCAGCCGCCGCCCGGCGGCGCGGTTTTTGGCTGCGTTTTCAGCCGGGTCCTCAGCGCTCGCGGGGCACCATGCCGCTGGCCAGCAGGTACAAGGTGGCGTTGGATGTCGGGCCGGGGCTGGCCGGTGCCTCGCGCTCGATCTGCACGCCCACCGCCTCGACATCGTCGAACTTCCTGGGCTTGGTGACCTTGACTCGCACCCAGCGCGCGCCGAATTCGGCGATCAGGATGTCCGCCACGGTTTCCGCGAAGGCCTCCAGCAATTGCAGCCGGTGTTCCACCAGCAGCCGGTGCAGCCGCTCACGGACCGCGGCGTAGTCGATGGTGTCGCCGATGCGGTCGGTGTCGCAGGCGCGCGAGCGCGTCAGACCCGCTTGCAGATCGATACACACGGGCTGCGGGCGATGCAACTCCGACTCGTGGATGCCGATAACCGTCTGGCCGACAAACCCTTCGATGAAGATGACATCCAGCGCGTGGGGGGCCGACGGCTCGGCAGCCTGCGGCAGGGAAGAACCGGGAACATGGCGGATGAGTTGGCTCAAAGAAGGGTCTCCAGTGGGGTTGTTCACGCCCGGCGCCTGCGTCAGCGTGGCGGCTGTGCGGCCCTGCAGTGCAATATGTGGGCCACTGCGCGAAAGTAAATGATCTTGGTGAATGCGTTGATTCCGGCGGGTCCCCACAACCCGTGTTTAACCGGGTGCATGCCGGGACCCCGAGTTTCAGAATGGCGGCCTCGATGGGGCTGGCATGGGCTGGCCTTGCGGAGGACCCCATGGCCCTGACATTGTTCGATTCCAGCCGCAGCGTCGACCGGCACGCCGAGCGTGTGCTCGAGGTCGTGCGCAGCGGCCTGCATGAGCACGGCAACGATGTGCTGATGCGCTCGTGGGGCCGCTGTCTCAACGAGTACCGGCTCGATCCCTCCAAGCCGCGCGGCCCGGCCGTCGTCTCGCAGGCTTCGCTCGAAGAACGCTGCGCGCGCCGCGCCGACGTGATCGACTGCGCCCGCTATGAGATGACCACGCTCTACCAGCAGCTGGCGGACCTGGAAACCGCGGTGGTGCTGACCGACACCGACGGCGTCATCGTGCACCTGGTGTCGTCGCCCGAGTTCGCCGCCGAAGCGGCGCCGCTGGGCCTGCGATGCGGCGGCATCTGGAGCGAAACCGAGGCCGGCACCAACGGCATGGGCACCTGCCTGGCCGCCGGCGCCCCGGTGTCGATCCGCCGTGAAGACCACTTCTTCAGCCTGTTCACCCAGCTCACCTGTTCGGCGGTGCCGGTGTTCGACCCGTCCGGCGAAATCGCCGCGGTGCTGGATGTCACCAGCCGTTCCAGCCTGATGCAGCAGCATGTGCTGGTGCTGCTGGGCATGACCGCGCGCATGATCGAGAACCGGCTCATCGACCTGCGCTTCCGCGACGCCCATCCGTTGCATTTCCACAGTCGCCCGGAGTTCGTCTACACGCTGCACGAAGGCAAGCTGGCGGTGTCGGACGACGGGCGCGTGCTCGCCGCCAACCGCAGCGCGCTGTTCCAGCTGGGCCTGCAGTCGATGGACGATATCCGTTCGCGCCGGGTCGACGACCTGTTCCAGAGTTCGCTCGAAGACATGCTGGTGCGCAGCACCTCGTCGTCCTTCCATCCGGTGGTGACCTACCGCGCCGGCGCGGCGCTGCGTTTCTTCGCGGTGGCCCGCCGGCCCGCATCGGACCTGATGGTGGCCGATCGCGGCGCCGCGGCCGCCGTCGCTGTCGCCAACCCGGCACTCGCGCCGGCGCGCGCGCGGCTGCCCGTGGCGCGGCCTGTCACGCCCGGCTGCACCTTCAAGGATCCGCAGTTCGTTTCGCACCTGGAAACCGCGCGACGCGTCATCGCCCGCCAGACGCCGGTGCTGCTGTGCGGCGAAACCGGCTCCGGCAAGGAAGTCTTTGCCCGCGCCGTGCATGAAGCCAGCCCGCACGCCGGCGGCGCCTTTGTCGCCGTCAACTGCGCCAGCCTGCCCGAGACGCTGATCGAGTCCGAACTCTTCGGCTACCGTGCCGGCGCTTTCACCGGTGCGCAGCGCACCGGGCGCCGGGGCAAGATCCTGCAGGCCGATGGCGGCACCTTGTTCCTGGACGAAATCGCCGACATGCCGCTGGACTTGCAGGCCCGCCTGCTGCGCGTGCTCGATGAACGCCAAGTCACGCCGCTGGGCACCGAAGAAACCTTGCCGGTCGACTTCCAGCTCATCAGCGCCAGCCACCAGCACCTGCCGACGCTGGTGCAGGAAGGCAAGTTCCGCGAGGACTTGTATTACCGGCTCGCCGGCATCGAGCTGCAACTGCCGGCGCTGCGCGAGCGCAGCGATCGGCACGACATCATCATGGCCGTGCTAACGGCCGAAGCCGGTGGCAAGGCTGCGCTCAGCGCCGAAGCCGAACGCCTGCTGATGGAGCACCGCTGGCCCGGCAACATCCGCCAGCTGCGCCATGTGCTGCGCAGCGCGGCGGCCCTGGCCGATGGCAAGACCATCACCCGCGAGCACCTGCCTTCGCTGACCACCGGGCAGACGCCGCCGCTGCTGGGTGCCGACGCTGTGCTCGCGCGGCTACCGGCAGCCGCTGCAGCGGAGGGGCCCGCCGTCGAGAAGCCAACCCTGCCCAAACTCAACCCGATCCAGTCCAACGAGCGACAGGTGCTGATGCAGATGCTCGAGCAGCACCGATGGAACGTCAGCAACGTCGCCAAGGCCCTTGATGTCAGCCGCAACACCCTCTACCGCAAGCTCCACCGGCTGCACATCGACATCTCGCATCCCGAGTGATGCGCCGGAATCGGCCGACGACCGCGACGGGTCGGCGCTCGATTCACCGCCGTCACCCCCCCGGTCGCGCTTTGCCTGGTGTGTCACCGGCTCCGGGCATTTTCTCGAAGAGGCGATGGCGCTGGCCGCGCGGCTGCCGGACGTGGACCTGTTCCTGTCCGGCGCCGCAGAAGAAGTGCTGCCGCTGTACAAGCTGCGCATCGACGCGCTGAAGAAGCAGTTCCGCGTGCACCGCGACACCACCGCCAGCGGCGTGCCGGTGGGCCGCCTGTACGACGACGTCTACCACACCGTGGTCGTCGCGCCGGCCACCAGCAACACGGTGGCCAAGTGCGCTTTCGGCATCAGCGATTCGCTGCCCACCAACATGTTTGCCCAGGCCGGCAAGCTGGGCATCCCCGGCATCGTCTTTGCGTGTGACACCGAACCGGTGGTGGTCACCAAATCGCCGCACGACTGGGTGACGCTGCGGCCGCGCCGCATCGAACTGGCCAATGTCGAGCGGCTGCGCGAGATCGATTTCTGCCAGGTCGTCTGCTCGCCCACCGAACTGGAGGCCGCGCTTACGGCGCGCCTGAACGAGTTGTCACTGGCATGGAACACATCGTCTTCCTGACCGGGCGGCTGGCCCAGCCGAACCTGGAGCGTGTGCTCGCCGGCATCGACGCGGCGCCGTTCACCTGGGAAGTGCGAGAAATCGGCCTGCAGGTGGCGGCACTGATGACGGCCGACATGATCCGCCGCCGCGTGGCGCTGCCGGTGCAGGCGCAGCGCATCATCGTGCCGGGCCGCTGCCGCGGCGACCTGGACGCGCTGACGCAGCACTTCGGCATGCCGGTGCAGCGCGGCCCGGAGGAGCTGAAGGACTTGCCGCGCTTCTTTGACCGCGCGGCGCGGCCGATCGACCTGGACACCTACAAAGTGGCGATCTTTGCCGAGATCGTCGATGCCCCGCGGCTGACGGTGGAGGCCATCGTCGAGCGGGCCCGGCGCTACGCCGCCGATGGCGCGAATGTCATCGACCTGGGCGGCCTGCCCGAGACCCGCTTCGACCACCTGGCCGACAGCGTGCAGGCGCTGAAGGGCGAAGGCTTCACCGTCAGCGTCGACTCGATGGATCCGGCGGAACTGTTGCGCGGCGGCCGGGCCGGGGCGGACTACCTGCTGAGCCTGAACCTGGACACGCTGTGGGTCGCCGACGAAGTGGATTCGACGCCGATCCTGATCCCGCGCGAACCCGCCGACGAGGCCTCGCTGCATGAGGCCATCGAGATCATGCAGCGGCGCGGCGGCGCCTTCCTGGCCGATCCCATCCTCGACCCGATCCCCTTTGGCCTGACCGCGTCGATTGTGCGTTATCACCGCCTGCGCGAACGCTTCCCCGATGTGCCGATCATGATGGGCGTGGGCAACGTCACCGAGCTGACCGAGGCCGACACCAGCGGCATCAACGCGGTGCTGTTCGGCATGGCGGCGGAGCTGAAGGTGTCGGCGGTGCTGACCACCCAGGTCAGCCAGCATGCCCGCCGCGCGGTGCGCGAAGCCGATTGGGCGCGCCGCATCATGCATGCCGCGGCGCGGCTGAACAGCCTGCCCAAGGGCATCAGCGATGCCTTGATGACGGTGCATGCCAAGCATCCCTTTCCCGATACGCCGGCGGAGATCGAGGCCACCGCGGCACAGGTGCGCGACGGCAATTTCCGCGTCCAGGTCTCGCCGCAGGGCCTGCATGTCTACAACCGCGACGGCTTGCGGCTGGCCCAGGACCCTTTCACGCTGTGGCCCCAGCTTCGGCTGGACGACGACGCCGCGCATGCCTTCTACATGGGCGTGGAACTTGCTCGTGCAGAGATTGCCTGGCGCCTGGGCAAGCGCTATGTGCAGGACCAGCCGCTGGACTGGGGCTGCGCCGCCGAACGGCAGGCCGAAGACCTGAGCCGGTGGTGCGCCCCGGGAACCACGATGACCAAGACGCCCGGCACGAACCCGGCCTGACGATGAACGATGTGATCTTCGAGACCGTCATCACCACGCAGTCGGCCGATGGCCGGCCGCATGTGGCGCCGATGGGCGTGCGCTACCAGGACGGCGGCGTGGTGCTGATGCCGTTCAAGCCCTCGGCGACGCTGGACAACATCCTGGCCACCGGCGCCGCGGTGCTGAATGTGCTGAGCGATACGCGCGTGTTCGCCGGCTGCGTCACCGGCCGCAAGACCTGGCCGCTGCTGCCGGCGGAAAAGATCACCGGCGTCAGGCTGGCCTGCGCGCTCAGCCACCTGGAGCTGCGCCTGGCCGAGCAAAGCGACGACGCGCAGCGACCGGTGCTGCACATGGCGCGGGTGCACGCGGTGAGCCACGCGCCCTTCATCGGCTTCAACCGGGCGCAGGCCGCTGTTGTCGAGGGCGCCATCCTGGTCAGCCGCCTGCGCATGCTGCCGCCGGATAAGGTGATCAGTGAAATGGCCTACCTGCAGATCGCCATCGACAAGACCGCAGGCCCGGAAGAGCACGAAGCCTGGGGCTGGATCACCGAGGCCGTGGCGCAGCACGGTACTTCATTGAAAGAGAAATCGTGATGCGTCTGTTGGTCAGTGTGCGCAGCGTCGACGAAGCCCTGATCGCCGCCCGCGGCGGGGCCGATTTCATCGACCTGAAGGAGCCGCGCGCCGGCGCCCTGGGCGGCTTGCCGGTGGCCACCATCCGCGCCATCGTCGCCGCGCTGCGCGAGCAGGGCATCACGCTGCCGGTGAGCGCGACCATCGGCGATCTGCCGATGGACAGCCCGAGGGAGTTGCTGACGCAGGTGCACGCCGTCGGCGCCTGCGCGGTGGACTACGTGAAGGTCGGCATCGAGCCCGTGCCGCAGGCCAGCGCCGTGCTGGACGCGCTGGCCGTGTGCGGCTGGCCCATCGTGCCGGTGTTCCTGGCCGACCGTGGCATCGACTTCGCGCAACTCGACCATGCCTGCCGCCTGGGCTTCCCGGGCATCATGGCCGACACCGCCGACAAACACGCCGGCAGCCTGTTCGACGCGGTGCCGCCGGCAGCCTTGCGCCGCTTCGTGGCCTGCGTGCGTGAGGCCGGTGTGATGGTCGGCCTGGCCGGCGCCCTGCGCGCCGCCGATGCACCGGCGCTGCTGTCGCTGGAGGCTGATTTCGCAGGCTTCCGCACGGCGGTGTGCCAAGGCGACAGAGGCTCGGAACTCGATCCTCTGCGCCTGCGCAGCCTGGCCGCTGCGCTGCGGCCGAGCATTTTGGCTGCTACTGACTAACCGAGCTGCCGCACATCCCCGAGCAGCAGTGCTCGCATGCGCTCGAGCTCGGTCTTGTGCAGGAATTCGATCGGAAACGGCGCGTGCTCCGATAGCGCGCCAAAGCGCCGGTCGACGACGCCGGCCTCGCACAGCTGCGGCAAGGTCTGCTGCGGATCGATGGCGCAGGACTTCACGATCACCAGCCGCTCGGCATTCAGCCGGCGGGCCAGGTCCAGCGCGATGCTGTCGGAGGTGACCTCCCAGTTCGTCTGCGCGTCGGGCTGGTCGCGCTGCAGCTCGAAGGGCTGCCACAGCGCCGGCTGGCCCTTCTGCAGCACGCGGCGGATGTCGGTCTTGCTGGTGGTCAGCCGCAGCGTCGGATTCAGCGCGTGCAGCTGGTAGGCCACCTGCGCCATCGCCAGCAAGGCCATGTTGTGGGCCGCCAGGTCGTTGAACTGCCAGTGCGCCTGGACGCGCCGCACCTCGTCGGCAAAGCTGCCGCCGCCGCAGACCACCGTGACACGGCCGCCGCCGAGCTGGGCCAGCAGGTCCAGCCACTCCACCAGCACCGGGTCCGCGCACAGGCTGCCGCCGAGCTTGACGATCCACATCAGCGTTGCGCTCCATCCAGCAGCGTCGCCACGGCGACGCAAGGTGCGCACACCTGGGCCCAGGCCGCGACCGTGTCCGCGCCACCGGTGGCGCTGTCGGCAATGCGGGCGAGGTCCGCACCGTAGGCCCGCCGCTGCCACGGGCCTGGCGCGCGGCCGGCCCCGGGCGCGGCTTCGGCAGCCAGGGCGTGGGCCAGCACATCGGCCACCAGGAAATCACCGCAGCCCGCGCTGACGATCACCGCCTCGCCGGTCGCCCGGTGCCGGTCCGTCATGTGCGCCATCACGCGGCGCAGCTGGCCGCCGAGTTCGGCCACCTGCTGGCTGCGCCAGGCGCGGGCGAAGGTCAGCCAGTCGTCCGGTGTGCCGTCGCGCTCGTCCAGCCCGATCATGCGGGCCAGCCTGCGGCGCGTCGCCGGCAGATCCTTGGCCATGCCGTCGGCACTGGGGTAGAGGTCGTGCACCGGGTCGAGTTCGCCGGTCAGCCGGTAGACGTCGGCCACCGTGGCAAAGAACTCGTTCATCACGTTGAGCTGTTGCTGCCGCCAGTCGATGCGGCGGGCCAGTGCGCACAGCGGTGTGCGCACGACGCCGTGGTAGACCAGTTCGCCGGTGGCCAGGCGCTGCGCATCCGAGCGGCTGGTGGAGGCGACGCGGCCACCGCTGAAGGCCACCAGGTCGGTGGTCGTGCTGCCGATGTCGATCAGCACGCCGTGCTCGAAGCGCGCCGCGGCATGTTGCGCGGTGGCCAGCCAATTGGCCGAGGCCATCTGCTGCCAATGCAGCGCCACCTCGCCCAGGCCACACCAGCCAGCATCGCCGGCGTAGAACTGCAGCGCGCCGGGTTGCGGCCGCAGCGTTTGCGCCAGCTGCTGCGCGATGCGCCTGACGCCGTCCTCGCGGTCGGTGAACAGGTCGGCCATCTCGCCGGTCATGGTCACCGCGTGCTTGGCCGCCTCCAGCTGCGGCCAGCGCTGGCGAGCCTGCTGCAGCGCGCTGTCCAGCTGGTCCAGGCCTTGCCAGAGCGGGCAGGCCCATTGGGCCACGTCCAACACCTGGCCGTCCCGCATCAGGCAGGCCTTGAGGTGAGCGCCGCCGACATCCCAGCCGACGAGCGTGCGCTCACGCGTTGGCATCGGCGGCGTGCCTCGTGAACGACCCCAGGCCGGCCGAGGCCGGCTGTCCCCCGGAGCCCCATTTCCTGGAGGGGTGTGCACGCGCGTGCAGCTGCAGGATCTCGGCCGCCAGGTTGCGGCCCAGCGCCGCCGACAAGCCCGCATAGGCACAGGTCAGGCGCGGGTTGACTTCGATCACCACCGGCCCGTGCTGCGCATGCCAGACCAGGTCGATGCCGACGAAGCCGCGCAGCCCGGGGAGGGCGGCCACCACCTGCGCGGCCAGCGCGCGCAGCACCACGGTCCGGGCGTCGCTGGGCGGATAGATGTTCACCGACACCCCCGCATAGGCCAGCGTGCCCTGCGCGTCGATCGTGATGTGCTGGCGATTCACCGACAACAGCTCGCTGCCCTCGTCGCTGCACAGCAGCGAGACGCTGAGCGCTTCGCCGGGCAGCCAGGGCTCCAGCGTGATCGCGGCGCCGCGGCGGGAGCGCCGTGCCCAGTCCTCGCGCGCTGCGGCGAAGCTGGCATGCACGCGGGTCGCCAGGCTGCCGGCACCGTCGTCCGGCTTGACGACCCACTGCGTGATGCCGGCGGACTGCGCAAAGGCCAGCGGCGTGGCCAGGCCTCGCTCGGCCAGGCGCCGCAGCGTGGCCTGCTTGCTCGACGTCAATCGGATGGCCGGGCCATCGCAGCCCAGCCAGCGCGCGGGTGCCACAACCGCCTGGAACTGTTCGAGCAGGCCATCGGTTTCCGGCGCGATCACCCAGGTCACATCGTGCCGCGCGGCCTGGCGCGCGACGAAATCGATCGGCGCTTCCGCCGTCCCAGGCGTCACCGTCGTGGCCGGCCACGGAGCTGGGGGCAGCTGCGCGCCGGCGGCGGTGCTGACAGTGCATTCGCCGGTGCGCAGCAGGTCGGCCACCACCGCGTCGCGCATGGCCAGGCCCTGGGCCTGCAAATCCGCATCGGCGGACGCGCCGGCATCGAGCAGCCCGCCGCCGCTGAGATACTCGTAGACGAACACGCGTTTCACTTTCGATCCCCCGACTTCACCATGATCCTGATTCCCGTTGTTGACCTGCTGCAGGGCCAAGTGGTCCGCGCGGTGGCTGGCAATCGCTCGGCGTACCGGCCCATCGTCTCCGGCCTGTGCCAGGGCAGTGATCTGCTGACGGTGGCGCAGACGCTGTGCGAGCACTGCGCGAGTTCGCAGTTGTACCTGGCTGACCTCGACGCGCTGCAGGGCGGCCCGGTCCAGCTGGCGCAGCTGCGCACATTGCTGGAGGCCCTGCCGGATCTGCAGCTGTGGCTGGATGCCGGCTTTGCCGACGCGGCCGCCGCCGAGTCGCTGCGCGGCCAACTGGGGCCGCTGGCCGACCGGGTGGTGTTTGTGTTCGGCAGCGAATCCCTGCACTCGCGCGCGGCGCTGGCCGAGTGCTTCGACCCCTTGCAGCCGGGTTCGGCGGGCCGTGTGCTGTCGCTGGACCGGCGCGGCGGCCAGCGCCTGGATGCCGCCGGCTGCTGGGATGCGGTGGACCTGTGGCCCCGGCGCGTCATCGTCATGACGCTGGAACGCGTGGGCTCGGACGCCGGCCCGGACCTGGACACGCTGCGCGAACTGCGCGCGAAAGCGCCCGGGGCGATGCTGATCGGCGCGGGCGGCATCCGCCACGAGGCCGACCTGGCCGCTGCGCAGCAGGCTGGCGCCGATGCCTGGCTGGTGGCCAGCGCCTTGCACGATGGGCGCCTGCCGCGCCGGATTCGCTGAGCCCCGCCAGCCTCGCGAGAGGTCGCTGCGATGGTGAAAGGCAAGTGCATGGCGACTGCGCATCACGATTCGTGCCATCGCGCAGATCATGCGAATCAAGCGCCCGGCTGGGCGTTCGGACCCGGGTTCGGCGGTCCGACGCCGCCAGAAACGCGACATAGTGTTGCAGTTTTGGCCGCGGTCGCGGCGCAGCGCCCAGCACGCCCTGGTAGGGCGGTGGGCGGGTTGGGCCGGCGGTGACCGCAGTGGCACATCGCTTGCGTGATGACGCGAACATGAGCACTGTCGTCCCCCCTGTCAGCCCCGCCACAACGGGCTGGACCTGTCCGTTCTGCCCCTTGCTGTGTGACGACATGCGCCTGCACGCGGCCGCGCCGGGTGGCGCGCTGGCCTTGGTGGGCGGCGAGTGCCCGCGCGCGCAGGCCGCGCTGGCGAACTTCAATGCTGCACCGGCGCAGGCCGGGCCGCAGCTCAACGGCGCGGCCTGCAGCCTGGACACCGCGATCGACGCCGCCGCGCGCCTGCTCGCGGCCAGCCGGCAACCCCTGTTCGGCGGCCTGGGCACCGACGTGGCCGGTGCACGGGCGCTGTACCGCCTGGCCTGCGACACCGGCGCCATCTGCGATGCCGCGCAAGGCGCCTCCTGGATGCAGGGCCTGCGCACGCTGCAGGATCACGGCGGCTACAGCACCACGCTGGCCGAGGTGCGCACGCGCGCCGACCTCATCGTCTTCATCGGCGGTCTGCACAGCGCGCTGGCCCCGCGTTTGTTGCTGCGCTGCGGCGTCGGGGAAGACGTCGTGCCCGCGCGCCATGTCGTCGTGCTGGGCGGCAGCGCGGCCGACATGGCGGCGCTCGAGGGCATCGCCGGCGTGACGGCCGAGGCCGTGCCGCTGCACGACGACCTGTTCGAGACTGTCGCACTGCTGGGCGCGCTGGTCGCGGGGCGGCCGCTGCGCGACGCGCCGGCCGGCCTGGTGGCGCTGGCGGCACGCCTGCATGCAGCGCGTTATGCCGTGATGGTCGGCGCGACGAGTGCGCTGCCGGCCCAGGGCGCGCTGATCATCGAGGGCCTGCATCGCACGGTGGCCGAGCTCAATCGCCGCTCGCGCGCGGCCGTGCTGTGGATCGGCGGCGGTGACGGCGCGGGCACGGTCAACCAGGTGTTCACCTGGCTGTCCGGCCTGCCGCTGCGTTCACGCGCCGGGCCGGCGGGGCTGGAGCATGACCCGCTGCGCTTCGATGCCCTGCGCCTGCTGGCCGACGGTGCGGTGGACAGCCTGCTGTGGATCTCGGGCTTCGATGCCGGCCAGGCCCTGCCGCTCACATCGCTACCGCGCATAGTGCTCGGCCATCCGACCCTTCAATTGCCGCCGCGCAAGCCCGGCGCAGACACGGTGTTCATCCCCATCTCCACACCCGGCATCGGCTCCGCCGGCCACCTGTTCCGCACCGACGGCAGCGTGCTGCTGCCGCTGTTCCCGATCTACCAGGACGCTTTGCCCGGTGCGCCCGAGGTGCTGGGCCGCCTGAATCAGGCGCTGAAGGTCTTGCGGGCGGGGGTGCCGGCATGACCACGTTCCGCCTGCGCGGCGGCCGCGTGATCGATCCCGCCAACGGCGTGGACGACGAGCCAAGGGACATCGTCGTGCGCGACGGCCGCATCGTCGCGCTGGCCGCGCACGAGCCGGTGGACGAGCACATCGACGTGCAGGGCTGCGTGGTGATGGCTGGCGGCATCGACATGCACACGCACATCGGCGGCGGCAAGGTCAACCTGGCGCGGCTGCTGCTGCCGGAAGACCACCGGGCCAACGGCAATCCGATCGCGCTGCCCGACAACCCGCTGGAGCTGCCGTCCTGCGGCGGCTGCACGCCGGGCACGCTGGCGACAGGCTACCGCTATGTCGAGATGGGCTACACGGCGGCCTTCGAGCCGGCGATGATGGCCTGCAACGCGCGCCACACCCACATGGAGATGGGCGACACGCCGATCCTCGACCACGGCGCCTACGTGATGCTCGGCAACGACGAGCTGTTCCTGCAGATGCTGGCCGAGGGCTGGGACTTCGAGCGCATCCGCGACTACACCGCCTGGACGCTGCACGCCAGCAAGGCGATGGGCGTCAAGGTGGTGAACCCCGGCGGCATCTCGGCCTTCAAGTTCAACCAGCGCAAGCTCGATGTCGACGAGGCGCACTGCCACTGGCAGGTCACGCCGCGGCAGGTGGTGCAGACCCTGGCGCGCGCGCTGCGCGAACTCGGCGTGCCGCATCCGCTGCACATCCACGGCAGCAACCTGGGCGTGGCCGGCAACATCGCGTCGACGCTGGAGACCATCAAGGCGCTCGACGGCCTGCCCGGCCACCTGACGCATGTGCAGTTCCATGCCTATGGCACCGATGGCGCGAAGAAGTTCTCGTCCGCCGCGCTGCAATTGGCGCAGGCGGTGAATGCGCACCCGAACATCAGCATCGATGTCGGCCAGATCATGTTCGGCCAGACCGTCACCGCCTCGGGCGACACGATGCGCCAGCATGCGCAGTCCGGCTTCGCCAACCCGCGCAAGTGGATCGGTGCCGACATCGAAAACGAGGCCGGCTGCGGCGTGCTGCCCTTCCGCTACCGCGAGCAGAGTTACGTGAACGCGCTGCAGTGGGCCATCGGGCTGGAGATCTTCCTGCTGGTCGACGACCCCTGGCGGGTGGTGCTGACCACCGACCATCCCAATGGCGGGCCGTTCACCAGCTACCCGCACCTGATCAAGCTGCTGATGGACCGCAGCTTCCGCGAGGAGCAACTCGCCAAACTACATCCCGACGTGGCGGCGCATTGCGCGCTGCGCTCGATCACGCGCGAGCTGACGCTGTCGGAGATCGCGATCATGACGCGCGCCGGCCCGGCCCGGCTGCTGGGCCTGGCCGACCGCGGGCACCTGGGCGCCGGCGCGGCCGCTGACATGGCGGTGTATCGCGAACAGGCCGACCGCGAGCGCATGTTCACGACGCCCGAGTTCGTGTTCAAGGACGGCACGCTGGTCGCGCGCGCCGGCCGCATCACGGCCGTGCCGGTGGGCGGCACGCATTTCGTCGAGCCCGAGTTCGACCGCGGCATCGAGAAGACCTTGCGCGGCCACCTGGCGCGGCATGGTTCGGTGAACTTCGACCACATCGCCATCGGACACGATGAACTGTGCTCGTGCTGCAACGGCGGGCGGCTGCTGCCGACGGCGTGCTTCGAGGCCAGCGCATGAGTGACGCGCTGGTTCGCAATGGTGTGGCCATCGACGACGGTTTCGCCGAAGCCTTTCCGATGAAGGCCACGCGCGTCATCGTCACCGCACATAACCTCGAATGGGCGCGGCATGCCGCGGTGGCGGCCACCGGCTTCGCCACCTCGGTGATCGCCTGCGGTTGTGAAGCGGGCATCGAACGGGAACTCGGTCCACATGAAACCCCCGACGGCCGGCCCGGCCAGAGCCTGCTGTTCTTTTCGATGTCCGGCAAGGAACTGGCCAAGCAGCTGGAGCGCCGCATCGGCCAATGCGTGCTGACCTGCCCGACCACGGCTGCCTTCGCCGGCATCGCTGAAGGCGAGGCGGTGGCGCTGGGCAAGAACCTGCGCTTCTTCGGCGACGGCTGGCAGATCTCCAAGATGATCAACGGCATGCGCTACTGGCGCATCCCGGTGATGGACGGCGAGTTCGTGGTGCAGGAAACCACGGCCGTGGTCAAGGCGGTCGGTGGCGGCAACCTGCTGCTGCTGGCCCGCGACACCGATACCGCGCTGGCGGTGGCCGGCGCCGCGGTGGCGGCGATGCGCCGGCTGCCCAACATCATCATGCCCTTCCCGGGCGGCGTGGTGCGTTCCGGCTCCAAGGTCGGCAGCAAGTACGCGGCACTCAGTGCGTCGACCAACGACGCCTTCTGCCCCAGTTTGCAAGGCCTGGTCGAGCGCAGCGAACTGACGTCCGAGACACGCTGCGTGCTGGAGATCGTGATCGACGGCCTGACCGAAGCCGATGTTGCCGACGCGATGCGCGTGGGCATGGCGGCCGGCATCGACATCGGCGCGGCGGGCGGCTTGCTGCGCATCTCCGCCGGCAACTACGGCGGCAAGCTGGGGCCCTATCACTTCCACCTGCGCAAGCTGCTCGATGGGGGTGCAGCATGAGCGGCTGGCGGCTGCAGCTGAAACAAGCGCCGGCGCTGCGTGTTGACCTGCGCGGCATCACGCCGGTGGCGCTGGCCGAACTCTCCGCCGCCCAGATCGAGCGCCTGCCCGTCGCCTACGGCAACGGCAGGCTGCCGCTGGCGGAGTTCTTCACCATCGAGGCCGGCTCGCACGAGGGCCTGCTGTTCGAAGGCGAGCTGTCGCGCTTCGACCGCATCGGCTGGCAGATGACCGGCGGGCAGTTGCGCGTCGACGGTTCGGTCGGCGACTACGCCGGCGGCTGCATGACGGCCGGCACGCTGCACATCAGCGGCCACGCCGGCCTGCTGGCCGCCTGCGAGATGGCCGGCGGCACGCTGCGCATCGACGGCGATGTGGGCGACTTCGCGGCCAGCACCTTGCCTGGCAGCATCGACGGCATGCGCGGCGGCAGCCTCATCGTCAGGGGCAACGCCGGCCATCGCCTGGCCGACCGCATGCGTCGCGGCACCGTGCTGGTGTTCGGTGATGTCGGCGACTTCCTGGCCTCGCGCATGGTGGCGGGCACGGTGGCCGTGGGCGGCACCGCAGGTGCCCATGTGGGTTACGCGATGCGCCGCGGCAGCGTGGTGCTGTCGGCCGGCGCCGGGGCGGCGGACCTGGCCCCCACTTTTGTGCCGGCCGGGGCGGAAGCCGCGGTGTTCTGGCAATTGCTGGCCCGCGACCTGTCCCGCCACGGCGGGCCCTTCGAAGCCCTGCCGCAGCGCAGCATCCAGCGCCACCTCGGCGACCGCGGCACCGGCGGCAAAGGCGAGTTGATCTTCGTCGGCTGATCGTCGACTATTTCTTGTTCCAGGAGTTGTTTGAATGAATCCCAGCTACGTGTTTCACGCCGGAGAGGCGACGGTCTTCGCCAAGGAAGGCCAGTTCACCGACGCGATGCCCGAGATCCTGATTGGCCGCACCGATGGTCCGGTAGGCCAGGCCTTTGCCAACATGATGGCGCAGAGCAAGGGCCATACCGCGATGTTCGCGATCCGCGCCTGCAACCAGCTGGTGCGCCCGGCGACCATCATGGTTCCGAAGGTGACGCTGAAAGACGTCGCCAACATCGACCTCTTCGGCGGCGTGGTGCAGAGCGCCACCGCCGATGCGGTGGTCGACTGCCTGATCGAGGGCATCATCCCGCGTGAGCTGGCCAACGAGCTGTGCATCATCAGCCTGGTGTGGATCGACCCCCGCTGCGCCAAGGACGACAATCTCGACAAGAAGGACATGTACCGCACGAACTACGAGGCCACCAAACTGGCCATCCAGCGTGCGCTGAACAACGAGCCCTCGGTCGATGAACTGATCGCCAAGCGCCAGACGATCAAGCACGACATGGACGACTGGAGCTGACGAGGCTGACTGTGGACCGCCGCGACGACTGCTACGCACTGCTGGACGACCGCGCCGCGACGCGCGAACGGCCGGCGAGCCGGCTTTACACCGGCTTCGTGCGCGAGCACCGCTGTACCGATCCGCTGGCGCTGGATGGCGTCTGGGCCCAGGTCGACGCCGATCAGGCCGCCGGCCTGCACGCGCTGCTGCTGGCCGACTACGAATGGGGCGCCAAGCTGCTGAAGGCCGGCCATGCGCCGTTGCCACCGCAGGCCCGGCCGGCGCTGCGGGTGCTGATGTTTCGCACGCTGGACCGGCTCAGCGAAAGCGAGGTGGCGGCCTGGCTGCAGCAGCGCGAGCAGCAGGAATCCGCGCTGCAGCAACGCGAAGCGCAAGACACCGTGCCCGCCGGCACCTGCGGCGTG
>NZ_DATILJ010000307.1:0-6288 GCF_035476535.1 Aquabacterium sp.
GGCTGGCGCATGTGCGTCTCGGGCTGCCCCTACAAGAAGATCTACTACAACTGGCAGACCGGCAAGGCCGAGAAGTGCATCTTCTGCTACCCGCGCATCGAGGCCGGTCAGCCGACCGTGTGCTCGGAAACCTGCGTCGGCCGCATTCGCTACCTCGGCGTGATGCTCTACGACGCCGACCGCATCCAGCAGGCGGCCAGCACCGAGCGCGACCGCGATCTGTACCAGGCGCAGTGCGACATCTTCCTGGACCCGCACGACCCGAAGGTCATCGAGCAGGCGCGCGCCGACGGCATTCCGGAGAACTGGCTGGAGGCGGCAAAGAAGAGCCCCGTGTGGAAGATGGCGATGGACTGGAAGGTGGCCCTGCCGCTGCACCCCGAGTACCGCACGCTGCCGATGGTCTGGTACATCCCGCCGCTCTCGCCGATCACCGCTGCGGCGAATGCCGGGCACATGGGCGTCAATGGCGAAATTCCCGATGTGGCAAGCCTGCGCATTCCGGTGCAGTACCTGGCCAATCTGTTGACGGCCGGAGACACGGCGCCCGTCGTGCGCGCGCTCGAACGAATGCTTGCCATGCGCGCCTATCAGCGCGGCAAGCATGTGGAAGGCGTGGAGAACCTCGCAGCCCTGCAGCAAAGCGGATTGACCGCCGAGCAGGTCGAGGACATGTACCAGATCATGGCCATCGCGAATTACGAAGATCGCTTCGTCATTCCGACGACTCACCGCGAATACGCCGAGAACGCCTTCGACCTGCGCGGCGGCTGCGGCTTCTCGTTCGGCAACGGCTGCTAGGACGGCGCCGGCGAGACCTCGCTGTTCGGTGGCAAGAAGCGCCGCACGATCCCGATCAAAGCCACTGTCTGAAGGAACGCACGATGAACAACAAGCGACTGACCATGCGTGTGCTGGCCGCGATGCTGCGCTATCCGGATGCCGACTTCCGCGCTGCGGTGCCGGAGCTGCGCACTGCGCTGGAGACCGAGAGCAGCCTGCCGAAGCAGCGCCTGGTCGAACTCGACGCGCTGCTGCGGCAATTGCAGACCATGGATGCCTTCGAGGCCGAAGGCCGCTTCGTCGACACCTTCGACCGCGGCCGCGCGACATCCCTGCACCTGTTCGAGCATGTGCATGGCGACTCACGCGATCGCGGACCCGCGATGGTCGACCTGGGGCAGATGTACGAGCGTGCCGGCCTGCTGCTGGGCAGCGATGAACTGCCCGACCACTTGTCCGTGGTGCTGGAATTCGCGTCGACGCAACCCGAGAAGGTCGCGCGGGAGTTCCTGGGCGAGATGGCCCACATCCTGAACGCGGTGTTCAGCGCACTGCGCGAGCGCGAGAACCCTTACGCCTCGGTCATCGCCGCGGTATTGGAGTTGGCCGGACAGAAGGTGCAGGCCTTGCCCGTCGTGCCCGACCAGGACATGGACGAGGCCTGGGCCGAACCGCCCGCCTTCGACGGTTGCAGCACGCGCGGGCAGGCCAGTCCCGATACGCCCCAGCCGATCCAGATCGTCCGGTCGCGCAAGACCGTGACAGCCTCTCAAGGAGCACCACTGTGAGCACGCCCTGGCTTGACACCCTGCTGTTCGGCTACTACCCCTACATCTGCCTGACGGTCTTCCTGCTCGGCAGCCTGATCCGCTTCGACCGCGACCAGTACACCTGGAAGAGCGATTCGTCCCAGCTGCTGCGCGCCGGCAGCCTGCGCTGGGGCAGCAACCTGTTCCACGTCGGCATCCTGTTCCTGATGGCCGGCCACACGGTGGGCATGCTGACGCCGCACTTCCTGTACGAAGGCTTCATCAGCGCCGGCACCAAGCAACTGGTGGCGATGGTCTCCGGGGGCCTGTTCGGCGTGCTGGGCTTTCTGGGCGTGAGCCTGCTGCTGCACCGGCGTTTGTCCGATCCGCGCATCCGCCTGACGTCCAAGCGCAGCGACATCGCGCTGCTGGCGCTGCTGTGGCTGCAGTTCGCGCTTGGCCTGGCGACCATCCCGCTGTCGGCCCATCACCTGGACGGCGGCATGATGATGAAGCTGGCCGAGTGGGCGCAGCGCATCGTCACCTTCCGCGCCGGCGGCGTCGAGTTGCTGGCCGATGCGGGCTGGGTGTTCAAGGCCCATATGTTCCTGGGCATGAGCATCTTCCTGATCTTCCCGTTCACGCGGCTGGTGCATGTCTGGAGCGGCTTCGGCACCATCGCCTACGCCTTCAGGCCCTACCAGATGGTGCGCAGCCGCAAGCTGAACCTGCCGCAGGCCCATGCCCAGCCGCAACGCCATGTCGCGCAAGCGAATGTTCCGGCCCCCAGCAGCCAGCGAGCCAATCCGGCCACGGCTTCACGCCCCGCCGAAGTCTGAGGAAACCACCATGACAAGCGCCACCCTTGAAGCGCCGGTTGTCGCATCGCCCGCGGCCGTCGGTCCCGTCGCACGCGTCAACGGCATTGCATTGCATGAACCGGACGAACAGCTGAGCGACGAGGCACTGCGCCAGCGCGCCTGCACCGAGCTGCTGCGCCAGCAGGCCAGCGGATTGGGCATTGCAGGCGGCACGACCTCGCACGCCATCGAGACACTGCTGGAGCGTGCGATCGTGGTCCCCGAACCCACCGAGGAGGCCTGCAAGCGACTCTTCGATGCCAACCCGTCGCGCCATGCGGTCGGCGAGCGCCTGTTGCTGCGCCATGTGCTGTTCGCTGTAACGCCCGGTACCGATGTCAATGCGCTGCGACAGCGGGCCGAAGCCCTGCTGTTCGAGCTGCGCTGCGCCGAGCCTGGTGATGACGCGTTCAGTGCGGCCGCCAGACGCTGGTCGAATTGCCCCACCGGCGCGGACGGCGGCGACCTGGGCTGGGTCACGCGGGACGATTGCGCACAGGAATTCGCCCACGAGGTTTTCGGCCAGCAGACCATCGGCATCCTGCCGCGACTGATCCACAGCCGGTTCGGCTTTCACGTCGTCGAGGTGTGTGCACGCGAGGCCGGCCAGCAGCCCGAGTTCGCCGAGGTGAGGCAAGCGATTGCCCAGCGCCTGCGCCAGCAGACCTGGACCAGCGCGCTGCGCCAGTACCTGCAATTGCTGGCGGGCAAGGCGGTGCTGGAAGGCGTCGATATCGAAGGGTCGACAACGCCGCTGGTCCAGTGATGCCGGACGAACTGCTGCAGCGGCTGAAGCGATTCCGGGAGGACGCGTTCCCCCGCTATCGCGTGCAGTTCCAGACATTGGTCGACGAGGGCCAGCACCCGACGACCCTGTTCATCGGCTGCTCGGACTCGCGACTGGTCCCCTACCTGCTCACCGGCACCGGTCCGGGCGAGCTGTTCATGGTGCGCAATGTCGGCGCCCTGGTGCCGCCGTGCTGCGGAACATCGGATGGGGGACACCACGGCACCGCCGCCGCCATCGAATTCGCGGTACTGCAGCTGAAGGTCAAGCGCATCATCGTCTGCGGCCACAGCCATTGCGGGGCGATACGCGCGCTGTATGAAGATGTGTCGCCCGAAGCGGTCAACCTCGAAGCCTGGCTAGACCTGGCGCGCGACGCCGTGCTGCCCGTGTGCCCGAGCCCGGAAGCCCTGCGCCGCACCGAGCAGCGCACGATTGCGCTGCAACTCGAACGGCTGATGGACTATGCGATGGTGCGCCAGCGCGTCGACGCTGGCGAGCTCACGCTGCACGGCTGGCATTACCAGATCGAGGACGGCGAAGTCAATGTGTTCGACTTTCAGACCGGCGCGTTCGTGCCGGCGTCCTTGCTCGCGTCCCTTTGACATTCGTCAGCGACAGCCGGGCCTGGCCTGCCTAGAGTTCGCCGGCATCCGGAGACCTTGTGATTCCCATCGACATGCAGCGCTTGCTGGCGCAATGCGGCCTTGCGCCGCTTCATCTTGCAGGGCGTACCCTCCTGCCGATCGTCCAAGGCGGCATGGGCATCGGCGTCTCGGCCCACCGCCTGGCAGGCACGGTCGCGTCCTGCGGGGCCGTGGGCACCTTGAGTTCGGTCGACCTGCGCCGGCACCACCCGGACCTGATGGAACGAACGCGCGGTCTGGGCGTCGGCCCTGAGGCCAAGACCAGCATCGACGCCGCGAACCTGGAGGCGCTGGACCGGGAAATCGGCCGCGCCCGACAGCTCTCGGGAGGCCACGGCCTGGTCGCGATGAACGTCATGCGCGCTGTCAGCGACTACGTGGCCTACGTCAAGCGCTCACTGGCCGCCGGTGTCGACGCCATTGTTGTCGGCGCCGGTCTTCCGCTCGACCTGCCCGACCTGGCCGCCGAGCATCCGAACACGGCGCTGATTCCCATCCTGTCGGACTCCCGCGGCGTGCAACTCCTGGTCCGCAAGTGGGAGCGCAAGAAGCGCATGCCCGATGCTGTCGTGCTCGAGCATCCCCGACTCGCTGGCGGCCACCTGGGCGCGGCGCGCCTCGAAGACCTGAATGACCCGCGCTTCGAGTTCGAGCGCTCGATTCCGGAGACGCTCGCGGTGCTGCGGGCGGCCGGCATCGAGAAGCAGACGCCCATCATCGCCGCGGGAGGCATCCGCACCAGGGCCGACATCGACCGTGTCGTCGCGCTGGGTGCAGCCGCCGTGCAGCTGGGAACGCCCTTCGCCGTCACGACCGAAAGCGACGCGCACCCTGAGTTCAAGCGCGTGTTGGCGGAGGCCCGCGAGGAAGACAAGGTCGAGTTCATCAGCGCCGCCGGCCTGCCGGCGCGCGCGGTTCTGACCCCGTGGCTCAAGGCCTACCTGCGGGCCGAACCGCGATTGCAGGCCGTTGCCCATGCCAAGAAGCGCTGCACCAAGGCCTTCGACTGCCTGGCGCAATGTGGTCTGCGCGACGGAAAGCTGGGCTGGGGCCAGTTCTGCATCGATCAGCAACTCGCCGCAGCACTGCAAGGCGACGCCAAGCGCGGCTTGTTCTTCACCGGCCGGGGCGCGCTGCCCTTCGGCGACCAGATCCGCAGTGTCCGGGCGTTGATGGCCCGGCTTCTGGGGGGCGACGCAGCGCCCGCTTGACACAGCGCAAGGGCCGTGCCGCCCGAGTCTGCAACCATCGCTGCATGAGTGACCTCCGTGGCCTTCTTCCAGCGAGCATCACATGACGCACCGCAGCATCGACATCATCAAGCAAGAGCACGCCGCACTGGCGGCCATGCTTCGGTCCATCCAGCTCTTGCTGGCGCAGCACCGCCGAGACGGCACGCTGCCCGACTTCCAGGCCCTGCGTGCCATGCTCTTCTACGTCGACGAGTTTCCTGAGAAGCGCCACCACCGCAAGGAGTCGGAGCTGCTGTTTCCAAAGCTGAGGGCCCGAACGCCCCGCAATCGCGACATCCTCGACCATCTCGACCTGGACCACAGCCGCGGCGAGATGCGGATTCGCGAACTCGAACACGCGCTGCTGGCGTTCGAGATGATGGGCGAATCCCGACGCTCACGATTCGAAGAGACGGCGGCCCGGTACATCGACTTTTATCTGGGGCACATGGCGATGGAGGAGAAAGACATCCTCCCGCTGGCCGAGCAGGTCTTGACCGCACAGGACTGGGAAGAGCTGGACGAGGCCTTCCTCGCCAACCAGGACCCGCTCACCGGCGCAGCACCCGAAGCCGAATACGCAGCGCTTTTCTCGCGCATCGTGAGCATTGTTCCGGCGCCCATTGGGCTCGGCCCCGCGAGCTCGCCGCCAGGTCGGCGCTGAACCAGGACATCCCTTGCTTGAGCTGCCGCAATGCCCTCACGGAACTCGCGGCCTGTGGTGGAATCGTTCCAGGGACTTCAAGGAGTTCGCCATGATCGACAATTCACCGGCCACGACCGCGGTGCCGGACATGCCCGCGGCGGCTTTCAATCAGATGTGGACCTGGGTCGACAGCGGCAGCAAGGCTGCGCTGTCCTGGGTCGAATTCCAGCGCATGCTCTGGCAGCCCTGGTTCGACATGCAAGCCGCCTGGCTGCAGCAATGCAGTGAAGGGGCGATCTGGCCCGGCCCGTCGACCTGGCTGATCCGCGGCGCAGAGCAATTGGCCTGACTCTGCGCCACCGCAGGCGCGTGCCCGCACCGGTGGACAGCGAGTACAGGGTCACGGCACGCTGACGCCCAAGCCGGGCCCGGCGCATCAGCATGCCAGCGGCAGCAGGTAGCGCAGCACCTGCGGATCCTCAGAAATGGCCTGCCGCTGCATGCCTGCGGCCTGCGCCAGCGCCTGCATCGCGCGGTTCTCGGTCAGCACGTCGCAGACCAGCCGCCGCGTGCCGCGCGCGCCT
>NZ_DATILJ010000308.1:0-10606 GCF_035476535.1 Aquabacterium sp.
GCCCGGGTGCTGGGCTTCATCGCGGCGAACACGGTGTAGGGTCCGGCGCTCACTTGGCGCTCACTTGGCGCTCACTTTGACGCTCACTTGGCAAACAGCCTGCCAATGTCGGCGAAGGCCTTGAACTCCAGCGCGTTGCCCGATGGGTCGAGGAAGAACATCGTCGCCTGTTCGCCGGGCTCGCCCTTGAAGCGGATGTACGGCTCGACCACGAACTCGACGCCATGAGCCTTCAGCCGCGCGGCCAACGGCTCCCAGTCGGCCATCGGCAGCACGATGCCGAAGTGGCGCACCGGCACGCCATGACCATCGACCGCGTTGCGCTGCGTCGGGCCGGTTTCAGCGGGCGCGAGGTGGGCCACGATCTGGTGGCCGTAGAAGTTGAAGTCGACCCAGTCGTCCGCGCTGCGGCCTTCGGGGCAGCCCAGCAGTTCGCCATAGAAGCTGCGGGCCAGTGCGATGTCGTGCACCGGGAACGCCAGGTGGAAGGGGGACATCAGGGCGGGATTCGAGGTGGGGGCTTGCATGGCGGCGGGGCTCGGATTGGCTGGGATGCCTGCCATCGTAGGGCACGATCAAAAGACTCGGCAAGCCGGCACGGCTGCTCGCGCAACTCGTTTGCGATGCCTACGGTGGCAAGGGCTCAGCCGGCCAGATCGCCGACCGCGGGTGATGATTCCGGATACAGCCCACGCACGCGACCGAACAGCCGCGTGAGGCCGAGCAGCGCATCGATGGTCGGCGTGGCCAGGCCCAGGTGTTGCCCGATCTCCTGCACCGCGGTGACCAGTGCGTCCAGCTCGATCGCCCGGCCGGCTTCCACGTCCTGCAGCATCGAGGTCTTGATCGCGCCCAGCTTCGCGGTGATCTGATGCCGGTCTTCCGGGCTCTGTGCAATTGGGCAGCCGATGCGTGCGCCGATGGCCGCCGCTTCGCGCATCGCCGCCGAGCAGAAGTTGCGCAGCAGCGGGTCGGCCAGGATGCGGTCCATCGTGGCGCCGGTGAGGGCCGACACCGGGTTCATCGTCATGTTGCCCCACAGCTTGTACCAGATGTCGTGGCGCACATTGGCCGAATGCGTGGTCTCGAAACCGGCATGGGCCAGCAGGTCGACCACCGCCTGCGCACGCTCACTTTGGCCGCCAGCCGCTTCACCGACGATCAGGCCCTGGCCCATGCGGTGCAGCACCAGGCCCGGCTCGGGCGTGGCGGTGCTGGCATGCACCACGCAGCCCAGCACCCGCGAGACCGGCAGCGCGTGGGCGACGACGCCACCGGGGTCGACGCTGTGCAGCGGCGCGTCGCCAAAGCCGGGCACGCTCTGGCAGAACCACCAGGGCACGCCGTTCATCGCCGGCATCAGCAGCGTGTGCGGTCCCAGCAGTGGCGCCAATGTGGGGGCCAGGGCGGGCAGGGCGGGGCCCTTGACAGCAAGGACCACCAGGTCCTGCACGCCCAGTTCGGCGGGGCTGGCGGCTGCGTGGGCCGGAGCCTGCAGCAGGCCGGCCGCTGTCTGCATGCGCCAGCCCGACGATTGCAGTGCGGCCAGCGTTGCGCCGCGTGCCAAGGCCGAGACCTGGGCGCGACCGGCCTGTGCCAGCCGCGTGCCGATGAAGCCGCCGATCGCGCCGGCGCCGACGATGCAGACTTTCATGCTTCCTCCGTGGGGCTTGCCTTCGCAAGGCGCAGATTGTCCTTGAAGCGCTCGAGCTTGCGCTCGGCCGCACTCATCGCGCTCCAGACCGGTAAAGGCTTGCTGCGCGGCCAGGATCGCGGCCTCGACATGCCTGGTGCGCCAGGCCCATCGATTGGGCCGTGTGCCGATGGTCTTTGGCCGCGGCCTCTGCTACTGTGCCCGCTCACGATGCGCAGGAGGCCCCCATGCCCACCGATGCCACGAACGCCGCCCGACCCAGCCGCCGCCGCGCGCTCGGCACACTGGCCGCAGCGGCCGGGCTGCCGGTGCTGGGCCAGGCTGCGGCGGTGCCGCGCCAAGCTGGTGTGGCGCAGCGCAAGGTGGCCGTCATCGGCGCCGGCATGGCCGGCGTGGCCTGTGCCTGGTTGCTGGATGGCGATTGCGAGGTCAACCTGTTCGAGGCGCGGGCCTCGATCGGCGGCAATGTGCAGAGCGTGCCGCTGACGGTGGGCGGCCAGAGCCTGATCGTCGATGTCGGCGCGCAGTTCTTCCACCCCGGGCCTTACCCGACCTATGTGCAGTTGCTGACGCAGTTGGGTCTGTACCCGCCGTCCACCGGCGGCTCGCACGCGTTCATCGCCAGCATCACGGTGGACGACGCGTCCGAAGCGCAGCCGCGCTTCGTCTCGCCGATCTTGCCGGGCCGCGCCTGGCCGCTGCTGGCGCCGTGGAACCGCAGCGGCATCCAGGCCTTTTCCACGATGTTCCGCGCGGCGCAGCAGCGCGAGGAGAAGGATGCGTCGTGGAAGCTCACGGTCGGCGCCTGGTTGCCGACGCTGCAGCTGAGCCCGGCGCAGATCGACGGCATCTTGCTGCCCTGGATCGCCTCGCTGTACTCCGGCGACATCGAGCAAGCGCGCACGCTGTCGGCCCGCGCCGCGCTGGTCTTCGCGGCCAAGGCGCTGCCGCCGAATCCTGTCGACCCGCTGCTGTACTACGTGCTCGAGCGCGGCATGGCCGATGCGCTGCAGCGCATGGTGGATCAGTTCAGCAGCGTCACGCTGCACACGGCCGCGCCGGTGACGGCGGTGAGCCGGCTGCCGCAGGGCGGTTTTGCGCTGCAGGCCGGCGGTGGGCCGATGCAGGTGTTCGACGACCTGGTGTTCGCTTCGTCCGGCCCGCCGACATCGGCCCTGCTGCAAGGCCTGCCCGGTACCGCGGCGCAGCGCGCGGCGCTGCAGGGCATGGCCTTCTTCGACGCGACGCTGGCGATTCACGAGGATGCCGCCTACGTCGCGCAGCAGCCTTCCTGGCGCTCGTTCCTGAACTGCCGCGTGCAGGGGCCGTTCTGCGAGGCCAGCATGGACCTGGCCCAGGTGCTGGCGCCGCCGCCCGCCGGCAGCCTGCCGCCGCTGTGGAAGAGCTGGGTCAGCCACCGCCAGGCGCTGCCCGCCGCGCCGCTGCATGTGAGCAGTTTCAAGCACATGCTGCCGACACCGGACACGCTGGCCGCGCAGCAGCTGATGCAGTCGCTGCAGGGCCAGGGCGGGCTGTGGTTTGCAGGCGGTTACCTGCGGCCCTTCGACGCGCAGGAAACGGCGCTGCTGTCGGCGATGGGTGTGGCCGAAGTGCTGAACCCGGGCGGCGCGCGCCTGGCCTCGCTGGCCGCTCAAGGGCGGCGCTAGCGCCTGATCGCTCGCGGGCGGTGCTGAGCTTGCTGGCCGCTCGCGGGCCGCGCTTGTGCGCCTGGGCGGCGCACCGGCCGCGAGCGGCATCGGCGATCACCGTTGGCGAATGGCAAGGGCATGCCGCGAGCACAGAGTCGACATATAATGCGAATCATTCGTATTTACAATTGCAGTCGCCTCCCGGACCCGGGCAGATCGCCATCGCGCGCCAGCTGCTGGCGCGCGTGATGGGCTGGCTGCTCGATGAACAGTACCTCTGGCATGACCCGACATCCCTCGACCCTTCCCGCCCACCGCGCTGCGCGGCGCCCGCTTGCCGCCCGGCCGCTGTGCGCGCTGGCCATTGCCTGCGCCGCGCATGCGGCGTCGTTCGCGGCGCCGCCCGCGGCCGGGCCGATGAACCTGCAGCAGGCGGCCCAGCCGCTGGACCAGGCCCTGGTTCAGCTCGCGGCGCGCATGGGCCTGCTGATCGGTGTCGATGCCGAACTGGTGCGCGGCAAGCAGGCCCCGGCGCTCAACGGCAGCTACACGCCGCAGGCCGCGCTGCGCGTGCTGCTCGAAGGCTCCGGTCTGGAGGCCGTGGCGGGTACCGACGGCAGCTACTCGCTGAAGCGGGCGGCGCCCGCTGCGGCGGCCCCCGCCGGCACGCCGCCGACGCGGGCGGCCGCAGCGCCCGGGACCGAGGCGGTGCTGCCCGTGGTGCGGGTGAAGGCCAGCGCGGCGTCCCCGGAGTACACGCCTTCGCCGCTGACGGCCACGATCGGCGGCGGCGCGCTGGGCGCGCGAACCCAACTGGAGACGCCCTTGTCGACCACCGTCGTGACGAGCGACGAGCTGGCGCAGCGGCAGGTGAGCAAGCTGGGCGATGTCTTTGCGCTCGATGCGGCGGTGACGGACAACAGCGGCGCCTACAGCAGCTGGGCCAGCTACGTGAGCGTGCGCGGATTGGAACTCGATTGGCAGAACGCCTACCGCATCGACGGCAACCCCTTCCTGAGTTATGCCATCACCTTGCCCTACGAACACTTCGAGCAGATCGAGCTGCTGAAGGGTTCATCCGGCTTCTTGCACGGCTTCGGCTCGCCGGGCGGGCTGATCAACTACGTGACGAAGAAGCCCAGCGACGAGCCGCTCAGGACAGTCGAGATCGGCCACAAGTCGAACAGCATCTGGACCGCCGGCATCGATCTCGGCGGACGGCTGGGCACCGGCAAGACCTTCGGCTACCGCCTGAGCGCGGTGCACGAGGACGGCAAGACCTTCAACGACGGCACGGTCGATCGCCAGTCCGTGTCGCTGGCGCTGGACACCCGCCTGACGCCTGAGTTGACCTGGCATCTCGAATCGCTGTACCAGCAGCGCAGGACCGAGGGGCAGACCCCGGCGATCTCGGCGCAGCAGCTGGCGGACAGCCACCTGCCCGGCACGGTGCGCGGCGACAACCAGGGCTTGCTGAGCCAGGGGCAGTTTCTCGACACCGAGTTCGGCATCGTCTCCACCGGCCTGAGCTACCGGCTCGGCCCGAACTGGGTGGCGAGCACCCGCTACAGCCACAGCAGCTCCAGGCGCAGCCGCAACGAGAGCATCCTCTACCTGCAGAACGCGGCCGGCGACTACGACGAGTTCCGCTCGGACACGCGCGAGGGCCATGGCTTCGACCACTGGCAGGCCCTGGTCGAGGGCCGGATGTCCGGCGGCGGCATCGAGCATCAGCTGACGGCCGGCGCCTCGTGGCAGCAGCAGTCGAACGACTACAGCGTCAACGGCGTCTGGACCTCGCTGGGCAGCGGCAGCCTCTTCAGGCCCAACGGCAGCAGCTACCTCACCCAGGGCGGCCTGAACCTGTACCGGGCCGGCGACATCACCCAGAAGGCGGCCTTCGCCAGCGACACGCTGAAGCTGTCGGAGCGCTGGTCGGTGCTGGCCGGCTTGCGCCACACCCGGTATGCGCAGACCGACTTCGACACCGGCGGCAGCCCGCAGGGCCGCTATGCCGACCGCGTGACCACACCGACCGTGGCCCTGATGTTCAAGCCGGCACCGGGCACCTTGCTCTACGGCAGCACCATGGAGTCGCTGGAGCCGGGCCGCACGGTCGGCTCCACCTATGCGAATGCCAACCGCCTGCTCGACCCGCTGGTCAGCCGGCAATACGAAGTCGGCGCCAAGTCCGAGCAGCGGGATTGGCAAGCCACCGCGGCGCTGTTTCGCATCGAGCGTCCCAGCGAGTACGCCAACGCCGCCAATGTGCTGGTGCAGGAAGGCGAATCGGTCTACCAGGGGCTGGAGCTGGCCGCCGCCGGCCGGCTGGGCTCGCAATGGCAGCTCGCCGGCAGCCTGATGCGCCTGGATGCCAGGTACGCCCGGGGCCTTGCCAACATCGGCCACCGCGTCGCCGGCGCGCCGGAGTGGATGGCGACGGCGCGCGTGGTCTACCAGGTGCCGCAGCTGGCCGGGCTGGACCTGACGGCCGATGCCAAGTTCACCGGCGACGTCATGCTCAACGCGGCCAACACGGTGGTGGTCGGCCGCCACACCGTCGTCAATCTCGGCGCCGTCTACCGGCTGCGCATCGGCGGCTACGCGGCCACGCTCCGGGCGGCCGTCAACAACGCCGGCCAGGCGCGATTCTGGGAATACCAGTACGCGAACTGGATCAAGCCGGCCGATCCGCGCAGCATCAGCCTGAGCGGCCGGCTCGAGTTCTGAGCGCCCCCGCGCGCCGGCTCGCGTGAGCCGGCGGCCGCGCTGGCGGCGTGCCCGCGGCCGACGTTCGTCCCCGTGCCACGTCGCTTCGCTCCACGCGGCGTGCCGTTCGTCGCGTCGGATGGGCGCGGCAATAGTTCACGGTTAAGCTTTCGGATTCCTGGCGGCCCCACGAGGGCCTTGAAGGGCCCGACGCGGCGGATCGCCCGTTCATGAAGGTCCTGGCCAGCAACGATCCTGGAGCTTCAAGTCGATGATGCATTCCCGCGTGCGGGCCGCTGTGGCCGTGCTGTCTCTCGTGATGGGTCTTGCCGCTTGCGGCAAGACGGGCCAGGAAGGCGCACCCGGCGGCGCCAGCGCCGCGGTCAAGACGGGGGCTTCGGCGCCCGCCAAGCCGCTGCTGATCTCGCCGGAAGACCTGCGCACCGTGGGCAAGAGCCTCAGCGGCTCGGGCCCGGTGATCACCGGCTCGATCCAGCCCGAGCGCCGGGCCGACTTGCGCGCCGAAGTGTCGACCGTGGTGCTGCAGGTGCTGAAGGACAACGGCGAGCCGGTGCGCAAGGGCGAGTTGCTGGTGCGGCTGGACGACACCGCCATCCGCGACAGCCTGACCTCCGCCGATGAATCGGCGCGCGCCGCCAGCCAGAGCTTCGAGCAGGCCGAGCGGCAGTTCCAGCGCATGCGCGCGCTGCAGGCCCAGGGCATGAGCTCGATGCAGGCGATGGAAGACGCCGAGATGCGGCGCAACAATTCGCAGAGCGACCTGGTCGCCGCGCGGGCCCGCGCCGCATCGGCCCGCCAGCAGCTGCAGCGCACGGAGGTGCGGGCGCCCTTCGATGGCGTGCTCGCCGACCGCAAGGTCTCGGCCGGCGACACCGCGCAGGTCGGCAAGGAACTGGTCAAGGTCATCGACCCGGCCAGCATGCGTTTCGAGGGCCTGGTGTCGGCCGATCGCATGCAGGAGATCAAGGTCGGCCAGGGCGTCGGTTTCCGCGTCAACGGCCTGGGGCCGACAGAATTCAGCGGTCGCGTGCGGCGCATCGATGCGATGGCCAACGCCACCACGCGGCAGGTGGAGGTGCTGGTCGATTTCACGCAGGCGGCGCGGCCCAAGGTGTCCGGGCTGTATGCCGAAGGCCGCATCGAGACCGGCAGCACCGAGGTGGTGGTGGTGCCCGAGGCCTCGGTGCAACGCAGCGGCGACGACGCGCATGTCTGGCGCATCAGCGAGCGCAAGCTGCAGAAGCAGGCCGTCAAGCTGGGTGACCGCGATCCGCGCCGCGGCGTCTACGTGCTGCTGGGCGGGGTGAAGGAAGGCGACCAGATCCTGCGCAATCCGAGCACCACGCTGGTCGATGGCCAGGCGGTGGAAATGGCCGCCGCGGCGTCCAAGACCGGAGGTTGAGCGATGTTCCTCTCCGACTTCAGCATCAAGCGGCCGGTGGCCACGGTGGTCATCATCATCTCGCTGATGTGCCTGGGCATCCTGGCCTTGACCAAGCTGCGCGTGAACCAGATCCCGGACGTCGAGCAGCCGGTGATGGTGGTCAGCATCCTCTACCCCGGCGCCTCGCCGGACACGGTGGAGCGCGAGATCATCAACCGCATCGAGAAGCAGCTGCAAAGCATCTCCGGCGTCGACCAGATCCGCGCCACCGCCAGCGAAGGCAATGCGCGGGTGGTGATGATCTTCAAGTTCAGCAAGAACATGATCGAGGCCGCCGACGAGGTGCGCAACGCCATCGGCACGGTGCGCTACAAGCTGCCGATCGAGATGCGCGAGCCGGTGCTGCAGCGCCTCGACCCAGCGGCCCAGCCGATCATGCAGCTGGCGCTGTCGTCCAGCACGCAGACGCATGCCGAGATCTCGCGCCTGGCCGAAGACAAGCTGGCCGACCGCTTCCGCGGCATCAACGGCGTGGCGGTGGTCAATGTCAACGGCGCGTTGAAGCGTGAGCTGAGCGTGCTGCTGCGCGCCGAGAAGCTGCGCGAGTACAACGTGTCGGTCGGCGAGGTGGTCACCGCGCTGCGCAACCAGAACACCACCGCGCCGGTGGGCAAGGTGCGCGGCACGCTGGAAGACCAGAGCATCCGGCTGGTCGGGCGGCTGGAGTCGCCGACGGACTTCGACCAGATCGTCGTCAAGCGCAGCGGCGAAGAAACCATCCGCCTGGCCCAGCTGGCCTCGGTGAAGGACGGCTTTGCCGAACTCAGCGGCGTCAGCGTGCGCAACGGCAATCCGAATGTCGGCATGTCGGTGGTGCGCTCGCGCGACGCCAGCACCGTGTCGGTGGCCGACGAAGCGCGCAAGCTGGTGGCCGAGATCAACAAGACGCTGCCGCAAGGCACCAAGCTGGAAGTGACGCAGGACGGCGGCGTCGATGCGCAGAACAGCCTCAACAATGTCATCCACGCGCTGGTCTTCGGCGCCGGGCTGACCATCCTGGTGGTCTACCTGTTCCTGAACTCCTGGCGCTCGACGCTGATCACCGCGCTCAGCCTGCCGACCTCGGTGATCGCGGCCTTCATCGCCGTGTGGCTGTGCGGCTTCACGCTGAACTTCATGAGCCTGCTCGGCCTGTCGCTGGCCATCGGCGTGCTGATCGACGACGCCATCGTCGTGCGCGAGAACATCGTGCGCCACATGGAGCGCGGTGAAGACCGGCGCACGGCGGCGCTGAACGGCACGGCCGAGATCGGCCTGGCGGTGGCGGCGACGACGTTCTCGATCGTCGCGGTGTTCATTCCGGTGGCATTCATGCCCGGCGTGTCGGGCGAATGGTTCCGGCCCTTCGGCCTGACCGTGGTGGCCTCGGTGCTGGTGAGCCTGTTCATCTCGTTCACGCTGGACCCGATGCTGTCGGCCTACTGGGGCGACCCCCCTGGTCATCACCTGGAACCCAAGCACGGCATCAGCAAGCTGCTGGCGCGCTTCAACATCTGGTTCGACCACCAGGCCGATCGCTACGGCAAGGTCATCGCCTGGGCGCTGCATCACCGCGCCTGGATGTTCCTGTTCGCCTTTGCCAGCCTGGCCGGCGCCATCGCGCTGCAGGCCAAGTACGGCGGCTCCAGCTTCCTGCCGAGTTCGGACTACGGCACCATCGCCATCGAGGTGCGCACACCGTCGAGCAGTAACCTCGAATATGCGCGGCTGAAGGTCGAGGCCGCGGCCAAGCTGGCGCGCACGGTGCCCGAAACCAAGGCCACCAACAGCACCGTGAACATCGGCGGCGGACGGGTCTATGTCGACGTCGGCAAGAGCCCGACGCGCAAGCGTTCGTCGATCGAGATCGCCAAGGAGTTGCGCACGCTCACCGCGCGCCTGGTCGGCGCCGAATACACCGTGCTCGACGACCTGAACAACGGCGCGCAGAAACCGGTGCAGATCCGCTTCACCGGCACCGATTCACGCCAGTTGCTGGAGATCACCAACGGCTTCATGGACAAGCTGCGCCAGGTGCCGGGGGCGGTGGATGTCGGCCTGTCGGAGCAGGATCCGCAGGACGAGCTGAAGATCGAGCTCGACCGCGGCCTGGCCAATGCGCTGGGCATCTCGGTCAACGACGCGGCCCAGGCGCTGCGCGTGGCCTTCGCAGGCATCGAGGTCGGCGACTGGATCGACCCCACCGGCGAGGCGCGCGACGTGGCGGTGCGCCTGCACCCGGACGACCGCATCGCGGCCAGCAACATCGAGCGCCTGCCGATCGCCGTGACCGGCACCAACCGCATGGTGCCGCTGGAGCAGATCGCCACCGTCAGCATGGGCAAGGGTCCGTCGCAGATCCAGCATGCGGATGGCAAGCGCACGATCTCGGTCTCGGCCAATGCGCAGGGCCGATCGCCCGGCGAGGTCACCGCAGAGGCGCTGAAGATCGCCAAGGCCATCGCCTACCCGCCCGGCTACGGGCTGGAGCTGGCCGGTGCGTCGAAAGACCAGCAGGAGGTGTTCGGCGCCATGATCACCGCACTGCTGATGGGCGTGGCGCTGATGTACCTGATCCTCGTCGTGCAGTTCGGCTCGTTCACCGCGCCGCTGCCGGTGATGATCTCGCTGCCGCTGAGCCTGATCGGCGTGGTGCTGGCGCTGCTGATGACCGGCGGCACGCTGAACCTGATGAGCCTGATCGGCGTGATCATGCTGATGGGCCTGGTGGCCAAGAACGCCATCCTGCTGCTGGACGCCGCGCGGGCCCAGGAAGCCGAGGGCGTCGAGCGTGAAGAGGCCTTGATGACCGCCGGCCGCAAGCGCCTGCGGCCGATCCTGATGACCACCTTCGCGCTGATCGCCGGCATGCTGCCGGTGGCCATCGGGCTGGGCGAGGGCGGCGAGTTCTATCGCCCGATGGCCGTGGCCATCATCGGCGGCACGATCACGTCCACCTTCCTGACCCTGCTGGTGATCCCGAGCTTCTACGACTCGATCGAGATCAAGCGCGACAGCGCGATCAGCAAGTTCCACCAGCGCACGCTGCGCTGGAATGCCTTCGTCGCGTTCGTGCTGACCTTCGTCGAAGCGCTGCTCGCGCTGGTCTTCGTGCGGCTGATCTACCGGTTGGTGATGCGGCTGGCGCGC
>NZ_DATILJ010000309.1:0-39927 GCF_035476535.1 Aquabacterium sp.
ACGCGCTGGGTCGCGGTGACCGAAGAAGGCCTGGACGGCAACACGGTGATGGGCGACAGCTACGACGGCTCGCCCGCGAGCCTGGCGGAGGTGCGCGCGAATGTCGAACGTTCGGGTGAGATCGGCCAGCTGGTGGCGGGCAACTTCAAGTCCAGCGTCATCTTCGTGCCGCTGCTGGACAAGCACCCCAAGACCGGCGAGGCACTGGACTATGGCGACCTGTCGCGCAAGATCGAGGCGCTGCGCACCAAGTATCAAACGGACAGCATCCGCATCCACGTGACCGGTTTTGCCAAGGTGGTCGGCGACCTGATCGAGGGCCTGCAGCAGGTGCTGATGTTCTTCGGTCTGGCGCTGGTGATCTGCGCCGCGGTGCTGTTCGGCTACACCCGCTGCTCGCGCAGCACGGCGCTGGTGGTGGCCTGCTCGGTGATCGCGGTGGTGTGGCAGTTCGGCCTGCTGGCGCTGCTGCACTACGAGCTGGACCCGTACTCGGTGCTGGTGCCGTTTCTGGTGTTCGCCATCGGCATGAGCCATGGCGCGCAGAAGATGAACGGCATCATGCAGGACATCGGCCGCGGCACCCACCGCGTCGTGGCCGCGCGCTACACGTTCAGGCGCCTCTTCGTCGCAGGCCTGACCGCGCTGCTGTGCGACGCGGTCGGCTTCGCGGTGCTGGCCCTGATCAAGATCCAGGTCATCCAGGACCTGGCCGTGGTCGCCAGCATCGGCGTGGCGGTGCTGATCTTCACCAACCTCGTGCTGCTGCCCATCCTGCTGTCCTATGTCGGCGTCAGCCCGGCGGCGGCCGAGCGCAGCCTGCGGCTGGAGTCGGCGGACGCCAGCGCTGATGGCAGCACGGAAGGCAGCACTGCGAGCCGTTCCTGGCTGTGGGCGCAACTCGACCGCTTCACGCAACGCGGCCCGGCGCTGCTGGCGATCGGCGTCAGCGTGCTGCTGGCGGCAGGCGGCTACGCCATCAGCCTGCGGCTGAACATCGGCGACCTCGACCCCGGCGCGCCCGAGCTGCGGGCCGACTCGCGCTACAACCGCGACGCCCAGTTCGTGGCGCGCAACTACGCGGCCAGCAGCGACATCCTGGTGGTGATGGTGGCCACGCCCGAAGACCAGTGCACCCGCTACGGCACGCTGGCCAAGGTCGACCGCCTGGCCTGGCGCCTGGAGCAGTTGCCCGGCGTCGAATCGACCAACTCGATGGCCGCGCTGTCGAAGCTGGCGATGGTCGGCTACAACGAAGGCAACCTGAAGTGGTTCGAGCTGATTCCCAACGCCAGCGCGCTGGGCGGTGTGCAGACCCGCGCGCCGCGCGAGCTGTTCAACCAGGGCTGCTCCTTCCTGTCGCTGTATGTCTACCTGAAGGATCACAAGGCCGAGACGCTGACGCGCGTGGTCGATGAGGCCGAACGCTTCATCGCCGCCAACGCCACGCCCGAAGAGCGCTTCATGCTCGCCGCCGGTTCGGCCGGCATCGACGCCGCCACCAACATCGTCGTCAAGCGGGCGATGAACGAGATGCTGCTGTGGGTCTACGGCGCTGTCGTGCTGCTGTGCTGGGTGACCTTCCGCTCGTGGCGCGCGGTGGTCTGCGCCGTGCTGCCGCTGGTGTTGACATCGATCCTGTGCGAGGCGCTGATGGTGGGCCTGGGCATGGGCGTCAAGGTCGCCACGCTGCCGGTGATCGCGCTGGGCGTGGGCATCGGCGTCGACTATGCGCTCTATGTGCTGTCGGTGATGCTGGCCCGGCTGCGCGCCGGCGACAGCCTGTCTGCCGCCTACCACCACGCGCTGCAGTTCACCGGGCGCGTGGTGATGCTGACCGGCATCACGCTGGCGCTGGCGGTGGGCACCTGGGCCTTCTCGCCCATCAAGTTCCAGGCCGACATGGGCATCCTGCTGGCCTTCATGTTCGTCTGGAACATGGTTGGCGCGCTGGTGCTGCTGCCGGCGCTGGCGCACTTCCTGTTGCGGCCGGCGGCCGCAGCACGCCGTGAGGCGGTGCCGGTTGTGGCGCGCCGGACGGCCTGAATCAGCGTCGCACAATGGCCGCTCATCCCATGCGTTGGTTCCTGGCTGGCTTGCTGTGCCTGGGTGCCGGCACGGTGGCGCAGGCGGCACCCGAGCCCATCGTCATCGGCCAGTCGCTGCCTTTGACCGGCGCGGGCTTCCCGGTGGCCAACCGGGTGCTGGCCGGCGCCAAGGCGCATGTCGAGCGGCTCAACGCCGCGAGCGGCATTCAGGGGCGGCCGATCGAGCTGGTCACGCTGGACGATGGCGGCGACCCGCAGCGCCATGCCGCGAACCTGCGCACGCTGGTGCGCAGCCACCATGCGCTGGCCATCGTCAATTGCCTGGGCGAGCGGGCCTGCCTGGCGGCGGCCGAGGCCACACAGGAACTGCAGGTGCCGCTGCTGGGCCCGATGTCGGGTGCCCTGGCGCTGCGTGCGCGCGGTATCCAGCATGTCTTCAGCCTGCGGCCCGACGACGGCCGCGAGGCCGATGCACTGGCCCGGCAGCTGCAGGCGATCGGCATCAGCCGCGTGGCGCTGCTCGCCGACGGTGCCGCGCCGGCGCGCACCGAGGCGCTGGCGGCCGCCCTGCAGCGCGCCGGCCTGCAGATCACGCGCCTGCTGACCGACGAGCGCCCCGAGGCGATGGAAACCGCTTTTCGCACGCTGGCCACAGGCGCGCCGCAGGCCCTGGTGCTGAACCTCGGCCATGGCGCGCTGGCGGCGCTGGACCGCTTGCCCGCCAGCCTGCGCAACACGGCGCCGGCCACCATCGCCACGCTGTCCACCGGGGGCCTGACCCAGCTCACCCGCGTCTTTCGCGAACGCATGATCGGCTACACCAGCGTCGTGCCCAATCCCGAAGTGGCCGCGCTGCCCATCGTGCGCGACCTGCAGCGCGATGCCGACGAGTTCATCGGCCCCGAGGCGCTGAGCTTCGAAGGCCTGGAGGCCTATCTGCACATGCGTCTGCTCAGCGCCGCGCTGCGGCGTGCCGGCAAGCACCTGGACGCGCGGAGCCTCAGCGAGGCCATCGAGGGCCTGGGCACGCTGGACATCGGCGGCTTCCGGCTCAGCTTCGGCCGCGAGCGCCATCACGGCTCGGACTTCGTCGAGATCGGCGTGCGCGCTCGCGACGGCCGTCTGCTGCGCTGAGCCAGCTTCACCCAAACCCGCGGCCATTGCAGTGGACGCGCTGATGTAACGTTATCAACCACAAGGAACCCCATGAGCTTTCCACGAGAAAATACAGCTTTCGGCACGGCGCCGCTTGAACCGGCGATTGGCGGCTTCCTGGTCCAGGCCGCCGGCCAACCGCCGCTGGAGAGCCTGCCGCTGGATGTCGCGCGGCAGTCCTACCGTGAACTGGCCGGCGCGCTGGGCCTGCAGCCGCCCCAGGCGCTGGTGCGCGACCTGGCGATCGCCGGTCCCGGCGGCGCACTGCCGCTGCGCTGCTACACGCCGATGGGCAGCACCGGGCCGCTGCCGGTGCTGGTCTTCCTGCACGGGGGCGGTTGGGTCATCGGCGACCTGGAAACCCACGATGCGGTGTGCCGCACGCTGTGCCAGGAGGCCGGCCTGCTGGTGGTGGCGGTGGACTACCGCCGTGCGCCCGAGCACTGCTTTCCGGCGGCGCCCGACGACGCGGAAGCCGCGCTGCGCTGGGTCGCTGCGCATGCCGCCGAGCTCGGCGGTGATCCGGCACGGCTGGCGCTGGCCGGCGACAGTGCCGGCGCGCAACTGGCGGCGGTGGCCGCGCAGCGCGTGGCGCCCGGCATCCCGCTGCGCGGCCTGGGCCTGATCTACCCGGCGGCGCAGCACTATTCGGAGGGCAGCCCCTCGTATGCCGAGAACGGCGAAGGCAAGTTCCTCACCAGCTCGGTGATGCGCTGGTTCATGGATGCCTATCTCGGCAAAGACGCGGCCTTGTACCAGCACCCCGAGGTGGCCCTGCTGCGCTCGCAGCGGCTGAACACGCTGCCGCCGACCTGGATCGCCACCGCGGGCCACGACCCGCTGCGCGACGAGGGCCTGGCGCTGGCGCGGGCGCTGGCGGCGGCCGGCGTGCCGCTGACCCAGGTGCACGAAGCGTCCGCCATCCATGCCTGTATCCATTTCACCGCGCTGTCGCCTGCCGGCGGGCGTCTGCTGGCCGGCCTGGCGTCCTGGCTGCGCGAGACGGTCTGAGCGCAGCGCCGTCGCGACGGCGCGCACGGCAGTCCGTCTGCCCGTGCTCGTCCTTTGACTTCCCTTCAGGAGTTCCCGTGAAACGAAACTTGTCTTCCATCGTGCTGGCGCTCGGCCTGCTGCAGGCCGGTGCCGCCCACGCCGACATCACCATCGGCACCACCTTGTCGCTGACCGGGCCGTTGTCTTCGCTGGGTATTCCGGTCAAGGCCTCGTTGGCCTTCTGGCCCGAGCGCATCGCCGGCGAGAAGATCACGCTGGTCCTGCTGGACGACGCATCGGACAGCACGCAGGCCGTCAGCAACGTGCGCCGCTTCGCGCTGGAGAGCAAGGCCGACGTGATCATCGGTTCGTCCGGCGTGCCGGCGGTGCTGGCCGTGGCGCCGGTCGCCGCCGAGTTCAAGACCGTGCAACTGGCGCTGGCTCCGGTGCCACGGCCCGGTGGCGCCGACGACTGGACCTTCACCCTGCCGCAGCCGATCACGTTGATGGCCGACGCGCTGGCCCGCCGCATGGTGGCCGACAAGATCAAGCGCGTCGCCTTCCTCGGCTGGAACGAGGCCTATGGCGAAGCCTGGAACCAGCTGTTCAAGCTGTCGGCGCAGAAGGCCGGCTTGCAGATCGTCGCCACCGAACGCTTCGCGCCGCCGGACACCAACATCACCGCCCAGGTGCTGAAGGTGCAGGCCGCGCAGCCCGACGCGGTGCTGATCGTCGGCGCCGGCACCGGCGCCGCGCTGCCGCAGATCACGCTGCGCGAACGTGGCTACACCGGCCCGATCTACCAGACCCACGGCGCCGGTTCACCGGACCTGGTGCGCGTGGGCGGGCCGAAGATGGACGGCGCGATCCTGCCCGCCGGGCCGATGCTGGTGGCCGAGCAGCTGGCCGATGCCAACCCGATCAAAAAGGTGGCGCTGGCCTATGTGCAGCCCTACGAGCAGAAGCACGGCGCGATGTCGCGCACGCAGTTCGGCGGCCATGCCCACGATGCGCTGCAGATCCTGCAGCGCATCGTGCCGGTGGCCTTGAAGAGAGCCAAGCCCGGCACGCCGGCTTTCCGCCAGGCGCTGCGCGATGCGCTGGAGAGCGAGCGCGAGATCGTGCTGTCGCATGGCATCGTCAACTACACGCCCACCGACCACATCGGCTTCGACGAGCGTGGGTATGTGATGCTGAAGATCGAGAAGGGGCAGTTCAAGCTGCTGGAGACGGGGGCGGCGGGGCGCTGAGGGGCGGGCGATGCTGTGGGGGTGGGCGATCACTCGCAAGAAGCAAGGGCGGCGCACTTCTTGCGTGCCAGAGGCAGCCCCACAACAACAGCACTTTTCATGGCCCCCACACGCATCTTTCACAGCGCGGCATTCATGCAACCCACGGAAGGCCCAGGCGAGCCGATCCGCTCCGTGATCACGCAGTCGGCCGAGGCCGTTGTCGTTGCGTGGCACGTGAATTCGGGGCAGCGCATCACCGCGCACGTCCACCCTCACGGCCAGGATACGTGGACGGTCCTGTCAGGGTCAGGCGAGTACCAGCTCGAGGAAGGCGGAAGGTCGCAATCCATTGCGCCAGGCTGCGTGGTTGTTGCACCCATTGGTTGCGTCCACGGCGTTTTCAATGGCAACAACGAGCCACTGGTTTTCATTTCGGTGGTCTGTCCGGCGGAAGCAGGCTACGAACTCGTGTAGGCGATGGCGTTCGACGCCTGACCCGGCCATGGCATCCATGGTCTTGCGGTCCATCATCACGTCACCGGGAAACCGCCAACGTCATGCGCCAAGCTGCCCGACCAGTGCCTCACAGGCCTGCAGGGCGCCATCGAAGTCCAGCGCCGCAATGGCGTCGCCGAGTGGTGCCAGTTCATCCGGCCAGGAAGTTTCGTGGGCCTGCTGCAAGTCAGCGTAGGCATCGGTGGCCGCCATGTCCGAATCCCTGAGCAGGTAGCTCAAGGCCAGCAGCTCTTGGCGCAGCGCCGCCGCGTCCCGCACGGCCGCTGTGGCTGCGGGCGCGGGATGCAGGCCCTGAAGCTGCGCGACCAGCGCATGGAGTCCGGCTTCGGTGTGCGCGATCGCCGCATGAAGCTGCTCGGCGGACACGGTGTCTGCGCCTGACGCACGATCCGGCCGGGCCCAGGCGATCTCGGCGCGGGCGCTCAGATCGGCCAGGCGCCTGGCGCCCAGCGTCGCAGCCAGGCCCTTCAGCGAATGCATCAGCTGGCCGGCGGCCTTGAACTGGCCCTGGGCCAGCAGCGCATCCATCTCCTGCGCGTGCGCCGGCAGTTCGGCGGCAAAGTTCTTTGCCGCGCGCAGCCACACGTCCAGGCGTTCCCCCAGCCGGGAGACGGCGCCACGCACATCCAGGTCATGGTCGAGCGCGATGCGCATCAAGGCTTCCGGCAGGACGGCCGGTTCACGGGCTGGGTCGTCGGGTGCCGCCGCAGTCGCTGTCCCATTCGCAGTCGCAGTCGCCGGGGTATGCCGGACATGGCGCAGCAGCGTGGTGATCAGCGCGTCCAGGTCGAAGGGTTTGCCGACATGGTCGTTCATGCCGGCGGCCAGGCTGGCATCACGGTCGCTGGCCATCGCGTTGGCGGTCATCGCGATGATCGGCAATGCCGTCATGCCCAGCGTCTGGCGGATTTGCGTGGTGGCCGTGTAGCCGTCCATCAGCGGCATCTGCAAGTCCATCAGCACGGCGTCGAAGGGCGGGGCTGCACGGGCCACGGCGGCAACGCCTTGTTCACCATCGGCCGCCAGCGTGACCGCGGCGCCTTCGGCCGCCAGCAGCTCCTGCGCGATCTGCTGGTTGTTGGCGTTGTCTTCGACCACCAGCACGCGCATGCCGTTCAGGCGCAGGACGGGCCGGTTCACGCGCAGACCCTGCGGTGCGGCGCTTGTGCTGTCGTCGAGCGCGCCGGCGGCTTGGCCCTGTCCGACCGCATCCCGCAGCATCGAGGCGGTGACCGGCTTCACCAGAAAGCCGTCGAGCAGGGCCTGCTCCGCGGCCGGCTGCAGGGCCAGCTTCTCGCGGCCGTGGGCCGTCACCATCAGCAGCAGCGGCGCGTCGTGCCCCAAGCGTTCGCGGATCCGGCGGCTGGCCTGCCAGCCGTCCATGCCGGGCATCTGCCAGTCCATGAACACGGCCTGATAGGGGCTGCCGCTGCGCTGGCGCTGGTCCAGCTGCGCCAGCGCCTCGGCGCCGCCCGCGGCGGCATCGGCGACCCAGCCCAGGGATCGGGCCATGCCCACGATCAGATCCCGCGCGAGCGGGTTGTCGTCGACGATCAGGGCGCGCAGTTCATTCGGTGCGCTTGCTTCTGCCGGCGCCTCGGGCACGACCGGCAGCGTGAGCTGGAAGCCGAAGGTGCTGCCGTGACCGGGTGCGCTGCTGAGGGCTACCCTGCCGCCCATCAGCACGACCAGGCGCTGGCAGATCGACAGACCCAGCCCGGTGCCGCCGAAGCGACGCGTGGTCGAGGCTTCGGCCTGCGAGAAGCCGCTGAAGATGTGCTGCTGCTGCTCGGCCGGGATGCCGATGCCGGTGTCCCGCACCGAGAACGCCAGCGTGACGGCATCCGGATCGCGGGACAGCACCTGCACCTTGAGCACCACTTCGCCCTGGGCGGTGAACTTGATCGCATTGCCGGCCAGGTTGACCAGGATCTGCTGCAGCCGCATGTCGTCGCCCAGCAGCAGCGCCGGCGTGGCCGGGTCGACGTCGAACAGCACCTCCACCGGTTTGGCGCCGAGGTTGGCCGAGAGGATCACCGACAGGTCGCGCAGCACCCGGTCCAGCTGGAACGGTCGCGGGTCCAGCGCCAGCTTGCCGGCCTCGACTTTCGAGAAGTCCAGGATGTCGTTCAGCAGGCCCAGCAGCGCGCGGGCCGCGCGTTCGGCCTTGTCCGCATAGTCCAGCTGCCGCGGCGTCAGGCGGGTGTTGTGCAGCAGCCTGAGCATGCCCAGGATCGCGTTCATCGGCGTGCGGATCTCGTGGCTCATGTTGGCCAGGAACCGGCCCTTGGCCACGCTGGCCTGTTCGGCGCGGTCGCGCGCCAGCATCAGCTCGTGGTTGATCCGGCGCAGGCCTTCCTCGGCATGCTTGATGACGCCAACATCGAGAGTTAGCGCCACGAAACCGTGCACCACACCGTCGCGCGCATCGGGAATCATGTGCGTGAGCCAGAACCTGCGCTCGCCGCTGTCGGACAGCTCTTCGCGCTCGAAGCTGTGCTGCTGGCCCTGCAGCACCATGTCGACCAGCGCTGCCGTCTGCTGCGCCGCTGCGGCGCCCATCACCTCGCGGTCCGGTCGGCCGACGAGTTCGCTGCTCGCGCCGCCGAAGCCTTCGAAGAAGGCCTTGTTGCCGAACTGCAGCCGCCGCTGGTTGTCCCAGTAGGCGATGGTGCCGGGCATGTTGTCGGTGGCCAGCCGCATCAGGTGTTCACTTTCGTGCACCCGGGCCTGCGCGCGCACGCGCTCGCTGATGTCGGTGTAGGTGGTGACGAAGCCGCCGCCGGGCATTGGTGCGCCGCGGATGTCCAGCGAGATGCCGTCGGGGCGGAGGCGCTCGAACTGGTGCGGCACCGGATGCCGGGCCCGCTCGAGCAGGCCGGCGACCAGCAGTTGCACGTCGCCGGGGCCGTATTCGCCCGATTCGGCGTTGTGGCGGATGATGCGTTCGAAGCCGATGTCGGGACCCGCGAAGAGGTGGTCGGGCAGGGCCAGCAGCCGGCGGAAGCTGCTGTTGTGGGCGATCAGGCGCAGGTTGCCGTCGAACACGCTCAGGCCGCAGGGCAGGTTGTCCAGGATGGCCTGCATCAGTGTGACCGTGCGCTGCAGGTCCTGGGCTGCGCGCTTGATCGAGGTGATGTCCATGGTCAGTGCCACGAAGCCGCGCACCTGGCCGTCGCGCACGTCCGGGATCATGTGTGTCAGCTGGTGCACGGCCGCGCCGGCGACGGGGGTCTCGCTGGTTTCGTAGCTTTGCGCCTGCCCGTGCAGCACGCCTTCGACCAGGGTGGCGGAACGGCGCACGCGGTCGGCGCCGAGCACGGCGGCGGCGCTGCGGCCGATCTGCTCGGCCGGCGTGCCGCCGAAGCGGTCGAAGAAGGCCTGGTTGCCGAACTGCAGCTGCAGGCGCGCATCCCAGTACGCGATGCGCCCCGGCATGTGGTCGGTGACCAGGCGCATCAGGTGCTCGTTGTCGCGCAGCCGGGACTCCGCCGCCTTGGCCTGGCTGACATCCATGTGGGTGCCGGCCACCCATTCGGGGCGGCCATCGGCGCTGCGGGTGGAGATGCGGCCGCGGGCCTGCACCCAGACCCAATGGCCGGCCTTGTGGCGCATGCGCAGCTCGACCTCGTACTGGTCCGATTCGCCGGCCAGGTGCGCCGCCAGTCGGGACCGGGCGGGTGCGATGTCGCCGGGGTGCACCAGCGAGGGCCATGTCCGCGGCGTGATGGGCGCCAGCTCTTCCAGCGTATGGCCCAGGATCCCGGCCCAGCGCTCGTTGACGATGTTCTCTTCGGTCTGCGCGTTCCATTCCCAGGTGCCGGCGCCGGTGCCGCTGAGGATGTCGTCCAGGCGCTGGCGCTCGCGCGCCAGATCGGCGGTCATGCGCTCGGCCAGTTTTTGCGCGCGAACGCGGCCGGAGGCCAGCGACCAGACCGCCAGCGCCAGCAACAGGCTCAGCAGCGCGCCGGCCAGGCCGGCGTAGGCGATCGGCCGTCGGTCGACGGTGGATTCGAACGCTGCCGTGGTGCTGGCGCGCAAAGTGAGCAGCCGTCCTCCGATGGCCAGCGTTCGCACGGTGTTGAGCTGGCGCTGCCGGTAGCTGTGATCGCTGACCAGACCGGCCGTTTGGCCCAGGTGGCCGTCGGCGTCGTAGACGACCTGTGCGCTGTCGGTGCCGTCGCCGTTGAAGACCTCGAAGTCCAGTGCCGCGCCCGCCGCGGCGTGCACGCCCGCCAGCAGCTCGTCCGCGAACATCACCGCATAGACCAGGCCGAGCAGCGCCGCGCGGCGTTGCTCGGCGGTCGTCGGGTCGGCGCCCTGGCGGTAGATCGGCACGGCGTAGAGAAAGCCCGGCGCCCGGCGTTCGCCTTCGCCCAGCGTGATCTGCCCGGTCAAGGACGGCTCGGCGCTCTCCACCGCACGTTCGACGGCTTCGCGCCGCATCGCGTCGGCGCCCAGGTCGAGGCCCCAGGCAGCAATGTTCTGCGACAGCGGCTCGATGTACTTGACGACATACAGATCGTCGGCGTTGCCCGTGCTGTGCAGCTGAAACTGCGACGCGTTGTCCGCGCGGGCTGCAGCCAGGAAGCGGTCCAGGTCCGTGCGCATCACGCGCTCGATGAAACCGATGCCGCGAACCCCGGGGAATTCGGCCTGCAGGTCGCGTGACTCGACATAGGCCGTGAACTGCGCGCGGTTCACCGTGCGGTTGGCGGCATACACGCCGCGCGCCCCCTTGAGGCCATACACCGGCAGCTGAAACCGGCGCAGCACTTCGGCTTCGATGCGTTCGACATCCCGATCGAAACGCTGCTGCATGTCCGCGTCGATCTGGCCCTTGACGTAGGCGACGGCGGCGCCGGTCACCACCAGGCCGGCGAGCTGGGCAGCGGCCGTCATGCCGATCGCCCGCCGCAGGCGCTGTTCCGGGCGAAGCGGTGACGGTGGCGGGGCCGCGTCGCTGCGCTGCGGGCGGGCGGCGACGCTCAGCGCACGCATGACGCGCCAGTACACCGTGGGCGCGGCGATCAGGATCATCGCCGCGGCACTGATGCCGACCAGCGGCCACCCGCGCAGCTGCGGCGCCAGCCAGGTCAGCAGGCCCATCACCATGACCTCGGCCAGCGCGACGAGGGCCAGGGTCTCGGTCAGCAGTCGGATCGGCAGGTGACCGGGTGTCGTCATGGTGGCGTGGTGGGGAGGGGCCGGCTTCGCGTCGCCCGCGGGAGGACCGTCAGCCGCGCGCGGCTCAGCCGGGTCCGTCCTGAAATTGTCCGATCGTCGCCACCACCGCGATCCGCCGAACTGCCGGGCAGGCGGCGTTCAGTTTTGCCGATTCAAATGCCGGATGAACCGGCTTTGGCGGTGCTCAGCCTGCCTCGGCCGCCCGGAAGTAGGCGCCGACGGCCAGGGTCACGTCGGCCAACAGTTCGTCCGCGGGCGGGCAGGTCTCCTGCACCAGCAAGGCCTGCTTGGCCAGCCCATGCAGGATCGTGAAGCCGTTGAACGCCGTGCGCTGCAGGTCCAGTGCCGCGGGCCAATCGGTGGCGGCGCCCAGGGCATCGCGGAACAGCAGCACGAACTCCCGGTAGATCTCGCGGTAGCGCTCGGGCGGCGAGATGCGGCGCTCCAGTTCCAGCAGCGCGCGCCATTCGCCGGCCTGGCCGAGCAGCGCCTGCACATGCGCGGCCGCCAGGGCCTGGACCGTCGCCTGCAGCGTGCGCGGCGCCGGCGTGCGGGCGGCGGCCGCCAGCACCGCCGCCTGCTTGCGCATCCAGCTGCGCACGGTGACCGCGGCAATGGACTCCTTGCCCGGGAAGTACAGGTACAGCGTGCCCAGGCCGACGCCGGCGACGGCGGCGATCTCGCGCATCGACACCTTGTCGTAGCCGCGCTCGACCAGCAGCATCACGAAAGCGTCCTGGATCGCGCCGCTGGTCATCCAGGCGCGCGACTGCAAGGGCTTGCGGCGCGGCTTGACGGTGGGGGTGCTCATGCGTCGGGTGGGGGCGCTCAGGTCGGCTCGGTCGGTTCGGTCGGTGCGGTCGGGTTGCCGCGGCAGGTCAGCGGCGAAGCCGCCGATCTTCGTCGGTCGGCGCGGCCGGCGCAAGGCGGCTGCGCCCGGTGCGGACAGCAAAGCTGAACATGCGCTGCCCTGGGGGCCCCGCCGGCCTGCTGTCGCAAAACCCGAACACCCGGCGAGCCCATCGCGCCTAAGCTGGTGCCCATGACACGACACACCGCCGCACCGCTGCCGGCCACCCTGGCCGGGATGATTCAACGCCTCGATCACTCCCGCTGCAGCGGCACTCGCGAGCTGGGCACCGAGGCCGGCAGCGTCGCCACGCGCCACTACACCGACCCGCTGCATTGGCAGCAGGAGCAGCAGGCCGTGTTCTCGCAGTGGCCGATCGTCGCGGCGCACAGCGCGGAACTGGGACCGCATTCGGCGCTGCCCTTCGATGCGCTGGGCGTGCCCATCGTGCTGACCCGCGACGGTGACGGCCGCGCCCGGGCCTTCTTCAATGTCTGCCGCCACCGCGGCATGGCGCTGGTGGCCCCGGCCGGGGCTGACCCTGCGCAGGCCAGGCCCTGCAAGGCGCTGGTCTGCCCGTACCACGGCTGGACCTACGAGCTGGACGGCCGCCTGCGCCACCGCCTGCATGCCGAGACCTTCGACGGCATCGACGCGGCGACGCTGAGCCTGGTCGAGCTGCCTTGCGACGAGGCAGCCGGCCTGGTCTTCGTCAAGCGCAGCCCCGGTCCGGCGTTTTCGGCGGCGGCGTTCCTGCAAGGGCTGGACAGCCACCTGGACTGGCTGGGCCTGGCCGGCATGCGTGTGTTCCGCAAGATCGACCGGGTTTATGCCGCGAACTGGAAGCTGACCGTGGACGCGTTCCTGGAGGGTTATCACATCCGGGTGCTGCACCGGGACACGATCTACCCCTTCTTCGCCGATGCCTTCATCGTCAACCTGCATGCCGGCCCGCACCAGGATTCGCTGGTCGCCCGGCGCGCCGCGTTCGAGTCCTTCGAGACGCCCGGCGACCGCACGGCGCTGTGCAAGCTGGCCACGCCGACGCAGCTGCTGTTTCCCAATACCTTCCTGATCTGGCACCCCGACTATGTCAGCCTGATCGGCATGTTCTCGCCGGCGGTGGACCAGGTGCGCTGGGTGCACACGATGCTGATCCCGCCCGACCGGTGCGGCGAGGACTGGACGCCGCACTGGGAGAAGACCTTCGGCCTGATCGAGCAGACGGTATTCCAGCAGGAAGACATCGCCACCGCGGTGGCCATCCAGCGCGGCCTGGCCAGCGGCGCCAATGCGCAGTTTCAGCTGGGCCGGCTGGAGCACGAGGTGCTGCGCTTTCATCGCGGCATCGACGCGGCGATCGCCGGCACGCTGCTGCCCGCGGGCGGTGACGCCGTGCGCTGACGGTCCGCGGGTTCAGTGCCCGACGATGGCGCTGCGCATCTGGTACAGCAAGGCCAGGGCCTCGCGCTTTTCCGCCGCCGGCACCTTGAACTTGTCGAGCGACTTGGCGATGTCCTCGACCAGGCTGTCGAACTCGTCGTCGCGAATGTGCATGCCCTCATGCACGTCGGCCATGTTGCGGCCGGTGTAGACGCAGGGCCCGCCGGTGCGGGCGCAGATCAGCTCGGCCAGCTTGTCCTTCAGTTCCCGCCCATCGATGCTGCCGAAGCGGCGCTGGATGCGCGGGTCTGCCGCGATCGTGGCGATCGCGTCGGCCATCAAGGCCTCGATCGCCGGCTTGCCGCCCAGCCGCAGGTACAGGCTGGGTTCGGGCGCGGGCTGCAAGGCGCAGCCGGCGCCGAGCAGGCCAGCCAGGACGGCGGACAGCCAGGCCCGGGGCGGAAAGCGGTACTTCGGCATCTCGTGACGCTCGCGCGGGTTCAACAGCGTGAAGCCTACCGTCGTACCGGCCGTCGTGCTTCGCGGCCTCGCTCAGGCTCGCGCGGCCGGCCAGGTGCGCAGCAGCCGGTAGCGCTGCGCCCCGCCACCCGACGCGCAGGCCAGTGCCAGGCCGGTGGCCTGCCACGACACCGGCGTGGGCACGGCCGGCACAATCGCGCCCCGGGCGCTGCGGGCCAGGCTCACATGTGGTCGCCAGCGCCGCGCATCGACCGGCAGGCCAGTGCCGGCGAGCGCGCGGCCGACCGCGTCGTGCAGCGCGCCCATCTCCGGCGAGGCGACACCGGTGAGCACCGCGGTCTCGTTGTTCCACAGCGCGGGGGCATCGATCGCCACCTGCAGCGGGCGCATCGTGACCCCGGACAACGCAGCGCTCAGCGCATCAGGCTGCGCCACCGCCAGGTCGCCGATGAAGTGCAAGGTCATGTGCAGGTCCGGGCCACTCAGCGGCCGCACCGCGGCCGGCCAGCGCCACAGCGCCCGCGCCGCCTCGAGCGCCGGCCAGGCGCTGGTCGGCAGCATCAGCGCGATGAAGCATCGCCGGTGCGGCGGTGGCGCTGCGGTGTCCATGCGGCGCAGCGTAGCGCAGGCGGCGCCTGCACACGTGTCCATCGGCGCACGCCGCGATTCAGACGCCATGGGGCGTCAGCACCGGCAGCACCGGCAGCACGAAGCTGCCGAAGCGGCCGGTGAGCGCGCTGCTCAAGGCGCCGCAGTCGAACAGGTCCCATTCATCGCCCGGCTGCGACGTGACGCTTGTCGGCGACCGAGCCGGCGCTCGGATCGCTGCCCAGGTCCGGATCAGGCAACATCGACCCCCTGCCGACTTCGCCCGCCAGGAGGCCCATGTTCCGCCAGAAATACCTCGACCATGCCGAACTCCTCGAGCAGCTCGGCCGATGGGCCGCGCAGCACCCGGAGATCGCCCGGCTCGGCAGCATCGGCCGCAGCGCCGCGGGACGCGACATCCCGCTGCTCACCATCGGCCGCAACCCAGATCAGCAGCGGCCGGCCGTGTGGATCGACGGCAACATGCACGCCAGCGAGGTCTGCGGGTCCAGCGTGGCGCTGGCCATCGCCGAGGACATCCTGGCCATCCACCAGGGCGCCGACGAAGCCGGCGGCAAGCCCTTGCCCGCGCACATGGCGCAGGCCCTCCGCGAGACGCTGTTCTACGTCGTGCCGCGCATCTCGCCCGATGGCGCCGAGGAGGTGCTCACCCGCGGCCGCTATGTGCGATCGAGCCCGGTGGACGACCGCGTCAACACCGGCCATGCGCGCTGGGAGGCCGGCGACATCGACGGCGACGGCTTCGCCGGCTACATGCGCCAGCAGGATCCCGACGGCGAACTGGTCGAGCTGCGCGGCGACGACGGTGAAGTGCTGGCGCCGGCGGTGATGGTGGCGCGCCTGCCCGAGGATCCGGGGCCGTACTTCCGGCTCTACCCCGAGGGGCGCATCGCCAATTTCGACGGCCGCACCATTCCGGCGCCGTACTACCTGTCGGACAACCTCTACGACTTCAACCGTAACTTTCCGTACGCCTGGGCCCCCGAGCCGCAGCAAGAAGGCGCCGGCCACTACCCCGGCAGTGCGCCGGAGACCCGCGCGGTGCTGGACTTCGCGACGCGCCATCCAAACATCATGGTCTGGCTGAACCTGCACACCTTCGGCGGCGTGCTGATCCGACCGCTGGGCGACAAGCCGGATGCCAAGATGAACCCGGGCGACCTGGGCATCTTCGAGCAGGTCGAGGCCTGGATGACCGAGCACACCGGCTACGCCACGGTGAGCGGTTATCACGAGTTCCTGTACGAACCCGAGAAGCCGCTGCACGGCGACCTCTCCGACTACGCCTACCACCAGCGCGGCGCGCTGGCCTACGTGGTGGAGCTGTGGGACCTGTTCCAGCAGCTCGGCATCGAGCGCAAGAAACCCTTCGTCGACCATTACATGAAGTTCACGCGCAAGGACATGCGCGCGTTGGCCGAGTTCGACCGCGAACACAACGCCGGCCGCGTCTTCGGCAGCTGGAAGAAAGTGAACCATCCGCAGCTGGGCGAGGTGGAGCTGAACGGCTTCGATCCGCGCGTGGGCATCTGGAACCCGCCCTACGAGCGCCTGGACGCCACCTGCCGCGCACAGAGCGCCGCGTTCCTGCGCGTGGCGGCGCTGGTGCCGAATGTCAGCGTCAGCGTCGTCAAGCAGGAGCGGGTTGAAGGCCATACGCGCATCGACATCCGAATTGCCAATCATGGCTACCTGGGTACCTGCGGCTTGCCATCGGCGAAGACGCTGCCGCATGTGGAGCCGCTGCGGCTGACGGCGCGCGGCGAGGGTGGCGTGACGCTGCTGGCACCGGCCGAGGCGGTGGTCGAGGTCGGGCATCTCGACGGCTGGGGTGGCGGGCTCTACGGTGGGCCTAGCGTCTTTTCGCCCTGGACACGGGGGAATGGGCATGAGCGGTTCGTGACGCTGGTGGCCGCGGGCACGGGGACGGTGCGGGTGGAGGTGGGGAGTTGCCGGGTGGGTATGCAGACTTTGAGGGTCGATATCGGCTGAACCGAGGCGGCGTGATGGCCGAGAGCGTAGTGCGCGGTGGGTCGCACCGGTGCCCACCCCTGCACCACCTGGACCTGGAGGACACGCTGCTGTGTGCCCGCGCCTCGGCAGCCTGGGTCGAAGTGGGCCCTTGTTTGGGTCCTCGGCCCCGGGCACGATGCTGCGCCGCACACGCGGCCAGTTTCATCGAATCACGACCTCACGCCAAGGAGATAAAGCATGGATACAGCCCACGAGGACTTCGCCCGTCAGCAGCAGCCGGCCCGGCTCAGCCGCCGGAGCCTTCTGCGCACGGCGGCCGCCACGGCCGCCGCTGTCGGCAGCGCGAGCGCGCTCTCCGCCCCGTCGCCCGCCGCCCCGCAAGCCCCGGCCGGCAGCCCCCAGGGCGGCGGCGGGCACAAGATTCCGCCCGACAGGATCAGCATCCAGCTCTACACGCTGCGCGAGCAGATCGCCGCCGACCTGGAGGGCACGCTGGCCGCGCTGCGCGAGATCGGCTACACCCGGGTCGAACATGCCGGGTTTGCCGGCCGCACGGCCGCGAACTTCAAGGCCGTGCTGAACGCCAACGCCATCGTCGCGACCTCGGGCCATGTGCTGATCCCGCAGCCCTTCGACAGCGCGGCCTGGAGCGCCTCGCTCGCCGACGCCCGCACCCTGGGCTCCAGCCACATCGTGCACCCGTATTTCGGCATCAACTTCAGCACCGGCGAGGTGCTGCGGACCACCACACCGTGGCGGGACTTCGCGCGCGACCTGAACCGCGCCGGCCGCATGGCGCGGGACGCCGGCGTGAAGCTCGGCTACCACAACCACAACTGGGAATTCTTCCGGCTGACCGACAACCCGTCGCGCACCGCCTACGACGTGCTCGTCGAGACGATCGACCCTGACCTCGTGCACCTGGAGCTCGACTTGTTCTGGGCCACCCGGGCTGCGCGCGATCCGGTGGATCTCATCCAGCAGAACAAGGGCCGGATCCTGCAGTTCCACGTCAAGGACCTGAACCAGGCCGGCAGCTTCGCCGATCTCGGAAAGGGCCTGATCGACTTCCCGCGGATCTTCGAACAGTCGAAGGCGGCGGGCGTGCTCGAGTACATCGTCGAGCGCGACGATGCCGGCGCCAATGCCCTCGCCACGGCCCGGGCCGGCTACGACTTCCTGGCCTCGATTCGCTTCTAGGTCGCTGCTTCGACCCATTCTGGTCCTGAGTTCGATCTTGTCAGGCCGAAGTCGGCCTCCTACGATCCGCCACAACAACGCCCCGGCTTCGACACAGGGCGGATTCAGGAGACCCATGGTTCGCTGGAAAGAGCTGTCCGCGCGCGAGATGAGCTTGCTCGACCACGTGTTCTGGTCGAGCGGCATCTCGCGCGAAGCCTTGGCCACCGGCGCTTCGGTCTCCAAGAGCCGCGCCAACGCCGCGGTGGCCGGCCTGCTGGAGCAGGGCGTGCTCGAGGCCACCGGCGAGCAGGTCAGCACTGGCGGCCGCCGCGCCGAAACCCTGCGCCTGAGCCGCAGCATCGGCGTGCTGCTCGGCGTGGCCATGGGCGCCACCGGGCTCGAAGTCGGCGTGCTGGCGCCGGGGCTGGAACTGCTGGCGCACCACAGCGAGCCGGCCGATGTGCGCGACGGCCCGGCCCTCGTGCTGTCGCGCGTGCGCACGCTGATGCGCGAGCTGTTGAAGCAATGCGGCGCCAAGGCGCGCGATGTCATCGGCATCGGCATCGGCGTGCCAGGTCCGGTCGACTTCGGCTCGGGCCAGCTCGTCAACCCGCCCTTGATGCCGGAATGGAACGCCTACTCGATCCGCGACGACCTGCGCAGCGAGTACAGCGCCCCGGTGTTCGTCGACAACGATGTCAACGTGATGGCGCTGGGCGAACTGTGGCGCATGCAGCGCGGCCTGCAGAACTTCCTGGTCATCAAGGTCGGCACCGGCATCGGCTGCGGCATCGTCTGCCACGGGCAGGTGTACCGCGGCGCCACCGGCTCGGCCGGCGACGTCGGCCACATCTGCGTCGACCCGGCCGGCCCGCGCTGCCATTGCGGCAACCTCGGCTGCGTCGAAACGATGGCGGCCGGGCCGGCGATCGCACGCGCCGCGACCGAAGCCGCGCAGGCCGGCCAGAGCGTCTTGCTCGCGCAGATGCTGCGCGAACGCGGCGTCTTGAAACTGAACGACGTGGCCCAGGCCAGCCGCGCCGGCGACGTAGCGGCCAATGCGATCGTGCAGCGCTCGGGCGCGCTGATCGGCCAGATGCTGGCCTCGGTGGTGAACTTCTACAACCCCTCGCATGTGTTCATCGGCGGCAGCTTTCAGCGCATCGGGCCGCTGTTCCTCGCGGCCGTGCGGCAAAGCATCTACCAGCGCTCGCTTGCGCTGTCGACGCGCCACATCGAGATCCAGTACACGCCGCTCGGTGAACGCGCCGGCCTGATCGGCGCCGGCGTGCTGGCGATGCAGGAAAGCCTCGAGCTGCGCGAGGGCATGCGATGAGCCTTTCCCTCACCTTCCACGAGGTTCTCAAGTCCTTCGGCCCGGTGCAGGTGCTGCATGGCGTGAGCTTCGCGCTGGCGCCGGGCCGCGTCTATGGCCTGCTCGGCGAGAACGGCGCCGGCAAGTCCACGCTGATGAAGATCGCCTCCGGCTACGAAGCACCCAGTGGCGGCGAGTTGCGCATCGACGGGCGGCCCGTGCACTTCACCGGCTCGCGAGCAGCGGAAGCCGAGGGCATCGTGCTGATCCACCAGGAGTTCAACCTCGCCGAGGACCTGAGCATCGCGCAGAACATCTTCCTCGGCCACGAGAAGAAGCGCGGCTGGCTGCTCGACGATGCAGCGATGCGCGCCGGCGCGGCCGAGGTGCTGCGCCAGGTCGGCCTGGCGGTGGACCCCGACACGCGCGTGCGGCAGTTGATCGTCGCCGAGAAGCAGCTCGTCGAGATCGCGAAGGCGCTCGCGCGCCAGGCGCGGCTGCTGATCATGGACGAACCCACCGCCACGCTCACGCCCGGCGAGACCGAGCGCCTGTTCCAGCTGATGGCAAAGCTCAAGGCCGACGGCGTGACCATCATCTACATCTCGCACAAGCTCGACGAGGTCGAGCGCACGACCGACGAGGTGATCGTGATGCGCGACGGCCGCTTCGTCGCACGCGAAGCGACGGCCAAGCTGTCGCGCCAGCAGATGGCCAATCTGATGGTCGGGCGCGAGCTGTCGGACCTGTTCCCGCCGAAAGAGGCACTCGCCGCCGCCGACGCAGCGCCGCTGCTGAGCGTGCAGCGCCTGAGCGTGCCAGGCTGGGCCGAGGACGTGAGCTTCACGGTGCGCCCTGGCGAGATCCTCGGCTTCGCCGGCCTGGTCGGCGCGGGGCGCACCGAGCTGTTCGAAGGTCTGCTGGGCCTGCGGCCGCACAGCGCCGAGCGTGTCGAGATCGGCGGCCGCGCGGTGCGCATCCGCAGCCCGCGTGACGCCGCCGACCACGGCCTGACCTACCTCAGCGAAGACCGCAAGGGCAAGGGCCTGCACGTGGCCTTCGGCATGACCGAGAACCTGACGCTGATGGACCTGGCGCGCTACGCCCGGCCCTGGCTGCGGCGTGGCGACGAACGCGAGGCACTGAAGGCCGCGGTGGCCGAATTCGGCATCCGCGCGGGCTCGCTCTCGCTGCGCGCGTCGTCGCTGTCGGGCGGCAACCAGCAGAAGCTCGCCCTGGCCAAGGTGCTGCACCCCAAGCCGCGCGTCGTCGTGCTCGACGAGCCGACGCGCGGCGTCGATGTCGGCGCCAAGCGCGACATCTATTTCCTGATCCGCAAGCTGGCGGACGCCGGCTGCGGCGTCATCGTCATCTCGTCGGAGCTGATGGAGCTGATCGGCCTGTGCCACCGCGTCGCGGTGATGCGCGGTGGCCGGCTGCAAGCCACGCTGCCCGCCGACCACCTGACCGAAGAGGAGCTGATCGCTCATGCAACAGGCACGCACTGAACCCGGCGCCGCCAGCGCCGGCTGGGCCGGACGATCCTGGAACCGGCTGCACGGTTTCGGCCCGGTGGTGGGGCTGGTGCTGCTGTGCATCGCCGGTGCCCTGCTGAGCAGCGAGTTCGCGACGCTGGACAACGGCATGAACGTGCTGACCCGCACCGCCTTCATCGGCATCATCGCGGTGGGCATGTGCTTCGTCATCATTTCCGGCGGCATCGACCTGTCGGTCGGTTCGATGGCGGCGCTGATCGCCGGCAGCGTGATCCTGCTGATGAACGCGATGGGGGCCCGCGCCTGGCCGCCGATCGCGATCGTCGCACTCGGCATGGGCTTCGCGCTGCTGCTCGGTGCCGCCTTCGGGCTCGCGCATGGCCTGCTGATCACCCGCGGGCGCATCGAGCCCTTCATCGTCACGCTCGGCACGTTGGGCGTCTTTCGCGCCTGCCTGACTTACTTCGCCGACGGCGGCGCGATCACGCTCGACAACGCGCTGGCCGACGTCTACAGCCCCGTCTACTACGCCAGCCTGGCCGGCGTGCCGGTACCGGTCTGGATCTTCCTCGTCGTTGCCGTGGCCGGCGGCGTGATCCTCAACCGCACCGCCTTCGGCCGCTACGTTCAGGCGATAGGCTCCAATGAACAGGTGGCGCGTTACGCGGCGGTGAACGTCGACCGCGTCAAGGTCTGGACCTACGTGCTGCTGGGCGTTTGCGTCGGCATGGCGACCTTGCTGTATGTCCCGCGGCTCGGCTCCGCGTCGCCGACGACCGGGCTGCTGTGGGAGCTGGAAGCCATCGCCGCGGTGATCGTCGGCGGCACGGCGCTGCGCGGCGGCGCCGGCAGCATCGCCGGCACCGTGATCGGCGCGGTGTTGCTCTCCGTCATCAGCAACATCCTGAACCTCACCAACATCATCAGCGTGTACCTCAATGCCGCGGTGCAGGGCATCGTGATCATCGTCGTCGCCTTCACGCAGCGCAGGCGGCCCTGAGTTCATCCGCCCGCCCGGGCCATCAACGACTTCGCCCGGCAGCACCCTGCCGTTCTTCACCCACCCACCTCCATGGAGACATCCCGATGACCATCCGCTCCCGACTGCTCGCCGCGACGATCGCGGCCAGCGCTACCCTGGCCGCCGCCACCGGCGTGCAGGCACAAGCCAACGAGGTCAACCTCGGCGTCGCCATCCCCGCGGCGACGCACAGCTTCACCGCCGGCATCGTGTTCTGGGCCAACCAGGCCAAGAAGGACCTCGAGAAGGCGCACAAGGGCCTGAAGGTGACGGTCAAGACGGCGAGCGGCGCGCCCGAACAGGCCAACCAGCTGCAGGACCTGCTGACCGCGACCAAGATCAACACGCTGGTGATCTTTCCGTTCGAATCGGCCGCGCTGACCAAACCGGTCGCGCAGGTCAAGGCCAAGGGCGTCTACGTGACCGTGGTCGACCGTGGCCTCACCGACACCAGCGCGCAGGATGCCTATGTGTCCGGCGACAACACGGCGTTCGGTCGCATCCCGGCCGAGTACTTGGCAAAGGCGCTCAATGGCAAGGGCAACATCGTCGCGCTGCGCGGCATTCCGACGACGATCGACAACGAGCGCATGGAGGCCTTCAACGCGGTGATGAAGAAGCACCCGGACATCAAGCTGCTGGATGCCAAACATGGCAACTGGAATCGCGACGATGCGTTCAAGGTGATGCAGGATTACCTGACGCGCTTCAAGCAGATCGACGCCGTCTGGGCCGCCGACGACGACATGGCCGTCGGTGTGCTGAAGGCCATCGAGCAGGCCAAGCGCAAGGACATCCGCATCGTGTTCGGCGGCGCCGGCGCCAAGGACATGGTGAAGACGCTGATCGACGGCAAGAACCCGCTGATCCAGGCCAACGTGTCGTATTCGCCGAAGTTCATCTACGACGCGATCAAGCTGACCGCCGAGGCACGGCTGAAGGGCGAGAAGCTGCCGGCCAGCACGATCATCCCCTCGGTGCTGATCACCAAAGAAAACGCCAAGCAGTTCTACTTCCCCGATTCGCCGTTCTGATCCCCCGACACCAGGAGGCAGCGCCATGGCCCGTCCGATCACCTTGTTCACCGGCCAGTGGGCCGACCTTCCGCTCGCGCAGCTCGCGCCGCTGGCCAAGACCATGGGCTACGACGGGCTTGAACTCGCCTGCTGGGGCGACCACTTCGATGTTCAGCAGGCGCTCGCGTCGCCGCGTTACGTGGCCGACAAGCGCGCGCTGCTGCAGGACGCCGGCCTGCAGTGCTTCGCGATCGGCAACCACCTGTGCGGCCAGGCGGTGTGCGATCCGATCGACGAGCGCCACCAGGCGATCGTGCCGGCGCATGTGTGGGGCGACGGCGATCCCGAAGGCGTGCGCCGGCGTGCCGCGCGTGAGATGCAGGACACGGCGCGCGCGGCCGCTCACTTCGGCGTGAAGACGGTCACCGGCTTCACCGGCTCGCCGATCTGGCATGCGGTGTATGCCTTCCCGCCGACCTCGCAGGCCTACATCGACCGCGGCTACGCCGATTTCGCGCAGCGCTGGCGGCCCATCCTCGACAGCTTCGACGCCGAGGGCGTCAACTTCGCGCTCGAGGTGCACCCGACCGAGATCGCGTTCGACATCGCGTCGGCCCAGCGCGCGCTCGACGCGCTGCAAGGCCACCGCCGCTTCGGCTTCAACTTCGATCCCAGCCACCTTGCCTACCAGGGCGTCGACTACATCCGCTTCATCCGCCGCTTCGGCGAGCGCATCTTCAACGCCCACATGAAGGATGTCTGGTGGGGCAAGGGCGACGGCAGCGTCGGCGTGTTCGGCGGCCACACCGCGTTCGGCGATGCGCGTCGGCACTGGGACTTTCGCAGCGTGGGCCGCGGCATGATCGATTTCGAATCGCTGATCGTCGCGCTCAACGACATCGGCTACACCGGCCCCTTGAGCGTCGAATGGGAGGACAGCCGCATGGACCGCGTGCACGGCGCCACCGAGAGCGCGGCGTTCTGCCGCCGGCTCGACTTTGCGCCGGCGGCCGGCGCCTTCGATGCGGCGTTCGACAAATCGCAGCAGGTGGTCCGGTGATGCACGAGACCCCCGGGCGCAAGCTGCGCTGCGCGATGGTCGGTGGTGGTCGCGATGCTTTCATCGGGCGTGTCCACCGCCACGCGATGGCGCTGGACGGCCGCATCGAGCTGGTGGCCGGCGCCTTGTCGTCGCAGCCGGACAAGGCGATCGCCTCGGGCCGCGACCTGGGCCTGCGCGACGAGCGCAACCACGGTTCGTGGCAGGCGCTGCTGGCGCACGAGCTGTCGCTGCCGGAGCACGAGCGCATCGATTTCGTCTCGATCGTCACGCCCAACCATGTGCACTACGACGTGGCGAAGGCCTTCGTCGAGGCCGGCATCCACGTGGTCTGCGACAAGCCGCTGGTGCACACCGCCGAGCAGGCCGATGCGCTGGTGCGCGCGGTCGCGCGGCGCGGCACGGTGTTCGGCGTGACCTACAACTACAGTGGCTACCCGATGGTGCGCCAGGCGCGCGAGATGGTGAAGGCCGGCGCCATCGGCAGCATCCGCAAGGTCGTGGTCGAGTACCACCAGGGCTGGCTCGCGACGCAGGTCGAAGGCGGCGGCAACAAACAGGCCGAATGGCGCACCGACCCGGCCAGGAGCGGCGTGGCCGGTGCCATCGGCGACATCGGCTCGCATGCCGAGAACCTGGTGTCCACCGTCACCGGGCTCGAGATCGAGAGCCTGTGCGCCGATCTGCACACGTTCATCCCGGGGCGCCGGCTCGACGACGACGCGAGCCTGCTGCTGCGCTTTCGCGGCGGCGCGCGCGGCGCGCTGATCGCCTCGCAGATCGCGGCCGGCTGCGAGAACGACATCCGCCTGCGCGTGTTCGGCAGCAGCGGTTTGCTCGACTGGCGGCAGGAGGATCCGAACCGGCTGGTGCATGCGCCGACCGACGCGCCGCAGCAGATCCTCACCCGCAACTCGCCGTGGCTCAGCGAGGCCGCCCGTCGCGCCTGCCGGCTGCCGGCCGGCCATCCCGAAGCGTTTCTCGAGGCCTTCGCGAACATCTACCTGGGCGTGGCCGCCGACATCGATGCGCGCCTCGCCGGCACGGTGGCCGACCCGCTGGCCGCGGACTACCCGCGGGTCGAAGACGGCGCGCGCGGCGTGCGCTTCATCGAGACGACGGTGCGATCCGCGGCCAGCGATCGCAAGTGGACGCCGTTGACGAGGTAGCGGGCGGTCGGCATCGCCTGACAAGCCGACCCGCCATGAAGGGATTGCCCGGCCGACACCGCCGGGCCTATAGTGCCGGCCAAGGGGGTTCCGGTCCTGGGCGCTGCCCGGGCCTCTGCCGCAGAGCAACGGCGATCATGAACCAAGGAGCCGCGAATGCTGGCTGCCGAATGTGCATGGGCGATCTTGCGCGCTGATCACGCCAAGCTGCGTTACCTCATCGGCTCGATCGCCGACGAGGCCAGTGGCGGGCAGTGGCGCGACGCTGGGCCGGGGCTGGCGCAGCTGAGGCAGTTGATCGAATCCTTGCAATCCTTCGACCATGCCTCGCATCGCCCCAAGGGCAGCGCGCTGCTGAGCGCCTTGCGCGGGCGCTCGCCGGACGCCGATCGGCTGCTGGCCGAGATGGAACAAGAGCGCGAGGGTGACGATGCCTTGCTGAACCAGGCCATGGCCAGGCTGGAGGCCGTCGAGAAGGGCGATGCGCGGGCGAGCGCCGAGTGCGCGGTGCTGCTGGCGCAGCACCGCGAGCGCGTGTTGCACCACCTGGACCTGGAGGACACGCTGCTGTGCGCCCAGACCGAGCGGCTGCTGACCCATGAGGAGTGGGCCCACGTCGTGTCGGCGATCTCCACCGCCATTTATCCGGCGGCGGCGGCGGTGGCGGGCGCCCAGGGCTACGGTTCGGAGTCGCACGCGTAGCGCCCGGCGCGCGGGTGCGACGCTACAGGTCCACCAGCCGTCGGCAGCGCGACAGCGCCAGCGCCAGCTGGTCGCGATCCAGCGGCTTGACCAGGAAGTCGTCCATGCCGGCCTGGCGACAGGCCTGCTCTTCGTCGGGCGTGACGCCGGCCGTCAGCGCGATGATGCGCGGGCAGCTGTGGGCCGGCCATTCCTGGCGGATCAGCCGCGTGGCCGCCAGGCCATCCATGACCGGCATTTGCACATCCATCAGGATCACGTCGAAGGGCTGGCGCCGCAGCGCTTCGATGGCTTCGGCGCCGTTGCCGGCCACTTCGGTGCGGTGGCCCATCAGGTTGGCCAGCACGAAGATCATCAGCTGGGCATTGATCGCGTTGTCCTCGGCCACCAGGATGCGCAGCGGTGCCGCCGGGTCGGCCGCCACGGCCGGCGTGGCTGGCGCCGGTGCCTGCGCCGGCTGGCGCTCGAACAGGCGCAGGATGGTGTTGAGCAGGGCCGCATGCTTGACCGGCTTGGACAGCTGGGCCAGCAGCCCTGCGGCCCGCGCCTCGGCCTCCGGCAGCGGGAAGCCCGAGGTCAGCAGCACCTGCTTGAGCGCCGTGCCGCGCATCGAGTGCAGCGCCTGCGCCAGCTGCAATCCGTTCAGCCCCGGCATGTGGAAATCCAGCACCGCCAGGTCGGCCGCATCGCCGCGGATCGCCCACTCCAGCGCCTTGCCCGGCTCGCCGGAGTCCTGCACCGTGAGGCCCCAGTCCCGCAGCTGGCGGCACAGGATGCGCCGGTTGGTGTCGTTGTCGTCGATCACCCAGGCGCGCAAGCCGGCCAGCGGCACGGCTTCGCCGCGGCGTGCGTGGTTGGGGGTGCCCAGGGCGGTGCCGGGCGCGGGCAGGTCGGCCATCAGGCACACATGGAAGGTCGAGCCCTGGCCGGGTTCACTCTCGGCCCAGACCCGCCCGCCCATCAGCTCGGCCAGGCGCCGGCAGATCGCCAGGCCCAGGCCGGTGCCGCCGAATTCACGCTGGATCGAGCCGTCGACCTGGCTGAAGGACTTGAACAGCCGGTCGAAGCGGTCCGGCGCAATGCCGATGCCGGTGTCGCGCACGGCGCAGTGCAGCGCCTGCTGACCGTCAGGCGCGGGCGTGGTCGAGACCGATACCACCACCTCGCCACGGCCGGTGAACTTGACCGCGTTGGACAGGAAGTTGACCAGGATCTGCCGCACCCGACCGGCATCGCCCTGCAGCGTCGGCGGCACGTCGTCGGCCAGCTCATAGGTCAGCTCGATCTCCTTCTCCCGCGCGCGGCCGGCCACCAGGTCCAGGCACTCCTCGACCAGCGTGGCGACGTCGAAAGGCATGCTCTCCAGCGGCACCTGGCCGGATTCGAGGCGCGAGAAGTCCAGGATGTCGTTGATCACCGTCAGCAGGTGGTCGCCGCTGTGGCGGATGATGGTGGCGAACTCGTGCTGCTCCTCGCTCAGGGGCGCCTCGGCCAGCAGGCCGGCCATGCCGATGATGGCGTTCAGCGGCGTGCGGATCTCGTGGCTCATGGTCGCCAGGAACTGGCTCTTGGCCTGGGTGGCCCGCTCCAGTTCGCGGCTCTTGCGCTCCAGCTCATCGACCAGCGCGGCGCGGGTCTCGGCCAGTTCGCGCGCCGCGCGCGCGGTGGCCGCTTCGTGGCGTTCGTGCAGCAGTTCTTCGCGGATGCGGCGGTTCTCGTCCTCGAACTGCTTGCGCCGGATCTGCGCCCGCACGCGGGCCTGCAGCACCACGAAGTCGGCGGATTTCTGGATGTAGTCGTCCGCGCCGGCGCCCAGGCAGTCGATCAGCGCATCGCCGTCGTCATGCGCGGTCAGCATGATCAGCGGAATGTCGCGCAAACCCGGCGCGGCCTTGATGCGCCGGCAGGTCTGCTGGCCGCCCAGGCCCGGCATGATCAGGTCCATCAGGATGCAGTCCACCGGCTGCACGGCCAGCATCTCCAGCGCTTCTTCGCCGGAATGCGCCAGCACCACGTCGTAGCCTTCGGCGTGCAGCGTCGCGGCCAGCTCGTTGCGGAAGGTGGGGCTGTCGTCGACGGCCAGGATGCGTTTGGCGCCCAGCAGGCCGGCGGCACCTTCGCCGGCGCTGCCCGAGGCGCTGCGCAGCACGGCGGCCAGCCGGGCCAGGATCACGTTCAGCGTTTCGTCCTTGCGCACGAAGGCATCGGCCCCGGCGTCCAGCGCGCGCAACTCGGCATCGGCCTCTTCGGCCGCGGTCAGCAGCAGGCAGGGCGTGCCACGCAGCGCGGCGTCCAGCCGGATGCGCCGGATCACCGTGGTGCCGTCGATGCCCGGCAGCACGCCGTCGACGATCATCGCGCTCGGGCGCGCCGCGGCGGCCAGGCGCAAGCCCTCTTCGCCGCTGTCGGCCCGCAGCACGGCATAGCCGTCCTGTACCAGGGCCTGGGCCAGTTCTTCGCGGAAGGTGGCGCTGTCGTCGATCACCAGCACCGTGGCGCGGCCGAGGTCGCGGCCGCCCAGCTTGCGCCGCAGCAGCTCCTGCGCCCGGGCGACCAGCGCATGGCGGTCGTAGGGCTTGCCGACATACTCGTCGGCGCCGGTGCGCAGGCCGCGGATGCGCTGCGCCACCTCGGCCTCGGTGGACAGCATCAGCACCACCGCGCCGGCCTGCAAGGGGCTGGCGCGCAGTGCGCGCAGCAGCTCGACGCCATCGCCATCGGGCAGCAGCACATCGAGCACCACCACCTGCAGCGGCGCGTGCTGCAAGGCCTGGTGGGCTGCAGCCGCGGTGGCGCACACCTGCACCTCGAAGCCGGCGGCCTCGAAACCTTCCTGCAGGTCCATGCGCACCGTCAAACTGTCGTCGACGATCAGGACCGTGTCATTCATGCTCGTCCACCTTTGCGTTGACCTTTCATCAGCGGGTGTGCACCCATGCGGCCAGCGCCGGGCCAATCTCGGTCAGCGGCAGGATCTGCCGCGCCGCGCCAAGTTGCGCCGCTTCGCGCGGCATGCCGTAGACCACCGACGTGGCCTCGTCCTGGGCAATGGTCTGGCCGCCGGCGCGGCGCAGCGCCAGCAGGCCAGCGGCGCCGTCGCGGCCCATGCCGGTGAGCAGGCAGGCTGCGGCGGCCGCGCCGCAGTCGAGCGCGATTGATTCGAACAGCAGGTCCACCGAGGGCCGGCAGGAATGCCGCGGCGGCGCGTGCGACAACAAAAGCCGCCCATGCGCCAGCAGCAGGTGCTGGCCCGGCGGCGCCATGACCACGCCGCCGGCCACCGCGTCCAGCGCTTCGCCGTCCCGCGCATACCGTGTGCGGCGCGGCGTCTGCCCGTCCAGCCACTCGGCAAAGGCGCTGCCGAAGGGTTCGTTGATGTGCTGCACCAGCAGCACCGGCACGCGCAGCGAGGGCGGCAGCGCACGCAGCACCTCCACCACCGCGCCAGGCCCGCCGGTGGAGGCGCCGATGGCGATCACGCGGCAGGCCGGGCCCGGCGAGCGGGCTGCGCCGGGCGCCGGCAGCGCCGACTGCCGCGCCGCATGGCGGCCGCGCAGGTGGGTGATGACGCGGATGCGCGCCACCAGCTTCACCGCGGCCAGCAGGCGCCGCTCCCAATCGCCGTCGGGCTCGTCGCCCAGCGGTTTTTCCAGCACATCCACCGCGCCGGCGGCCAGCGCGTCGTAGGTGCGGAACAGCTCGCCGCGGTTGGTCGACGCGGAGACCACCAGGATCGGTGTCGGGCAGTGCGCCATGATGTGCTCGGTGGCGACCAGGCCGCTCACTTCGGGCATCATCATGTCCATCGTGATGACGTCGGGCCGCAGCGCCTGGCAAGCCTCGATGGCGTGCCGGCCGTCCGCGGCCTCGCCGACGACCAGCAGCTCGGCATCGCCGGCCAGCACCTCGCACAGGCGCTTGCGCACGGTGACGGAGTCTTCGGCAACCAGCACGCGGATCATGCGCCGCCCACCAGCTGCCGCACGCGCCGCAGGAAGTCGTCCTGCGCGAATTCACCCTTGACGATGTAGCCCTGCGCGCCGGCCTGCTGGCCGCGCCGGCGGTCTTCGGCCGAGCCGCGCGAGGTGACCAGCATCGCCGGCACCTCGCGCAGCGCCGGATCGGCGCGCACGGTTTCGATGAAGCCGAAGCCGTCCATGCCCGGCATCTCGACATCGACCAGGAACAGCGCATAACGCTGGCGCCGCGCCTGCACCAGGCCTTGTTCGGCCGATGCGGCGGTGTGCACCGCGTAGCCCGCCGACTCCAGGATGCTCTGCTCCAGCATGCGCGTGGTCAGCGAGTCGTCGATGACCAGCACCGGCGCCCGCGGGGCCGCGGCTTGCGCTTCGGCCGCGCCGGCGCTGGAGGCGGCGCTGGTCGCGGCACTGACCAGGCCGTCGGGGTCCAGCACCAGCTGCGGCTGGCCGTCCACGTCCAGCGAGGCCCCAGCCACCACCGCGGTGGACAGCGCCAGTGCGGGCAGCGCGCGCAGCACCACGCTGGCGGCGCCGAGCAGGCGGTCGACGCCGATCGCCGCGCGGCCGCCGGCACCGGCGACGATCACCGCCGAGGCAAAGCGCGCGCCGCGGTTCGGCGTCGACCGGCCGAGCAGGCGCGACAAGCTCACGAAGGGCAGCACCTCGCCCTCGTGCACGATCGAGTCGCCCTGCGCGCTGCGGGCGATGTGCTGCGTTTCCAGGCGCACGGTGCGGTGTACGGCGTCCAGCGGAATGGCCGCGCTGGCGCCGTCGGCGTCGACCACCAGCGCCTCCAGCGAGGCCAGCGACAGCGGCACGGCCAGCGAGATCTCCGTGCCCTGGCCGGTGCTGCTGCGCACCGAAACCTCGCCGCCCAGGCGTTCCAGCGCCTCGCGCACCACGTCCAGCCCGACGCCGCGGCCGGCGGCCTCGGTCACGCTGGCGGCGGTGGACAAGCCACCGCGCAACAGCAGCTGCAGCAGGGCCGGGCCGTCATGCTCTTGCGTCGCCGTGCCCAGCCAGCCCTTGCGCTGCGCGGCGCGGCGGACTGCGTCGAGATCGACACCGGCGCCATCGTCGCTGCAGCGAAAGACCACCCGCCGGCCCTGGCGTTCTACCGCCAAAGTGACGCGGCCAGCTGCCGGCTTGCCGAGGGCCACGCGCTGGCCCTCGCTTTCAATGCCGTGCACCACGGCATTGCGCACCAGCTGCAGCAAGGGCGCCTGCAGCGCGGCCAGCACGGTGGCGTCCAGGCGCACTGCCGCGCCGCGGTGGTGCAAGGCCGCTGACTTGCCTTGCGCCTTCGCGGTGTCGCGCACCAGCCGCTCCAAGGGCGCGAACAGCGCCGCGGCCGGCACCAGGCGCAGTTGCTCGGCGGCGTCGCGCACCTGGCGCAGTTCGCGGTCCATCTGCTCCAGCGGCGCGGCCAGGCCGCGCTCCAGGCGTTCGAGCAGCGCGCGCAGGCGCTCGGCCGGCACGCGTGCAGCCGGGGTGGGGTGCGCGTCCAGCTGTTCGGCCAGCGCGCGTGCCTCTTGCAGTGGCAGCACCTGGCGGCGCAGCGCGGCCAGCTGCGCATGTGTCTGGGCCACGCCTTCGAGCAGTGCATCCAGTTCGGAAAGCTCGGGCCGCAGGAGTGGCGGCGGCGCCGCGTCGGCCACCGGCGCGCCGGCCCCCGCATCGGCAGTGGCATCGGGCGCGGCCGCCGGCCCCAACTCGGCCAGCAGCGCGCCGATGCGGTCCAGCCGCGCCAGCATCGCATCGATGGGCTCACGCTGCGGCCCGGGCGCCGCGTCGCGCAGCGGCGCCAGCAGGTCCTCGATGGCATGGGCCTGGTCGGCGATGTCGCCCTGGCGCACCACGCGCGCCGCGCCCTTGAGCGTGTGCGTCAGGCGCAGCAAGCGGGGCACCAGCGGCGGCCCCTGCGGCGCCATGTCGGCCCCTTTTTCAAGGTCGAGCACGCCGCGGCCCAGCTGCTCCAGCAGCTCGCGCGCCTCGATGCGAAAGTAGCGGTAGGGGTCGCGTGCCATCGTTCAAGCCGCGGCTTGGGCCTGCACCAGGCGCAGCAGGTCCTTGGACAGGCCGGCCAGCTGCGAGGCGGTCTGCGAGGTCTGCCCCGAGCTGGCCTCGGTCTCCTTGGTGGCCTGCGCGGTGCTGGCGATGGCGGTGTTGACCTGCTCGACGGCACTGGTCTGCTGCTTGGTCGACAGCTCGATCTCGCGGGCCGCCTGCGTCGTGGTGCCGACCAGGCTGGCGATCTGCTGGAATGCCGCGGCCACCTGCTCGAACTGCCGCGCGCCCAGGTCCACCGCCTTGGAGCCGGCCTCGGTGGCCATCACGGTGGTGTTGACGGCGCCGCGAACATCGTCGATCAGCACGCGGATCTCCTTGGTCGAGCCGGCCACCCGGTCGGCCAGTTTGCGGATCTCGTCGGCCACCACGCTGAAGCGCTTGCCGGCATCGCCGGCGCCGGCGGCCTCGATCGTCGCGTTGATGGCCAGGATGTTGGTCTGCTCGGCCAGTTCGGAGACGATGTCGAGCACCGCGCCGATCTGCTGCGACTTGCGGCCCAGTTCGAGCATGTGGTTGACCACCAGGTCCACCTGCTGGCGGATGGCGGTGGTCGACTCGTTGGCCAGCTGCACCTTGCCGTCGCCGGCGCGCGCCGCGGCGGCCGTCTGCTCGGCGATGCTGGCCACGCGCTGCGTGCTCTCGGCGATCTGGCGCGAGGTGGCCAACAACTCGCTGATGGTGGTCGTGATCTCGCTCATCGAGGTCGATGTCTCGCGCGCACCGGCGGCCTGCTGGTTGGCGGCCGATTGCAGCTCGCTCGACGAACGCTGCACATGCTGCACAGCGGACGCGATCTGCTGGGTCAGCGAGCGCGTCAGCAGGAAGCCGGTGGCGCTGACGAACAGCAGTGCAAGGAACGTGCCCCACACGATCGTTGAGCGGGCACTGCCGGCGGCGGCCTCGACCTCGCCGGCGCGCTGCTTGAGCAAGTCCCGCTCCTCGCGTTCGATCTGGTCGGTCAGCCGGCGCAGACCGTCCATCACGCGTTTGCCTTCGCCGGTCTGCACGTGCTTGATCGTTGCCTCCAGACCGGACTGCCGCCGCAGGTCGATGGTCTCTTTCAGTCTGCCCAGGCGCGTGGCCACCTGCGCCTCGAGCGTGATGACGCGTTGCTGCTGGTTGGTGTTGTCCGCCGTCAGATCGTGCAGCTTCTTCAGCAGCACGGGTATTTCAGCGATCGCCGACTGGTAGGGCGCCAGATAAGCGTCCTCGCCGGTGATCACGAAGCCGCGCTGGCCGGTCTCGGCATCGCTGATCTGGCCCAGCAGCGCTTCCACTTGCTGGATCACGGTGTGCGTGTGCGAGACCAGGTAGCTGGTCTGGGTCAGCACCTCGATGCTGCGATAGGCCACCCCGCCGATGGCCAGCAACAGCAGGAACGAGAGCGCAAAGCCCACAGCGATTTTTCTGCCGAATGTCCACATCTCAACGCTCCTCTTGTTGTCCGGGATGGGCTCGCGCCAGGTCTTGGATGGCCGCCAGCAAGGAGGCCACCGACAGCACCGGCCGCGGTGCGCCGGCCCCGGCGTCGGTGCCGGCCAGCAGTTCGCGCACATGCGCGCGCGCCGGCCCGGCGACGGGCGGCGCGCTGGCCGTGCGCGGCTGGCGCCAATGGCCTTCGAACGCATCGAAAGCCAGGCCCAGCGGCAACGCGGCGGTGATCACCATCCAGCGCGGCGTGTTGTCGCCGTCCGGCCCGGCCGGATAGCCCAGCAGGCTGCGCAGGTCGTACAGCGGCACGATGCTGCCGCGAAAGCCGACGATGCCCAGCAGCGCGGGCAGCGGGCTGGGCAGGCGCGTGACCGTGCGCAGCGGCAGGAGGCTGGCGATCTCGGCCAGGCGCAGCACATGGGGGTCGTCGGCGACGCGGATCGCCAGGTAGTCGTCGGGCGCCGCGCCGGCCTCGGCCAGCGGCTGGGCAAAGCTGCTGTCGAAGGCCTGGCGGAGCGCTTCGGCTTGTTGCTGCAAGGCCGGCCTTGGGGCGCTCATAGGGTGCCTCCGGCCGCGGCCAGTTCGGCGCGGCACAGCGCGATCAGCGCGTCGCGCTGGAAGCCGCCGCCGAACAAGCGCAGCCGTGCCGGCAGTTCGCGCTGCAGCAACTGCAGCGCCTGGCCGAGTTCGTGCATCGCGGCCTGCCGATCGCCGGCGCGCCGGGCCAGCAGGCCCAGGTGCAGGCGCGGCATCGCGAAGGCCGGGTCCAGGTGGATGGCGCACTGGTCGCTGTCGGCGGCGCCCCGCAGGTCGCCCAGCGCCTCGCGGCACAGCGCCACGACATGGTGGGCGCCGGCATGCAGGTCGTCGATGGCCAGCAAGCGTTGGCACAGCTGCTGCGCCGCCGTGAACTGGCCGCAGTGCAGCAGCAGCATCGCGTGCAGCAGCAACAGATCGGGGTCGGGTGAAGCCGGCACGGGCAGTGCGCTGACCAGCGCCAGGGCCTCGGCAAAACGCTCCTGGCCTAGCAGTTCAAGGGCGCGGCCGTGGGGGTCGGCCGGTTCGGCGGGGCGCGACGCCGAACGCGGCGGTGCAGGGGCTGGCACAAGTGGCGACACAAGCGGCGGGCTGCGTGGCGCCGGTGCGCGAGCCGGTGCCGCGGCCTGCGCCGACAGCGCACGCACGCGTTCGGCCGCCTTGCCGATGGTGCCGACCCAATCGTCGCCCGCATCGGCCGTGAGCGCCAGCGCTTCGCTGCCACGCAGGGACGCGATGGCCGGCGGCATGCGCTCCGGCGTGTCGGCGCCGTCCTTGCGCTGGTAGTAGAAGCTGCCGTGCGTGTGCCGCAGGTGAAAGCCGGCCGACAGGCCACGCAGGGTCTCGGCATGGCCGAGAAACAGCGTGCCGCCCGGCACCAGCGCGTGCTCGATGCGCGCCACCAGCGCCTGCGCATGCTGCGGCGTCAGGTACATCAGCAGGTTGCGGCAGAACACGATGTCCCAGGCGCCGCTGCGCCACAGCGCCGCGTGCGCGTCGCACAGGTTGTGCTGGTCGAACTGCACCGCGGCGACGATGCCGGCGTCCAGCACCCGGGCGTTGCCTTCGCGCCGGAACCAGCGCTGCTGCAGGGCCGGCGGTGTCTCGCGCAGGGCCCAGTCGGCATAGCGGCCGCGTCGCGCCTTGGCGATCACCACCGGGTTGATGTCGACGGCCTGGATCGTGACCTGCCATGACGCCAGCGCCGGCAGCTCGCGCAGGCTTATCGCGACCGAATAGGCCTCTTCGCCCGTGGCACAGGCGGCCGACAGGATGCGCAGGCTGCGCTGCGCGGCACGAGCGCGCAGCCGTTCGGGCAGCACGATCTCCCGCAGCGCGTCGAACTGTTCGATGTTGCGGAAGAAGTAGGTCTCGGCCACCGTCAGTTGCTCGGCCAGCGACGTCACTTCGGCCGGCGTTGGGGTGTCCTGCAGCCGCGTCAAATAGCGGTCAGCATCCAGGCCTTCACTGGCCACGCGCTGGCGCAGCACGTCGGTGAGCCACGCGCTGCGGGCCGGCTCGAACAGCAGGCCCAGATGGCGGGCCACCAGCGCCCGAAAGCGCTCGACATGGGGGCCCGCGATCGCGCTGCTCACGCCAGGACCCCGCTGGCATCCAGCGCGGCCCAGGCCGCCTCCGGCAGCAGCCGGGCATGGCGCAGCACCAGCAGCAGTTCCGCATCGAGCCGGCCGATCGCGCTGATCAGATCGGCGCTGCTGTCGCCCAGCAGCGGCGGCAGCGCCTGCAGCGAGCCCGGGTCCAGTGCGCGCACGCCGATCACCTCGCTCACCGCCAGCGCCATGACACGCTCATCAACCCTGATAGAGACCAGGCGTTCCGCGCGGCCGCTGGGCATGCCCAGCAAGTGCGCCGCGTCGACCACCGGCACCACCTGGCCGCGCAGCACCGCCACGCCCAGCACGAAGCTCGGCGCGCCGGCCAGCGGCCGGATCGCTTGTACGCGCATGGTTTCGACGACTTGCGCCAGCGGCAAGGCACATCGCCAGTCCTGCACGCGGCAAATCAGCACGCGCTGCATCGTTCTCTCCCTGGCATGCCACAGTGGCCGGGTGCGCTGGATCTTGCCATCCCGATGCGCGTGCAACAAGACTTCAGCAGTCGCCATGTGCATCAACTTGCATGGCGGTGCCCAGTGGTCGATAACTCCTGACGTAGTGAGGGGAATTCTCGACGATGCGCTGAGTTACGCTGCCAGGACCTTCTGGCTCCGGCGGTCAACTCCATGGAATCAAGTTTGCAACAGCGCATGCAACGCGTTTTGCGGCAGGACCTGCGCACGATGCCGGGCTTCGTGGCGCAGCCTTCGGCCGGCCTGGTGAAGCTGGACATGATGGAGAACCCGTTCAGCCTGCCCGCGGCCTTGCGAGAGGCGCTGGGCCGCCGCTTGGCCGAGCTGCCGCTCAACCGCTACCCGGCCGAACGCGGCCTGCTGCTGCAACAGGCGCTGGCCGCGCATGCACAGATGCCCGAAGGCTGCGACATCCTGCCGGGCAATGGCAGCGATGAGCTGATCACGCTGCTCGGCCTGGCTTGCGCGGTACCTGGCCAGGTGATCCTGGCGCCGGTGCCGGGCTTCATGATGTACGAGGTGTCGGCCCGGCTGCACGGCCTGAAGTTCATCGGCGTGCCGACCACGGCCGACTTCGAACTCGACCTGCCGGCCATGCTGGCCGCGATGCACGAACACCGGCCGGCGCTGGTCTACCTGGCCTATCCGAACAATCCCACCGGCAACCTGTGGCAGGACGAGGCCATCGACGCGATCATTGATGCGGCGCCTGGCCTGGTGGTGATGGACGAGGCCTACCAGCCCTTTGCCGCGCGCAACGCGCTGCAGCGCCTGCAGCGCCACGAGCATGTGCTGCTGCTGCGGACCATGAGCAAGTTCGGCCTCGCCGGCGTGCGCATCGGCGCCCTGATCGGCAGGAGCGCGCTGATCGCTGACCTCGGCAAGCTGCGCCCGCCCTTCAACATCAGCGTGCTGAACTGCGAAGCGGCGCTGTTTGCGCTGGAACATGCCGACGAATATGCGCGCCAGGCCAGCGTGATCCGCAGCGAACGCGCGCTGCTGCAGGCCGGGCTGCAAGCCTTGCCCGGCGTGCAGCCGTTCCCCAGCGAAGCCAACATGATCCTGGTCAGGGTGCCCGATGCGAAGCGCGCCCACCTGGGCATGAAGACGCGCGGCGTGCTGGTGCGCAACGTCTCGGCGATGCACCCACTGCTGCTCAACTGCCTGCGCATCACAGTGGGCCGGCCGGACGAGAACCTGATGACGCTGGCGGCGCTGCAACAGAGCCTGTGAGCAGCGCAGCACCGGGCGCAACAGGCCTCTTGGACCCGACGCGCGTGTAGGTGTTTGGCTGACAAGGCAGCGCTCTGATCGCCGGTTCTCCGTACAGAACTCCTGACGGGGGCCAAGGCCGCTGCCGGTAGCGGGGCAGGGTGCACCGTCCCTACAGTGGCTGGCAACAGGAGGCGTTGCCCATGAGCCAGACCAGCGACACGATCATGCCCAAGGAGGCCCACCATCCGGCCTCCGAGTGGCCGTCTCGCCTGGGGGCTTTGCTGGCCGCCGCGGGCGTGCTGGGCGCGGGCATTGCGCTGTCGGTGGTGCTCAGCCATTCGGCGCGCGAGGAAGCCCGGGTCAGTGCACAGGCCCGATTCGACGCCGCGGCCACCGAGGCCACGAGCCAGGTCGAGCGGCGCGTGTCGGCCTATGCCGAAGTGCTGACCGGACTGCGCGCGCTGTTCAACACCGGCAAGGTCTCGCGCGAGGAGTTCCGCAGCTATGTCGACGCGCTGAATTCGAAGCAGAGCCTGCCCGGTCTCGAGGTGCTGAACTATGCCGCCGACATCGACGGCGCAGCGCGCGCGCGTTTCGAGGAGGTGCAGCGGCGCGATCCGTCGCTGGCCCAGTTCACGGTCTACCCGCCGGGCTTGCGCGACCGCTACCACCCGATCACGATGATCGAGCCGCTGGCCGGCAACGAGCAGCACCTGGGCCGCGATGTCGCGGCAGCGCCGGCGGTGCGCGCCACGCTGGAAGGCGGCCGCGACACGGGCCGCCTGACGGCCTCGGGCAAGTTGATCCACAACCGCGGTGCCAACAGCCAGGTGGGCCTGGCGATGCGCCTGCCGGTGTACCAGACCGGCGCGCCGCTGGACACGGTGGAGCAGCGCCGCGCGGCCTATCTGGGCAGCGTGGGCGCGGGCTTCCTGGTCGCGCGCATGCTGGCCGATCTGCCCGGCATGGTCCCGGACCTGCGGCTGCAGCTGTACGACGGCGGTGCGCAGCCTGCGCGTGAGGCCGAGCCGCTGCCTGTCACGGCCAGGGTCGCGCCCGACAAAATGCTGTTCGACACCGCGCCGGAGCAGCCGTCCGGCGCGCGAGGGGCCAGCGCGGCGCAGCGGCCCGGTGCCGTCACGCTGCGGCGCGTGGACAGCTTTGCGCTCGGCGGCCGCCTCTGGCTGGTCGACGTCACGGCGCCTGAAGCAGGTGCGACGGGTGCCGGTGCCTTCCAGCGCTGGCTGCCGATCATTATTCTGGCCAGCGGCACGATCATCAGCGCGTCGCTGGCCGGCGTGCTGCTGAGCCTGATGGGTTCGCGCCGGCGCGCCATCGTGCTGGCCCAGGGCATGACGCGCAGCCTGCGGTCCAGTGAGCAGTGCCTGGCCGAAGCGCAGGGCCTGGCCCGAATGGGCAGCTGGGTTCTGGATGTGCGCAGCGGGGCCCTGCAATGCTCCGATGAAGCACGCCGCATCTACGGCCTCACCACGGGCCGCAGCGGGCTGGACCAGGCTCAGCTTTTGGCCGTGGTGCCCGAGGCCCAGCAAGCGGCGCTGCGCGAGGCGCTGCAGCGTGCGTGCAGCAGCGGCCAACCGGTGGAGTTCGAACATGCGGTGCACACCAGCGACGCGGGCGATCGCTGGGTGCACCTGAACCTGCAGGGCTTCGTCGTCCACGGCGAAGCCAAGCTGCGCGCCACCGTGCGCGACGAGACGGCGCGCAAGCGCGGCACGGTGCGGCTGGAACTGGCCCACGAGGTGGCGCGCGAGTTGGCGGGCGAGGGCGAGGCCGACAGCGTGATGGCCAGCATCCTGGCGGCCATCGGGGCGCGGCTGCGCTGGCATGCCGCCGTGTGCTGGCGTCTGGACGACGAGGGCCGCGTGCGTTGCGTGCATGCGTGGACCCAGGGTGAGGTGGCGCACGGCTTCGTCGAGGCGATGCAGCGGGTCAGCGGTCCCCGCGACGGCGGCCCGCTGGACGCCGCCTGGAGCGCGGGCAATCCGCTGTGGCGCACCATCGCCGGCGCGGAGAGTGCCGACACGCATGACCACATCGCGGCATGCCATGGGCTGCAGGCCGCGCTGACGGTGCCGGTGAACGCCGGCGCACAGCGTGTGGCGCTGGAGTTCTTCAGCCGGGTGCCGGTCAGCCTCGACCGGGATCTCGAGGGCTTCATGCGTTCGATGGCCAGTCAGCTCGGCCAGTACCTGCAGCGCAAGCAGGCCGAGCAGGCGCTGCGGCACATGGCCAGCCACGATGCGCTCACCGGCCTCGCCAGTCGCTCGCTGCTGCAGGAAAGACTGCAGCGCGCCATTGCGCAAGCCCAGCGGCGCCAGACCCGCGTGGCGGTGCTGTTCATGGACCTGGATCGCTTCAAGCATGTCAACGACAGCCTCGGCCACAGTGTGGGCGACCTGCTGTTGCGCGACTGTGCCGCGCGACTGCGCAGCTGCCTGCGCGCCAGCGACACCGTGGCGCGCTTCGGCGGCGACGAGTTCGTGCTGGTGCTGGAAGACCTGAACAGCGCGGAGGACGTGAACGCGCCGCTGGAGAAAGTGCGGGATCGTTTCGCCACGCCGTTCGACATCGAGGGCCGCGAACTGCGCACGACGGCGAGCATCGGCATCAGCCTGTTCCCCGACGACGGCCAGGATGCCGAGACGCTGCTGATGAATGCCGACACGGCGATGTACCGGGCCAAGGAACAGGGTCCCGGCAAGTACCACTTCTACTCCGCGCAGTTGAACGCGCACAGCCAGCAGCGGCTGACGCTCGAGAGCGATCTGCACCACGCCATGGCGCGAAAGGAGCTGTTCCTGGTCTATCAGCCCAAGCTCGAGCTGGCCAGCGGCAGGATCTGTGGCGTCGAGGCGCTGATGCGCTGGCAGCACCCGGTTCACGGCCTGGTGTCCCCGGCGCAGTTCATCCCGATTGCCGAGGATGCCGGGATGATCGAGGCGATGGGGCGCTGGGCCCTCGAGCGCGCGTGCGGCGATGCCCGGCGCTGGCACGACGAGGGCCACCCGGTGCAGGTCAGCGTCAACCTCTCGCCGCGCCAGCTGAACCAGCCGCAACTGGCCGCCGAGGTGGAGCAGGTGCTGGCGATGGCCGGGCTGAGTCCGCAGGCCCTGGAACTGGAGATCACCGAGAGCTGCGTGATGGCCAATCCGACGATGGCCGCCACGCAACTGGCCCAGTTGCGCGCGATCGGCGT
>NZ_DATILJ010000310.1:0-10726 GCF_035476535.1 Aquabacterium sp.
AGCAACAGCCAGGCCAGCGCGGCGCCCAGCGGCAGCGAGATGTACGGCGGCTGCTTGAATCGCCACACCAGCAGATAGGCCGCGGCGACCAGCACGCCGGTCTGCCACGGGAACGCCTGGAACGGCAGCTTCATCAGCAGTGACACCGCCGCGCCGGCAATCAGCCCGACCACGGCACAGCGCACACCCACCATCGCATGCTGGAACCAGCGCAAACGCTTGAGCCGATCGGCGACCTGGCTGGCGCCGACCGCGATCACGGCCGTCGGCCCATAAATCCCAACCGTAGCGGCCACCGCGCCGGCGAAGCCCGCCACTTCCATGCCGGTGAAGGTGGCAATGCCCAGGATCGGGCCCGGCGTCAACTGGCTCGCCGCGAGGCCGGCGCTGAAGCCCGCATGACTCAACCAGCCGAGGTGGTCGACGATCAGCCCTTCCAGCAAAGGCACCATCACCAGCGCGCCGCCGAAGAGCGTGGTGCTCATGCCCGCGAAGGCCAGGCCGACCTGGGCCACCAGGGCCTGCGGCAGCAGCGCAGGGACCAGCTGGAAGATCGCGAACCCGGCCGGCGCGGTGCACAGCGCCAGTTCCAGCGGCCGCAAGCGCCGGGCGGCGGCCGCCTCTGCCTGCGCGGGTGCCGGCCAGAACCACAGTGACACCAGTGCGCTGAAGGCCAGCACGCAGATCGGTGCGGCCCAGAATGGGATCACCAGCAGCAGCACCGCGCAGGCCGCCGCCAGCGCCTGCTGCCGGCGCGCCGGCGTGGCCTTCTTCGCCTGGTTGAAGGCCGCCAGGCCGAGGATCATCGCCAGCGGCGGCAGCACGCCGAGGGTCACCGCCCGCTGCACGCCAGGATGAGCGGCCAGCAGCGAATAACCGAACCACAGCGCGAGGATGACGAAGAAGCTCGGCAACACGATGCCGACCAGCGCCGCCGCGAAGCCGCCCCAGCCGGCCAGGCGGTGGCCCATCACGGCCAGCGCGTTCACCGCTTGCGGTCCCGGCAGCATCGTCACCAGGGCGATCAGATCGAGGAACTCCTTCTCCGACACCCATCGCCGTTGTTTGACAAAGCGCTCCTGCGCCTGGGCCAGCAGCGCCATGAAGCCGCCCCACGCGGTGAGGCCCAACACCACGCAATCGGCGAACAGGCGCGCCTTCGTCGGGCTGCCGTCGGCCGGATGAGTCGCGATGTCGGGCTGCATCAGGCCAGCACCAGGCGTGAACGGATCGCCGCCAACAGGTCTTCCTGCGGCTGGCGGGCGGCCAGGTCTTCCGGCGGCATCGATGCCTTCACCGTGGCCTTGAGCCGCCGGTTCTCGAGTTCGAGCGCCGCGGTGGCCTCCGCGTCATGGTGCCGCGCCGCGGCATGTTTGCCGACCAGCACCAGCTCGTAGTCCAGCTCGGCCAGCGAGGGGCCGGCCACCGACTCGAAGTCGATCACCTGGTCGCAGGACATGCCCTTCAACCACTTCCGGGTGTTGCTGGACATCACCGGCTTTTTGACGTTCTCCCAGAGCTTGCCGGAAGCGGCCGTCTTGCTCGCCTCCTCGGAGGCGTGGAACTCCAGCATCGTGGGGTGGAAGTCGATGCCGAGCCAGCGGCACAGCAATTGCAGCGTCGACTCGGGGTTGCAAGTCAACTCCTCGTAGGACAGCGCCAGGTACTGGGACGAGGGCACGCGGCGGCCGCAGGCCAGCGCCAGCTGCTGCTCCAGATTCCATTGCCGGCCGACATGAAAGGCCGTCTTCTCGCCGACCACGGCCTTCAGGAACGACAGGCAGACATCGCGCCCATCGCGGTACAGGTACAGGTAGCGCGCATCGGCGCCGAAGTAACGCTCGATCTCCGGCAGGAAGTGCACGTTGGCCAGCGATTTGCACATCCAGTCCGGCTTGCCATAGGCCTCGGCCATGCGGTCCATCACCGCGCCGAAGACCGCGACCAGGCTGTTGTCGCGGCAGCGCCGGCGGATGTCGACCCGATCGAAGGCCACGCCCCAGGACACGGGGTTGAGCTCGACCAGCCGCACCACGTCGTCGACCAGGCGCGCGAAGGCGGCTTCGTCGCGCAAATCGCCGTAGCTCGGCAGCAAGGGCGCAAAGCGTTCCAGGATGTGCGGCGGGTGCGGTGCCGCGATCGACGGCGCCTGGTTGACCATCAGCCGCAGCAGGTTCGAGCCCGAACGCTGGGTACCGATCATGAATATCTTCATCGAGAAGTCCTCTGGGTGGGTTGGGGTCAATACGCCAGTGCGCGGTCGGTGGCGGGCATGTCGATGCGGAACACGCTCATCGCATCGACCAGCTTGTCGGCCTGCAGCTTCAGGCTTTCGGTGGCGGCAGCGCTCTGTTCGACCAGGGCCGCGTTCTGCTGCGTCACTTCGTCCAGCTGCGCGACGGCCTGGTTGACCTGCCCGATGCCGCTGGTCTGTTCCAGCGTGGCGTGGCTGATCTCGCCGATCAGCGCGGTCACGCGCTGCACTCGGGTCACGATGTCGCCCATCGTCGCGCCGGCATCGCTGACCAGGCGCGAACCGTTCTCGACGTTCTCGACGCTGGTGCCGATCAGGGTCTTGATTTCCTTGGCCGCCTGGGCCGAACGTTGCGCCAGGGCCCGCACTTCACTGGCGACCACGGCAAAGCCGCGGCCCTGCTCACCGGCCCGCGCCGCCTCGACCGCGGCATTCAGCGCCAGGATGTTGGTCTGGAACGCAATGCCGTCGATGGTGCCGATGATGTCGGCGATCTTCTTGGCGCTGTCGGTGATGCACTGCATCGTGCTGACCACCTGGGCCACCACCTGGCCGCCCTTGGCTGCCGCGGCGCTGGCGGAACCGGCCATCTCCGCGGCGGTGCGCGCGGTGTCGGCGTTGTTGCGCACGGTCGCCGTCAGCTGTTCCATCGACGCCGCGGTCTGTTCCAGGTTCGCGGCCTGCTGCTCGGTGCGCTGGCTGAGATCGGAGTTGCCGGCGGCGATCTCCGCCGATGCCGTCTGCATCGTCTCGGCGGCCTGGCGCACCTGCAGCATCGTGCGGCCCAAGCCCGTGTTGACGGTCTTCAAGGCATTCAGCAAATGGCCCACTTCATCGCGGGAATCGACGGTGATGGCACGCGACAGGTCGCCTCCGGCCACCGCCTGCGCCACTTCAACGGCCAAAGTCAGCGGCCGCGTGATGCTGCGCTGGATGCGCCAGGCGATCAGCGCGCCCAGCGCCAGCGCGGCGATGGACAAGGCCACGATCGTCGCCACCGCCTGCCGGTAGGCTGCATCGGCTTCCTGGTTGCGAATCAGAGAGGCTTGCTGGATGGCCTCGACCACCTTGTCGAGCGCCGCGACATGCGCCAGCTGGGCCGGGCGCACTTGGTCGCGCACGACTTCGGCGGCTCCCGGCATGTCGTCGGCCATCGAGCGGTCGATCGCCTTCTCGGTGGGAGCCCGCGTGGCGGCCAAGGCTGCCCCGGCCCTGTCGAACGCGGCCTTGATCGGCACGTCGCCCGCGGTCAACATCGCGGACAGCGTCTGCGCGGTGCGGTCGTAGTCCGCCCGCGCCTTTTTCATCAGGTCGAACTCCTTCTTCTTGAACGCGACATCGTCCTGCATCACCACGTCGCGCAGCGCCATGGCCTGGTAGCGCGCCAGGTCGCGCAGCGTGGTGGCCAGCCGCTCCGGGGCCTCGCCGGTCACCGCGGCCAGGTCGGCCTTGATCGCCGACAAACGGCTGAGCGAGATGGCGCTGATGACAACCATCAAGGCCAGCACCGCGGCAAAGCCCAGCGCCAGCCGGGCGCCGACATTCAGATTCTTGAACATGAGAACTCCCTGGGCGGCCGACGATCCGGCCGCTGCTTCAGTAAGGAACGCGAGACGCTGCGGCTACTTGGCCGTTACGCCGGCCTGCAGCACGCCGATGGCCTTGCCACCGTCGATGACCGGCGCGGCCACATGCACGCTGGGAATCTGCGTCGTCGTGTCGGGCTTGATTTCGCCGGCGGCCCAGACCTGGCCCTTGATCGGGTTGGCAAAGACCGGACGGCTGGCGTTGTTGAAGATCAGCGGGCGAACGCTGGCGCCGATCAGATTGCCCTTCTGGTCGCGCAGGATCAGCTTGTTCACCGTGTCGTCGGCTTTTTCCCACTGGGCGATCTGGCCGCTGACTTTGCTGGTCAGGATGGTTTTCACGAAGGGGTCGGCGTCGCCCAGGTCGACCCATTTGCCGTTGGTCATGCCGGCGCCGTCGCGGGCATTGGCTTCGCGCACGGCGCTGACGACGGCCGGGTCGGCCGCAAGTTCGGCGAGGCGCTTCTTCGCCTTCTCCACCTTGACCTGCACGTCGGCGGGCAACTCGCTCGACCAGGCCGGCGCGGCCAGGCAACCCAAGGTCAATGTCAAGGCGGCCAGTCTGTGGGCCCAAGCGGACGTGCGGTTCATTCTGATTCCTGGTGGTTGAAATGATCGGCAGCTTGGCCATCGTCAATCGGCGGCGGCCAAGGCATGCCGGGATGCGCGATGTATCGGCATGCTAGTTCGGCGCTTGAGCGGCTATCGATCAAACAAATGCACTCAGCGCGTTCTTCAACGGCTGCACGCATCGATCGAATCAATGCGCTTGATGCCCATCAAAGTACGCGGCCCTACATGCGATCGAGACCTCCCCACGCACACGATCGACAACTCCCTCGCTCGGCGCCGCAAGACCGGTGAGATCTCAAAGGTCGATCCGGACGTGCCCAGGCGAGAACACCCTACACCGGCGCACTGAACCGCGTGGTGCAATGGTCGATAGATGTGGCACTTGGCCACTTTGAGGCTGCTGCCGATGACACTGCTCGCCCCGCCATGGCGTGACCATGACACCTGCCCGCACCCGTTCTTCGCGCCTTGGGCGTTTTGGACGTTCTGGGCGCCTTGGACGATGACGCGGCCGGCGCCTTGCGGCGGCCCTGCGCAGGCCGACGAATCCGACTTCGACTACTTCATGCGCAAGCCACGCGGGCCTGTGCCTGTCATGTCGGGCTGCGTGCGCTCTGCTGCGCCACCGGCGGCAGCTGCTCCAGCATGGCGATGACGCTGGCCTGAGCGCCGGCCAGCGCCTGCACGCGCTGCAACAGTTCGTCCGGATCGGCGTCGTGCGGAATGTGCGACAGCGATTGCGCCAGCCGCGCGACCTCGTCGATGCCCAGCATTGCCGCGGCGCCGGCCAACCCGTGCAGCTGGCGCGCCAGACCCACCAGGTCCTTGTCCGCCAGGCGCCGCAGCGCCTGCTCGCCCTCGCTGCCGTGTGCCTGGGTGTAGGTGTGCAGCAGCTGCCGGTACTGGTGCAGCGCGCCGCCGACGCGGGCAATCGCGCCTGGCACGTCGATCGTCGGCAGGCGTGCCGCCAGGGCCGCGACATCACCCTCCGTCGTGGTCGGCAGCCCTTGGCGCCGTGCGAGCCGCGCGGGCGTGATCCAGCTCAGCAAGATCGCCTCCAGTGCCACAGGGTCGATCGGCTTCGCCACATGCCCATTCATGCCGGCGTTCAGACAATCCTGCCGGTCCTCGGCCCGCGCCGAGGCGGTCATCGCCACCACCGGCAAGATGGCGCCATGCGGTAGCCGGCGCAGCAGGCGCGTGGCCTGCAGTCCGTCCATCACCGGCATCTGCACGTCCATCAGCACCAGGTCGAAAGCTTCGTCCTGCAGGTGTTCCAGCGCCTCGATGCCGTTGCCGGCGAGGGTGACGTGCAGACCGGCGTTGACGAGCAGCTCGGCCGCCACCTGCTGGTTGATGTAGTTGTCCTCGACCAGCAGCACCCGGGCGCCGCGCAAGGCCTGCAATTTGCCGGAAGGCGGCGCAGCGGCGGGCGCCGAGCGGCTGGCGACATCGCGGCCGCCGCGTTCCAGGCAGACGATGGCGTCGAGCAAGCGCGAGGGCGTCGTTGGTTTGGTGATCACGCCGTCGGCCGGGATCGCACCGGCCAGCGCCAGCGTGCGCTCCATGCTGGACGCCGACACCAGGATCATGATCGCCGGCCGGTTCGCCGCCGACGGATGCGTGGCGCGGCGCAGCTTGTGGGCCAGGCCACCGTCGTCGGCGATGGCTCCGGTGCGCTCGTCCAGCAGCACCAGCTGGAACGGCAGGCCTTCGGCTTCGGCCGCGTGCAGCTGCTGCAAGGCCATCAGCGCGGTATCGGCCGTGACGACCGGGAATTGCCAGGACTCGAGCATCTGGCGCAGGATGCGCGCCGAGGTCTCCAGCGGGTCGATCAGCAAGGTGCGCAGGCCCCGGGCCGGCAGCGCCGGCGCCGCCTCGTCGCCCTTGGCGGCAACGGCCAGCCGCACCGTCGCGCTGAACACCGAGCCCTTGCCGGGCATGCTGGTGATGCTCATCTGGCCACCCATCAGCTTCGTCAGGCGCTGGCTGATCGCCAGGCCCAGCCCGGTGCCGCCAAAGCGCCGCGACGTGGAGGCCTCGGCCTGCGTGAACGGTGCAAACAGCGTCGCCGACTGCGCCTCGCTGAGGCCGATGCCGGTGTCCCTGACGAAGAAGCGCACCGTCATCGACGCGCCGTCCTGCGCCATCAGTTCAGCGCCCAGCACCACCTCGCCGCGGGCGGTGAACTTGATGGCATTGCTAACCAGGTTGTTCAGCACCTGCGCGATGCGCAGGGAGTCGCCGATCACGCGCCGCGGCAGGCCGGCGCGCAACTCCACCAGCAGCGCGAGCCCGGCCTGCTCGGCCCGCGCCGAGTGCAGGCTGGCCACGTTGTCGATCAGTGCCTCCAGGTCGAAGACCTCGTCCTCGAGGGTCAGCTTGTCGGCTTCGATCTTCGAGTAGTCGAGGATGTCGTCGAGCAGGCGCATCAGCGCCTTCGAGGCGGACTGCACCTTGTTCAGGTAGTCGCGCTGCCGCGGGTTCAGGTCGGTTTCCAGCGCCAGGTGGGTCATGCCGAGGATGGCATTCATCGGCGTGCGGATCTCGTGGCTCATGGTGGCCAGGAAACGCCCCTTGGCCTCGTCGGCCGCCAGCGCGGCGTCGCGGGCCGCGGCCAGCTCAGCCGCGCGCAGCTGTTCGGCCCCGTGCAGCTCGACCAGGCGCTGGTGCAGGCGGGCATGCTCCACCAGCAGCTCCATCAGCACATAGGTCGCCGCGAGCAGGCCATACAGGCGACCGGCGTAGAAGCCGAGGTCGTAGCGGCCGGCATTGAAGACGGCCGACAAGCCGATGTCGAACAACCACGCGCACATCACGACCTGCAGCCACAGGTCGAGCACGCTGCGCCGGCGATGCCGCCACAAGGCCACCAGCGCGCCCAGGCAGCTCAACCAGACGCAGCCGACCACGCCCAGCATCGCCGGCGTGTAGTGCTGGCCGCTCATGATGGGCGGTAGCCATCCCTGACCGGCCGTCGCCAGCGCCGCCAGCGCAACAACCGATGCCGGCATCAGCACCAGCCCGGCCAGCCTGGCACCGGAGCGCGACATCACTCGGTGGCCCACCACCGCATAGGCGATCACGAACAAGGGAAACCCGCCATGCCAGAACATGTACAGCCAGGCGGTGCTCTGCATGCCCGCACCGAGCAGGCCGCCGGCGGCGAACAGCCCGGGGAAGGTGAGCAGGTGCACGCCGGCCAGCAGGGCCGTGAACAGGTAGCCCGCGGCGAGCCAGACCATGCCTGCCGGCCGCGTGATGCGGTACTGGCCGAACAGCAGCAGCGCAGTGATCAGGTCGGCCAGGATCAGCATCGACTGGTAGACCGGAATGAAGCCCGGCACCGGCGGCAACGCCTGCCGTGCAAAGGGCACCAGCACCACAAAGACGATGGCAGACACCAGCACCGCGAGCATGGCCCGCCGCCGCATCGCGGCCGTGGCCGGATCGTTGGACAGGACAAGTGCTGTCGTACTGCCATCCGCAATGCCACTCGCACTGCCACTCGTACTGCTACTCGTACTGCCACTCGCCATAGCGTCGTCTGGGCGCATGGTGCCTCCCTTTGCGGCCAGTCTCATTGCCGGCCGGGCCCGCTGCACTGCACCATCCTAACCCCGCATGCCACTGCTGGGGGCGGGTATTTGCATGCTGTGCATCGCGCGCCGAATCCTGGCCCGCGACATCGAGATTTCCCCACTCCGAGTGAATGGAGCGACAGCCAGCAATTGCCGACATCCTGGCATCGAAGCAAGGCGACGAGGGATTCGACATGGACATCGGGACAAGCGCGGACACACCAGAGCTGCAGACCCTGGGTCATGACACGGTGTGCGTGCTGGCGCTCGATGCAGCGCACTGCATCGAGCATGTCAACCCCGAATTCGAAGAGGCCTGCGGCTACCGGCGCGGCGAACTGCTGGGGCAGCCGCTGGAAGCGCTGCGCCATCCCGACATGCCGGGCGAGGTATTGCGCGACATCTGGGCCACGCTGGACGCGGGCGCCACCTGGGTCGCGCCGGTCAAGTGGCTGCGCGGCGATGGCCGGGCCCTGTGGACACGCACCAGCTTCGCGCCGATGTCGCGCAGGCTGTCCGTGTTTCACAGCATGGTGGTGAGCACGCATGTCCCGCCGCTGCAGGCACGTGCTGCCGAAGCGATGTACCGAGCGATGCAGTGCTGTGGTCTGGCCTGGCGCGCCCGGCAGTCCCACCGCGGTGGCGGCCTGACAACAGTGACGCCGACAGAGCAAAACAGTGACACTGACCGACGAAGTGTGAGGAGTACGATGGCTCGGTGAACCCGGCCGCCCGCAGCGGCATCAGCGCAGTCACGGCCGGTCCGTTACAGCAATGAGACAGAGGTTCCGATGACCCGCATCTTCCTGGTGGACGACCACGCCCTGGTGCGCGATGGCCTGCGCGCGATGGTCGAGAACGCCGGACATGAAGTGGTGGGTGAAGCCGACAACCTGACCTCGGCGCTGGCCGGCATAAGCGCCATGGCACCGCAAGTGCTGCTGCTCGACCTGGGCCTGGGCGAGCGCTCCGGCCTGGAACTGCTGGTCGAACTGCGGGATCGCAATCTGGCGGTGCGCACGGTCATCATCAGCATGTCCCGGCGTCCCGCCGATGTGGCCGCGGCAATGCGCCTGGGGGCCTTCGGTTATGTGCTGAAGGGCTCGCGCAGCACGATCTTGCTGACCGCCATCGACGCGGTGGCCCAAGGCCAGCGCTATCTGGCGCCCGACGAAGCCGATCTGGCGCTGCTGGGCCTGACCGGGTCGCCCGACGGCAAACCCGAACTCACGCCCCGCGAGAGCCAGGTGCTAACGCTGGCGGCACGCGGCCGCACCAGCGCGGCCATCGGCCATGCGCTGAATCTGTCGCCCAAGACGGTGGACACCTACCGCAACCGCGCCATGCAGAAGCTGGACCTCGCGGACATGCCCTCGCTGGTGCGATGGGCCATCCGCGAAGGCCTGATTGCGTTGGACGAAGAGTGAGCCGCACTTCCCTGCCGGCTCAGTGACTGACTCAATGACTGGCGGCAGTTTCCAGGCTGCCATCGGCGCGCACCTCACTGCCGCACCAGGCCGTGGCCTTGTCGGCACGGACTTCGCTGCCGCACCAGGCTGCAGTCTTGTCGGCACGGACCTCGCTGCCACACCAGGCCGCCGCCTTGTCGGTGCGCACTTCGCTGCCGCACCATGCGGCTGCCTTGTCGGTGGGACCTTCACTGCCGCACCACGCCGCGGCCTTGTCGGTGGGGCCTTCGCTGCCGCACCAGGCCACCGCCTTGTCGGCGCGAACTTCGCTGCCGCACCAGGCGGCCGCATTGCCCGGCAGTTCCTCGCCGAAGGCATTGCGGTAGAGCACTTCCAGTGAATCGGCGGCCTGAGCCAGGACGTCCGCATCACCGCGCATGCCCAGGTAAGGATGGTGGTGGATGAACTCGCCGAAGAGCTGCTGGCAGTCGGCGGCGTACTTGCGCGTGTCCAGGATGTGCGCGTGCCAGAACTTGTCGATGTCGCGCGTCGGTGCCAGCTGCGACGCCGGGTAGCGCGCCAGCAGCATCAGGAAGCGCCGATAGGCGAGCTCGATCTGCGCGGTGTGTTCCGGCGTCCAGCCGTAGCCTTCGTCCTTGCAGGCGATCTTGAACTTGATGGGCTCCAGGTCGAGGCTGGCGATCGCGGCAAGCGTCTTGGCCAGGGCCGGGCTTTGGGTGGTCTGATGCATCGAATCAACTCCTTGGGTGAGGGGCAGGAACGTGACAGGCGGCGGAGATGCCGCCCGATGGCAGGTGAATCTCAAGCAGGTCGGCCTGTCAGGCCGCCACCGTGGGACTCACGAGATTGCGCACATCGCGTGCGAGAAACAAACTCATGTCGGCCGCGCCGATGGGCTTGCTCAGGTAGTAGCCCTGGATCTGGTCGCAGTGGTTGGCGCGCAGGAAGCCCAGCTGCTCGACCGTCTCGACGCCTTCGGCCACCACCGTCATGCGCAGTCGCTGCGCCAGTCCGATGATGCCGGCGGTCAAGGCGCCGGCGTCGGGGTCGCCCGGCAGGTCCTTGATGAAGCTGCGATCGATCTTCAGCGTGCACAGCGGGAAGCGCTGCAGGTACGACAGCGACGAGTAGCCGGTGCCGAAGTCGTCGATCGCCAACGACACGCCGATCGCGCGCAACTGGGCCAGTTGCGTGGCGGCCATCGTCGGATTGGCCATCACGCAGCTCTCGGTGATCTCCAGTTCCAGGGCCTGCGGACTCAGCCCGGCCATCGCCAGCACCTGCTCCACCTCGGCGGCCAGT
>NZ_DATILJ010000311.1:0-36515 GCF_035476535.1 Aquabacterium sp.
CGCCTGTTCGGGCCGAACCGCCGTCGGTGCGGGCCGAGGTGCCGCCGGCGCGGGGCGAAGCGCCGCGTGGGCGTGCTGCCGAGGCCCCGCCGGGACGGGCCGAAACCCCACCCGCGCGCGCCGCCACGCCGCCTGCGCGCGCCGAAGCACCACCGGCACGTGCCGAAGCGCCGCGGGCCGAGCCCGCGCGCCGTCCACCGCCGCAGGCCGAAGCCGCCCGGGCCGATGCGGCAAGGCCCGCCCCGGCCCCCAGCCCCGGCCGGGCCGGCCCCGAAGGGTCAGGTCGAAGGGCCTCGGGGCCAAAAGGCGGGGCCGACGAGAAGCCGGAAGAGCGCAAGAAGTAGCGGGCGCTGCAAGGCGGCGGTCGATCGGCCACAGGGCGGTCGGCCAGGGCTCGACGCCGCGTCACCGGGCTTGCGGCTCGCCATGCCAGGCCAGGGGTGAGAATGCGGCGCGCCGCCCTCTTGCGCGGCAAGCTGCGAAGGGCCGCGTGATGAGTGCATTGATCCTTGGGCTGCTGCTGTTCCTGGGCATGCATTCGGCGCGCATCGTTGCCGATGGCCCGCGCAGCCGCTTCATCGCGCAGCGCGGCGCCGGCGCCTGGAAGGGCCTGTACACGCTGGCTTCGCTGGCCGGCTTTGTGCTCATCGTCTGGGGTTACGGCCAGGCCCGGCAGCAGCCGGTGCTGCTGTGGTCCAGCCCGATCTGGACCCGTCACCTGGCGTCGGTGTTGACGCTGCCTGCCTTCGTGCTGCTGGCGGCGGCCTATGTGCCGCGCAATGCGCTGAAGGCGAAGCTGCACCACCCGATGGTGCTGAGCGTCAAGACCTGGGCACTGGCCCACCTGCTGGCCAACAACACGTTGGCCGATGTGCTGCTGTTCGGTGGCTTCCTGCTGTGGGCGGCACTGAGCTTCCGCGCGGCGCGCCAGCGCGATCGTGCCGCCGGCACGGTGTACCCGGCGGGCACGGCCGCCGGCACGGCGCTGACGATCGTGATCGGCGGCGTGGCCTGGGCCGCGTTTGCGCTGTGGCTGCACGGGCCCTTGATCGGCGTGCGGCCCTTCGGCTGATCCACCTGATCCGCCCCACAGGCGCCGCAGACGCCCAGGGGCGGCCGGCTTGAGCCGGCCCGGCGGCACTCAGTTGTCGGCGTCGGCGCTTTCTTCCGCTTCGATGTCGCGCGCCTTGCGCACGCGCTGCGCCAGCTGCTCGCGCAAGGGCGCCATCGATTCGACCAGCGCCTGCGGCGGCACCGCGCCGCTCAGGCGCAGCGCCGGCAGGGGCAGTGTGCTCATGTAGGGCGCACGGGTGAAGCGGTCGGTGTTGCGGTTCAGCGTGGCCAGCGACACGCCGCCGAAGGCCAGCGCCACGGCGGCCACCGCGCCGGTGACGATGCGGCCATGCTGCGGCAGCACATGCGCCAGCTGGGCGCGCAGCAGCAACGCCAGCAGCACCACGGTGACCGGCGCCGACAGCTGCCACAGCAGCGGCCAGGACAGGCTGGCGCCCAGTTGCGGCAAAAAGGCCTCGACCAGTTCCACCGCCAGCACCCAGGGCAGCACCAGACGCAGATGGCCCCAGAAATCAAAGCGGTGCTGGAACAGCTTGGACACCAGCGCCCAGGCGCCGCACCAGCCGATCACGGCCAGCGGCAGGCCGAACAGCAGCGGCAGCCAGGCAGTGAAATCGGCGCCGGGGTCCAGCGTCACCCATTGGCGCACCGTCATCACGACGAGCAGCAGCGCCGCCTGCAGCGCCATCGTGGCCGGCTTGTGTTCGGTGAAGATCAATCGGCGCTCGGGCGCCAGCGGCTCGCCGCGCAGGCGCAGCCGCAGGCGGGCCGTGCCCAGCTGCAGCAGCGCACCGCCGGCGGGCAGCACCTGCTGCTGGCCGGCGGCCAGGCGCTTGCCGTCGACCAGCACGCCGTTGTCGCTGTGGCCCACCGTCAGCACCAGCCGGCCTTCTTCGTCCGGCGCCAGCGTGGCGTGGGCTGCCGCCACGTGCAGGTCGTCCAGCACCAGCGTGTTGTCCAGCGCCCGGCCCAGCGTCAGCGGCCAGCGATGCACATCCACCGCGCGGCCGGTGCGGCCGTCGCGTTCGAGCAACTCGATCAGCGCGAGCCGGTCTTCGGGGCGATCCATGCGTATCCGTCGAGGTAGTGCTGCGCCAGGCGCTGCGCGTTGGCGAAGCTGACGCCCAGCGCGTCGAGCCGGCCCTGCACGCCGATCTGCGTGCCGTCCAGCGTGGCCACCAGCACGCTCAGGTCGTGCAGGCCCTCGAGCTTCTTGTAGGCGCGCACGCAGATCACCGCGCGCAGCGGCAGGCCCTTGCGGTCCACATTGCGCTCAACGCAGCGCGGCGCGGTGCGTGCGGGATCATTCGCCCCCATGAACTCGTTCTGGAAGCTGGCCGAATAACGTTCGGCGAAGCGCAGCGCGCCGAGCTTGCTGCCGTCGTAGGCCTCGTGGCGCACGGTGATGTAGCCGGTGCGCAGCGCGCCATTGATGAACACGCGGCTGTCCATCTCGCAATCGGAGCGTTCGAACTGCAGGCCGCGCACCGCCTGCGGCGAACCGTGGCCCCAGCAGCGCATGTACAGCTCCTGCGGCACCGGAATGGCGTAGCGTGCATGGCCGGCGTTGCGCCAGGACTGGGCGATGAAGCGATCGCTCAGGTCGGTTTCATGCTCGAGCAGCTGGCGGGTGATTTCCGGGTAGGCCGGTTCGATGATCGGCGCGGCCGCACGGCCACGCGCCAGCAGCTTGCGCACCGGCGCGGCGGGCACCAGGAAGCTGACCTGCTCTCCATCACGCCGCGTCGCGACATTGACGCCGACCAGCCGGCCATGTTCGTCCAGCGCCGGGCCGCCGCTCATGCCGGGGCTCAGCGAGCCGCCGAAGAACAGCGTGGGCAGGAAGCTGCGTTCGACCTGGCCGTTGTAGGTGCCTTCGGCGACCGCGAAGCCCACGTCCAGCGGGTTGCCGAGCGAGAAGATGCGCGCACCGCGCGCCAGCGCATCGGCTTCGGGCGCCAAGTTCACGGTGCCGCGGCCGGCCAGCGGCGCGGGGTCGACCGCCTTCAGCAGCGCCAGGTCGTGCACCACGTCGAAGGCCAGCAGCTGCAGCGCGCCTTGTTTGCCGTCGATCGTGGCGTAGACCAGCCGATGGCGCTTGGGCTGCAGCGCGTACTGGCTGATGACGTGGTAGTTGGTGACCAGATGGCCTTCGCGGGTGACCAGGAAACCCGAGCCCACCGAGGACTGGCTGTCCTGCGTCTTCAGCAGCGTGCGCACCTGCAGCAGCAGCGGGCGGCTGCGCTCGTAGATGCGCTGGCCGGCCCCGGAGACCACGGCGGGCGGTGGTGGTTCGGCGCTGGGGTTGCTTTCGTCGCGCGGCGCGCTGGCCGGTGCGGCCGGGGCGCTGGCGGTTGCAGGCGGCGGTGCGGCGCCGGGGCCTTTGGCCGCCTTGGGCGCGCTGGCGGCCACCGGGGCTCGCGAGATCGGGGGCGTCACGGCCCGCGGGCCCGCCGCCGGGGCGGACGCACTTTCTCCGGGGGCTGCGGCCTGGCCGGAGACGGAGAGAACGGTGAGCACGCAGGCGGCCCACAGCGGCAGTGCCCGGCTGGCTCGCCTGCTGGCTGCCATCAACATCGGTTGATTCTAGGCGGCGGGTCCAAAGGCCTTCGTGCAGCCCAGTGCTTCAGCGTGCTTCGGGGCCGAAGAACCGCTCGAACAGCTCCGAGCCATCCAGTTCGCGGGTGTGCAGGCCTTCGATGGGCTCGGCAAACGGGCTCGGGCCGGCGCTCGGCGGCGCGGCCGGCAGGTCCTGCGGCAGGGTCGGATGCCAGGCGGCCACCGTGCGGGCAACGGTGCCATGTTCGCGGTAATGCTGCAGGATTTGCGTCAGCGACGGCAGTGCTTGCGCTTCCAGCGCATCGGCGACGTGGCCCACGCCCGCGCTGCTGCGCCGGCAGGGGGCCGGGTCGTGCAGCAGGTGGGGCGGGCGGGCGTGCGGATGCATGAGCGGCAGCTTAGGGCGCTGCCGGCCCGGCCGATCGGCCGAACAAGCGCTTACAAACGCGCCAGTTCGATCCGGCGCGTCAGTACCGCCGGGCCGTTCCCAAGGGACTGACGCACCCCCCTGGGGGGCAGCGAACGAAGTGAGCGTGGGGGCTTCCATTCAAAGAGTGATGCGCACCGCCGCCGTCAAGGCCCTGCCGCCCAGCGGCGCCAGGTCACGCGCGGTGCGCAGCGCACTGGCGTTGGTGGCCAGGCGGTTGAAGGCGTTGTCCAGCTTCAGCGTCCACAGCGCTTCGCCCGCGCCCCAGCGCTGCAGCCAGCCGGCCGACAGGCCCAGCAGCGTGTAGCCCGGCGTCGCGACGTCGCCGCTGGAAAAGCGCTGCTGCGAGGCCGCATGCTGCAGCTGGGCCGCGGCGCGCCAGGCGCCCTGCGCCGCCTCCAGCCCCAGCGTGATGCGCATGGGCGCCAGGCGCGGCAAGGGCTCGCCGGTGCGGCTGTTGCTGCCGCGCAGCCAGTCCAGGCCGGCGTTGGCGTCCAGCGTCCACGGCCGCTCGACCAGCCGCGTGCGGCCTTCGAGTTCGAAGCCGTGCAGCCGCGCCGGCACGGCGCGGAAGGCGTATTCGGGCAGCGATGTGGCTTCACCGTCCTCACCGGTCTGCTCGATCAGCGCGCCGGTGGCGTCCAGCGCGATGAAGTTGTCGAAGCGGGTGGCGAAGGCGTTGGCACGCACCGACTGGTGGCCTTGCTTCCAGTGCAGGCCCAGGTCCAGCTGGCGGCTGCGTTCGACCGCCAGCGCAGCGTCGCCACGCTCATAAGTGCCTGTGGCCACGTGCACGCCGTTGGCGAACAGCTCGTAGTAGGCCGGCGCGCGCTCGGTGCGGCCCAGGGAGGCCGTCAGGCCCCAGCCGCCGGACAGCGGCCAGGCGCCGGCGACCGACAGGCTGCGCGGCGCGAAGCGGCGTTCGCTGGCCGGGCCGAACTTCGCTTCTTCGCTGTCGCTGGCGTCCCCATCCGAGCGCACGCGGCTGCGCTCGATCCGCAGCCCGGCGCTCAGCGACGCGGCGCCGATGCGCAGCTCTTCCAGCGCAAACAGCCCGGTGCTGCGGCTGCGCGTGGCCGGCACGAAGGCTTCTTCACCGAGGGCCGAGAAGTCCAGCTGCTCGGCCTGCAGGCCGAGCACACCGTGCAGCGCGCCCAGCGGCGTGTCGATCGCGGCGTGGCGGGCCTGCAGCCGCAGCTCACGGCCGGTGCTGCGGAACACGGTGCCGACCGCACCGTCGCCTTCGACCTCGGCATGGCGGTACCGCGTCTGGCCGAGGCGGAACTCGACCTGGCTGAACGGCCCGGCGAGTTCGCGGCGCTCACCGGCGAATTGCACTTGTTCGCGGCGCATGCGGATCGTCACGTCGGGCTCGACCGTCACGCCGTAGTCGTTGCGGTAGCTGTCGACCGCGGCGCCGACAAAGCCCTTGGCATCGGCCCAGCTGGCGCCGACAGCGCCGGCGCGGCTGTCGCCGGCGCTGTTGGCGACGCGGGTGGTGGCAGGCAGGGCTTCGCCGTCGGCGATCGGCGTGAAGCGCGGCACGCGCAAGTCCTCGCTGCGGCGGGCCGCGACATCGCCATGCCAGTTGAAGCCCTTGGCGCCGCCTTCGAGTACCGCTGCGCCGGCGCGTTCGGCCGCCGCGCCGCCGAAGCGCAGTTCGGTGCGGCCGGAAAAGCCGTCCAGCGCAAAGCGCGGCACGCGGTTGTCGATCGTGTTGACCACGCCGCCGGTGGCGTTGCCGCCGTACAGCAGCGCGGCCGGGCCGCGCAGCACCTCGATGCGCTCGACCACCAGCGGCGCAATGGCCACCGCATGGTCGAAGCTCAGGTTCGACGCATCGGCCGAGGCGCCGCCGTTGTCGAGCAGGCGGATGCGGTCGCCGTCGAGGCCGCGGATCACCGGCCGCGCACTCTGCGGACCGAAGCCAGACGACGCGACGCCGGGCAGGCCGGCGAGCGTGTCGCCCAGCGTGCCGGCGCGGCGCAGCGCCAGGCCGTCGCCGCTCAGCACGGTGGCGGGTTGCAGCGATTCGTCGCGGCCCAGCGGGTTGCCGGTGATGACGACGGTGTTGACCGGGGCTTCTTCGGCCCGCGCGGTGAGCGCGCAGGTGCCCGTGTGAAGGCACAGGCAGGCGCAGGCCACGCGCGACAGCGCGGGCCGGGTGAAGACGGAACGGGACATGGTGGAGGCAATCCTTGCAAACGACAGCGGGGCGCGGCGGCGGCCGTGTCTGTGCAGGACAGACACGGCGGCGGACGCGCAAGGCGGGCGGCCGGCTTCAGCCGGCCTGGGGGCGGTCATGAGCCAATGTGGCTCTGCCACTTTGCTCATCCCCCTCGGGGGGCGGACGACGTATGTCGTCGGCCTGGGGGCGGTCAGTCAGTGCAGGATCGGGGGGCCGCGGGCGTGATAGCCGGCCGAGGTGCCACCGCGCAACAGCGCGGCGATGGCAGGCGGCACGGCGTGCTGCAGGCGCAGCGCCAGCACCGCCACCAGCGCGGGCAGCACGCCGAGGCCGAGCGCGCCCAGCACCAGGCACTGCGGGCAGACCGCCTCGTCGGCCGGGGACGACGCATCGGCGGCCACCGCGTGGCTGCTGCTGCTCCATGTCACCCCGCTGCGCGGCTGGCCGCCGTTCTGGTGCGCCAGGCCATGCAGCAGCGTGATCGGCTGCATCAGCAGCACGAGCAGCGACAGCAGGGTCAGCAGGCGGGAGCGCATGGTCGTCGGTTGGCCCGGCAGCATAGCAGCGGGGGTCGGCGCATCGACCCCGACGGCACCCCCGGAAGGGGGATCCCCCGCTGTTCCGACCCTTGGGTGATGGTGGGCGCCGAACCTGCGGCCGATGATGCCGGCACACCGACACATCAAGGAGGTTTTGCATGTCCCCGATCTGCGTGCCCGCGCTGCCGATGTCCCGTTTCTCGCCGCCCGTGTCGTCCGTCGACAGCGATGAGCTGAATGCGCCGCGCAGCTGCGGCTGGTTCGAATCCAGCCGCGAACTGGTTCAGGGCACGCGGGTGATCGAGCACAGCGGCTTCGACGGGCTCTCGTTCGACGTGCCGCTGGCCTGGCAGCTGGCCGCCTGCTGCTGACGTGGCACGGCCGCAGGCTGAAGCGCGTGCCGATACTCGCGCAGCATCTGGTGGCGGGTGTAGGGCGTGGCCCGGCCGGACAAGGCCAGCGACAGCTGCGTCACCAGGTCGTGCGTGCGCGAGGGCGGTGCCTTCGCCACGCCCAGGCTGAGCCCGCCGGCCAGCGCCAGCGGCAGCCAGGCGCTGATGCGCAGCCGCGGCGCATGGGCGATCAGCAGCGTGGCGGCACTGGCCGCTGCGCCCAGCACAAAACCGCTGAGCGCCTCGGACACTGTGTGCGCCTGCACCGGCACCCGGGAAACCGCCACCAGCGCGGCCAGCCCGTAACCGGCAGCCAGTCCGCGGCCGTGCCAGGCGGGCGGCAGCCAGCCCTCGGCCAGCCGACACAGGATGGGCAGGATCGCCGCGGCAAACATCGCGTGACCGGACAGGCCGGTGAAGTTCCACGGCGCGTAGCCCAGGCCGTAGCCGATGAAGGCGATCTTGCTCGCGGTGGTGAGGAGGGCCGCGATGCCGGTGCTCAGCGTCCACGCGATGGCCAGCCGCCAGGCGCCGCGCCGCAGCACCAGCCACAGCAGCATCGCGGCCATGGCCGGCAGCAGCAGCTGCGCTTCACCCAGGCGGGTGATCAGGCGCCAGGCCAGTGGCGCACCGGCGCCCTCGTCGATCAACACCGGTGGATCAGCGCGCGGGCGCCTGGTAGCGCTCGACCAGCGCGGCCTCCAGCCGATAGGCGGCGGTGCCCATCGGCGAGCCCTGGCGCGCGGCGCGCAGGCGGCCGCTGGCCCACACCGTGTCCATCGTGCGGTAGCCGCTCAGCGGCTTCGCCGGCTGCACCAGCACGATCTGGTTGGCCGGCGGCGGTGGCGTGTGCACGCAGGCGCCGAAATAAGGCACCAGCAGGAACTCGGTGATGCCGGCCTTGGATTCGTCCAGCGGCACCAGGTAGCCCGGCAGCTTGATCGCGGCGCCGTCGAGCGAAGGCTCGGTGGGCGCGTTGTCCCAGGCCTCGCGCATCTTCTGCATCATGTCGGCCACCTTGGGGTCGGCATCGTTCATCGCGCTGAGGTTCTGCTCGCGGAAGCCCTTCATCGGGTCCCAGCCCTTGGGCACCAGGTCGTCCCAGCGCAGCTCGGTGTAGCCGCTGGGCTTGCTGGCGGCCTGGGCCAGCGCGGTGCCGGACGCAGCCGCCAGCGCCAACCCCAGTGCGTGACCCAGCCATTGGCGACGCGGCAGGGTGGGCGTCGGGGTCGGCATCAGGCGGGACAGCTCAGGCATGGGGGGATCTCGGCTCAAACACGGGGCGACAGCCCATCGATCAAGGACAAGCGATAAGCGCGCCAGCCCGGCACCAGGCTGGCCAGCCAGCCGCCGGCCAGCAGGGCGCCGATCAGTCGCCATTCTGGCGTGCCGGGCGCTGCCGGCCGCAGCACGATGCCGAATTGCCCTTGCACCCAGCTGCCCAGCAGGGCCACCGCGGCCCAGCACACCAGTGCGCCCAGCAGCACGCCGGCGGCGGTGACCAGCCCGCCTTCCAGCGCCAGCAGCAGCAGCATCTGGCGCGGCCCGGCGCCCACCGCGCGCAGGATGGCCAGTTCGCGCCGGCGTTCGTTCAGGCCGGCCAGGATCACCGCCATCAGCCCGGCCAGGCTGACCACCGCGACCAGCGCGCTCATGGCCTGCAGCCCGCGTTCACCCAATGCGACGACGTCCCACAGCTCGTCCAGCGCGACGCCGGGCAGGATGGCCAGCAGTGGCTCGTCGCGGAAGTTGGCCACCTCGCGCTGCAGCGAAAACACCGCGGCGCGGCTCTTCAGCCCGATCAGCACCGCGGTGACGCTGCGCGGCGTCAGCTCACGCTGCACCGCGCCTTCAGCCGACACCGCCATGCCCGGCAGCGGCGCACCGGCCAGCCAGTCGAGGTGCAGTGCCTCCATCGCCTGCAGGCTGATGTGCACCGTGCGATCGACTGGCGTGCCGGTGGGCGCCAGGATGCCGACGATGGTGAAGGGCTTGTCGGCATGGTCGTTGGCGCGGAAGGCGCCGTCGCCATGGCTGAGCACGATGCGCTGGTCCAGTCGGTAGCCCAGGCGCTGCGCCACTTCGGCGCCCAGCACGGCCTCGAACACGCCGCCGGGCGGCAGGCCATTGAAGGCCCGGCCCTGGGCCAGCTTCAATGCTTGCTTGTCACCATGCCGAAAGTGCTGGAAGTACTCGGCCGTCGTGCCCAGCACCGCGAAGCCGCGGTGGCTATCTCCCAAAGAGAGCGGCACCGCCCAGGCCACCGCGCGGTGCTGGGCCAGCGTCAACGCGCTGCTGTAGCGGATGTTGTTGGTCGCGTTGCCGATGCGAAACACCGCATACAGCAGCAGCTGGACCGGCCCGGTGCGTGCACCGACGATCAGGTCGGTGCCGGACACCGCTTGCGAGAAGGTCTCGCGCACGTCCTGTCGGATGCGTTCGATGCCCAGCAGCAGCAGCGTCGACAAGGCGATCGACAGCATCACCAGCCCGAGCACGAAGCGGCGGTTCCAGGCGCTGCGCGCGGCCAGGCTCAGCAAGGGCGTCATGCAAGCACCCGTTGGGCGTGGTTCAGCGCCGGCAGATCCAGCTGACGATCAAAGTGCGCGGCCAGGCGGCTGTCATGGCTGACGAAGACCAGCGCGCTGCCGGCTTCGTGGCAGGCCTGCAGCAGCAGCGCCATGAAGGCTTCGCGCAGGTCTTCGTCGAGCGCCGAGGTCGGCTCGTCGGCGATCACCACCTCGGGCTGGCCGATCAGCGCACGTGCCGCGGCGACCCGCTGCTGCTGGCCGACCGAGAGTTCGGCGGCCGGGCGGCGCCACAGGCTGGGGGGCAGGCCGCTGCGCTCGAGCAGCTGCTCGGCGCTGCCGGCGGGTGCACGCGACGCACGCAGCGCCGAGAAGCGGCAGGGCAGGCGCACGTTGTCCAGCACCGACAGGTAGGGCAGGAGATTGAACTGCTGGAAGATGTAGCCCAGGTGGTCGGCGCGCTGGCGGTCGCGCCGCGCCGCCGACAGCGCGGACCAGGGCTGGCCGAGCAGGCGCACGCTGCCGGCATCGGCCAGCAGCACGCCAGCGATCAGCGACAGCAGCGTGCTCTTGCCGCAGCCGCTGGGTCCGCGCACGAACACGCGCTCGCCGCGCGCGACCTGCAGCGCATCGATCTGCAGCACATCGGCCGTGCTGGCGGGCCAGCGATAGCGCAGGTCGTGGAGTTCAAGGGCAAGGTGTGACGGCGGCGTGGACATGGCCGCGCAGCTTAGCCCGTCTCGCGCGGCCAGCCGGGCCAGCCCGACCCGGCCGGCATCAGCAGCCGCTGGCCCGGGCCCACGCGCCGTGGCCCGGTGCATTTCGTCGGCCATGGCCGCCGTTCGTTCCAGGGCTCGGGGGCTTCGTCGCACGCCGCTGGTGGCGTGGCGCGCGCCTTCCTACAGTGCAGCCATCGACACACGCCACGGCAACCCCAGGAGCCCCCCCATGAGCCAGCACATCACCCAACACGCCATCGCTTTCAGCCTGGCCGCACTGATGACCCTGGGCGTGCTGGGTAGCTTGAACAGCATGGCCGCCACCCAGTACCAGGCGGCGCAGACCACGGTGGCGCAGCAAGGCATGTGCGACGCGAAAGCCTGAGCCTGAGCCGCACGCCAGCCAGTCGACCTGACTCCTCCCGTCCCCCTGACCCGTGGGGACTTTGCGCCCGCCGGACCACCAGGCCCGGCGGGTTTTCTTTTCTGCCGCGCGCGCACGATGCGGCCTGTGCGATAAAGCCGGTCGGACCGCCGGGCAGCACGCGGCGGCGCATGGAACGATGGAGCGGCGATGAAGGCAATCTGGAACGGCGTGGTGGTGGCGGAGAGTGAGGACACGGTGGTCGTCGAAGGCAACCACTACTTCCCCGAGGCATCGCTGAAGCGTGAATACACCAGCTTCAGCAACCACCGCAGCAGCTGCCACTGGAAAGGCCAGGCGCACTACTACAGCCTGTTCATCAATGGCGAGATGAATGCCGATGCAGTCTGGTACTACCCCGAGCCCAGCGAGGCCGCGCAGCAGATCAAGGGCCGCGTGGCGTTCTGGAAGGGCGTGCAAGTCGTCTGATCGCCGGGCCGAATGTGTCGGCCCGGTGATGAAGTTTCACGGCGTAGCAGCACTGCGCCACAGCGCGGCAATCCCGTGATCGTGCAATGCCCCCTGCATCTTTTTGTGCGGCGAGGGGTTCTTGTGATGATCGATATGAAACGGGTGGCCACGATGGCCGCCGTGGTGGTGAGCGCCGTGCTCGCCGCCTGTGGGGGCAAGGGCAGCGACGACGACGACGGCACGGCGCGCATCCGCCTGCTCAATGCCAGCGGGGCCTATGCCTCGCTGGACTTCTATGTCGACGACGTCAAGAAGAACAGTGGCCTGGGTTATGGCGCGGTCGGCGAGTATGCGTCGGTGAGCACCAGCGCCAGCCTGTCGACGGTGATCACCAACACCGGCAGCACCTCGGCACTGTCGACCACCGGCCGCTCGCTGTCCAAGGACGTGGCTTACACGGTGGTGGCCTATGGCTGGCAGGGCGCGATGAAGACCGCGCTGCTGGAAGAGAACGTCACGGCGGCCGACAGCGGCAAGACCAAGCTGATGGTGCTGAACAGCGCCATCGATGCCGGCAGCGTCGACGTCTACCTGACCGGCACCGACGAGGCGCTGGACAACGCGAGTGCTGTGGCCGCGAGTGTGGCGGGCGGCGCTACCGTGGGCTACACCAGCGTGACGTCCGGCACCTACCGCTTGCGCGTCACCGCGGCCGGTGACAAGAGCGACCTGCGGCTGGACGTGTCCGGCCTGACGCTGGCCAGCACCCAGGTGGCGACGCTGATCGTCACGCCGGGCTCCGGTGGCGTGCTGGTGCATGCCTTGCTGGCGGTGCAGCAGGGCAGCGTGAGCGCCTTCAACAACAACCTGGCGCGCGCCCGCGTGGTGGCCTCGGTGGCCGGCAACGGCAAGGTCACCGCCAGCCTCGGCGGCAGCACGCTGCTGAGCGGCGGCACCTCGCCGACCATCGGCAGCTACGGCACGTTTGTCGCGAACAACAGCGCGCTGCAGCTGGTCGTCAACGGCACGCCGGTGGCGGTGACGGCACCGGCGCTGGCTGCCGGCAGCGACACCACGCTGCTGGTCTGGGGCAGCGCCGCGGCGCCGCAGCTGGCGGTGATCAACGACGACAACCGCCTGCCCACGCTGAGCACCAACGCCAAGCTGCGCTTGGTGCATGCCGTGTCCGGCCTGAGCGATGCGCTGACGCTAACGGCTGATTTCAGCGTCATCGCCGGCGATGTGCTGCCGGGCACGGCATCGGCCTTCGGCAATGTCACCGGCGGCAGCAGCCTGCGGCTGGACGTCAGCTCGCCGCTGTCGACCGCTGCGCTGTACACGCTCAGCGACGGCACGCTGGCCTCACGCGGCGTCTACACGCTGTTCATGCTGGGTGAGGCGGCGCAGCCGAGTGCGGCGCTGCGCAAGGAGCGTTGAGGGCGCGGGCGCGCGAGGTGCGTGCCTGGCCGCACGGCAGGTTTCAAGACTCGGTGCGGTCCAATTTGTCGAGCAAAGCCAGCGCGCGCTTTGGATTGCCGCGCGCGGCGCGCGTCTCGAAGCGCACCCGCGCGTCGTAGTTGGCCAATGCCACGGTTGCCAACTCGTCCATCAGCTTGTTGACGCTGATCGAGTTGGCACGCGCCAATGCCTTGAGTCTTTCGTGCTTGTCGTCGGGCAGTCGAATCGTCAACGTGGACATGGCAGTACCTCCAGGCATTGTTCGGGGGTCAAGACCTTGAGATGCGGGAATTTCAGTTCGCCGAGCGACACGTCGCGCAGGTTGCGGGTCACGATGGCGTCTGCCTGCGCGGCGACGGCCAACTCGATCAGATGGTTGTCCGCTTCGTCTGGCAGATTGGGACGCCAGGCATAGAACACTTCGATCCATTTGCAGCGGTTCGCGAAGCCGTCAAAGATCTCTTCACGTTCTCGGGCGTTGAGCAAACAGTTGCCAAACAATTCGGTGCGGCCGAGCACGTCTTCGTATTCCGCCAACAGCGCTGGACCGATCACCGGGTCGTAGTGCCCGGCCAGGCAAGCCCGCAAGACCAGCCGCGCGCTGCCGGCGTCACGCAGCAGCGCGGCGACCAGAACATTGGTATCCAACACCACGGTAGGCATCGGCAAATGATAGCGTATGTGCTGTCATTTGCTGGCCCCGGAGGAGGCGACCGATGTGCTTCTCAGGCCAGCTTGCCGTTCTGAAAGTCTTCAACCGCCTGCATCAGCTGGTCCCGCGTGTTCATCACGAACGGGCCGTACTGCGCAATCGGTTCGTTCAGCGGTCGGCCGGCAATCAGCAGCGCGCGGGTCGGCTGCTCGCCGGCCTGCAGCACGATGCCTTGCGTGTCGCCGCCGTTGGCGAGGAGCGCCATGCGCTGCACCGGCACCGCGGTGTCGCCGATCGACAGGCCGCCGCGGTAGACATAGACGAAGGCATTCAGCGCCGGGTCCAGCGTCTGTTCGAAACGGGCGCCGGGCTCGAGATGCAGGTCCAGGTACAGCGGCTCGGTCTGGTCACGCTGCACGGCGCCCGGCACGCCGTGGCTGGCGCCGGCGATCACGCGCACCTGCACGCCGTCGCGCGTGAACTCGGGGATCTCGCCGGACGGGATGTCGCGGTACCAGGGGTCGCGCATCTTGTCCTTGGCGGGCAGGTTCAGCCACAACTGGAAGCCTTCCATGCGGCCTTCTTCCTGCTCCGGCAGTTCGCTGTGGATCACGCCGCGGCCGGCGGTCATCCACTGCACGCCGCCATTGCTGAGCAGGCCTTCGTGGCCGGCTGAATCGCGGTGCCGCATGCGGCCGGCGATCATGTAGGTGATGGTTTCGAAGCCGCGGTGCGGGTGGTCGGGGAAGCCGGCGATGTAGTCGCCGGGGTTGTCCGAGCCGAAGGCGTCGAGCATCAGGAAGGGGTCGAGCCGGCGTTGCAAGGTGTTGGTCAGCACGCGCGTGAGCTTGACGCCGGCGCCGTCGCTGGTGGGCTGCCCTGCGACCAGCCGCTCCACCGTGCGCGCACGGCTGACGACCGGGGTTTCGAAGGTGGTGTGGTTCATCACAGGGTCTCCATTCAAAGGGCAAACAGTCTTAAACGCAGTCTCGAACACAGCCTCAAACCGTTTCGGTATCGTGCACCAGCTGCGCGATCTGCGCTTGTGCGTCGGCCACCGCGCGGGCTTCGGCTTCCGGGCCCATCGCCAGGCCTTCGGCGTAGATGAAGCGCACATCGGTCATGCCCAGGAAGCCGAGCATGGTCTTCAGGTAGGGCACCACGGTGTCGCTGGGCTGGTCGCGGTGCACGCCGCCGCGGGTCAGCACGGCATAGACGGTCTTGTTCTTCAGCAGGCCTTCCGGGCCCTTCTCGGTGTACTGGAAAGTGACGCGGGCACGGGCGATCGCATCGATCCAGTGCTTCAGCTGGCTGCTGACGCCGAAGTTGTAGGTCGGCACGCCCAGCACCACGACGTCGGCGGCCTGGATCTCGGCGATCAGCGCATCGTCCAGCGCGACACGGGCGGCCTGCTCCGGCGTGCGGGCTTCGGCCGGCGTGAACAGCGCTTGCAGCGTGCTTTCGTCGAGGGCAGGATGGGGCGCCAGGTTCAGGTCGCGCAAGGTCAGCGTGGCCTGCGGCTCGGCGTCGCGCAGGCGCTGCACCAGTTCGTTGGCCAGGCGGGTGGAGAAGGAACCGGCCCCGTTCGCGAACGCACGGGCGCTGGAATTGACTTGCAGGATGTTCATCTGGGACTCCGGTGGGTTGGATGGCGATGGAGTCACTGTATTGGTTCGAATCCGGCAACGGAAGCCGTTGGACTGGATAACATTGTTCCATCTCGGGAACGATCAATGAAGAAGGCGCGGCCATGGTGGACCTCGATGCCAATGACCTGATGCTGTTTGCGCGGGTCGCCGAAGCCGGTAGTTTCAGCCGTGCGGCCGAGCGCGTGCGCCTGCCCAAGTCCACCGTGTCGCGGCGCATCGCGGCGCTGGAAAAGCGCTTTGGTGAGCGCTTGCTTCAGCGCAGCACACGCAAACTCAGCATCACCGAATTCGGCGTCGGCGTGCTGGACCATGCCCGGGCGCTGGCCGCGGAGGTCGATGGCGCGCAGGCGCTGGCCCAGCATCGCCAGGCCAAGCCCAGCGGGCGGCTGCGCGTGTCGATGCCCGGAGACTTTGCCGGCTTCGCGTTGCCGCAGATGCTGGCCAGCTTCGTGCAAGAGCATCCGGCCATCGTGCTGGAACTGGATCTGTCGCCCCGGCGGGTCGACTTGATCGGCGAGAACTTCGACCTGGCAGTGCGCATGGGCGAGTTGCCGGATGACAGCCAACTGGCGGCACGCAAGCTGGCGGCGATGACGATGGGGCTTTACGCCGCGCCGGCCTACCTGCAGGCGATCGGCATGCCGGCGTCGCCGGACGACCTGCTGGCGCTGCACGGGCTGATGCTGCTGTCGCGCTCCGGCGATTCGACGCCCTGGCAACTGGAACGCGGCAGCGGCAGCAGCCGCGAGCGCTGGAGCGGGGCACCGGTGCAGCACACGCTGGCCAATTCGCCCGATGTGCTGATGCGCATGGCGCAGGCAGGTGTCGGCGTGGTCATGGTGCCGGACTTCTATGCGCTGGCGCAGGTGCAGGGCGGCGCGCTGGTGCGTGTGCTGCCCGATTGGTGCCTGCCGGCGGGCAACTGCTGGGCTGTGTTTCCCGGCCGGCGCCTGATGCCGGCGCGCACCCGTGCCTTCCTGGACGCGCTGGTGGCGACGATGGGCACCTGCACCGAGTCCTCCGTCGTCGCCTGAGCGAAGGGCAGGTGGATGGCGACCCTGGGTGTGATGCACCAGCGCCGTTTGCGCGAAGTCTGGCGCTCGGCCGGCTGGCCGTTCCAGGACCTGATCGAGATCGAGCTGCTGGCCGCCGGCCTGCTGACCCGCGAGCGGGATGTTGCCGGCCGCGAAACCGTGCGCGTCACCGATGCCGGCGTCGCCTTGTTGGCGCAGACGCTGCAGCGCAACCGCGCGGCGCGGGATGCGCATGAGCAACTGGTCGGTCGCATCGCCCGCGAGATGCAGCGCGCCGGGCGCGTGGTGTGGCGCGGCTTGTCGCTGCGCGCCAAGGTGGGCGAGGGCGACGAGGCCGGCTGGGTGATGGCGATGCCGGATGTCTACTCGATCCGCTACACCACGGTGGAGGACTACCTCGAACCGGTGGTGCACGAGATCAAGGTGCGCCGCGCCGACCTGTTGGCCGACCTGCGCAAGCCGGCCAAGGGCGAGGCCTATCGTCAGATCGGCGGTGAGTGCTGGTATGTGCTGCGCGCCGGCATTGGCGGACCGGCCGACGTGCCCGAGCTGTACGGCGTGATGGCCGCGCACGACAGCGGTGAACTGGAGGTGCTGCGCCCGGCGCCCAAGCGTGCATGCAAGCTGCCCTTCGGCATCTGGATGGCGCTGGCGCGGGCGGTGCCCGAGCCGAACGATGACGACGCGCAATCGCCGCTGACCTGATGCCGGCGGCGGTGAGGCTGCCTGCGCGGCGGCCGGATGCGGCCACCATGACCTGCGAGGTCATGGCGCGATGCTGTGTCCTGCGGCACGATGGCGGCCATGCACACCGCCACCTTGCCCCCCGCCCGAGCGGCAACGCCCTCCGCTGTGGCGCGCCCGGCCCCCGGCGCGCCTGCTGGGCACAGCCTGCGCGACCTGCGCCAGCGCCGGCGCATCAGCCAGCTGGAGCTGTCGCTGCGCGTGGGCGTGTCGCAGCGTCACCTGTCCTGCATCGAGACCGGTCGCGCGCAGGCCAGCCGCGAGATGCTGCATGCGCTGCTCGATGCACTGGAAGCGCCGCTGGCCGAGCGCAACGACACGCTGCTGGCCGCAGGCTATGCGCCGGCCTTCAAGCAGCGCACGCTGGCCGATGCCGAGATGGCACCGGTGCGCGATGCGCTGTCACGCCTGCTGGAAGCGCATGACCCGGCGCCGGCCTTCGTGCTCGACGACGCCTGGAACCTGCTGCAGGCCAACCGCGGCACCGTGGCGATGATGCAGCTGCTGGGGGTGCACCCGGACGGGCTGGGCCAGGGCCTGAACCTGCTGCGCGCGATGTTCGCGCCGGGCGGCCTGGCGACGGCGCTGCTCAATGCCGACGAGGTCTGCGCCGAGGTCTGGCAACGTGCACAGCGCGAGGCGATGCTGAGCCCGGCGCTGCGGCTGATCGTCGAGGAACTGCGGCCGCAGCTGCCCCGTCGGCTGACGTCCCACGCCCCCAGCGCCAGTGCCATGCCCTTGTTGCTGACCTGGCTGCGCACGCCGGATGGCGGCGAGCTGAAGTTCTTCTCGGCCTTCACCACCTTCGGCGCGCCGCTGGACGTGACCGCGGCGTCCTTGCGCGTCGAGCATTTCTTCCCGGCGGACGCCGCGACCCGCCAGCGTTTGGCCGACACCGTGGCAAGGCTGCCGGGCTGACCCGCTGCCGCGCCGCGACCCGGTCGGCACAATGTCGGCTCCCCACGAAGGAGACTCATCGATGCGTCGCCGCCTGACCGGGCTTGCCCACGCCGCCCTTCTCACCACCAGCCTGCTGCTGGTCGCCGTGCCGGCCGTAGCGGCCGCCGCCAGAGCGGCCGCACCCAGCGTGGCTTGGCTGGCCGCCGCCGGCGATGCCGACATCGACAAGGCCTTCGCCCAGGCCCGCAGCGAGAAGAAGCCGATGCTGCTGTACTGGGGCGCCAAGTGGTGTCCGCCGTGCAACCAGCTGAAGGCGACGCTGTTCAACCGCCAGGACTTCATCGAGCGCTCGAAGAGTTTCGTCGCGGTCAACATCGACGGCGACCTGCCCGGCGCGCAGAAGCTGGGTGCGCGCTTCAAGGTGCGCGGCTACCCGACGATGATCCTGATGACGGCCGACGGCACCGAACTCACCCGGCTGCCCGGCGAAGCCGATGCGCCGCAAGTGATGGCGATGCTGCAGCGCGGCCTGGCCGGTGGCCGCCCGGTGAAGGCGGTGCTGGCCGATGCCCAGGCCGGCAAGACGTTGGCCAGCAACGAGTGGCGTGCGCTGGCGCTGTATTCGTGGGACACCGACCAGGACCAGCTGGTGCCCGAGGCCGAGCGCCCGGGCCTGCTGGCGCAGCTGTCGGCGGCCTGCCCGGCCGGCGAAGCGGAGTCGGCGACGCGCTTGCTGCTGAAATCGCTGGCCGCCAGCGACGATGGCAAGGGCATCAAGGCGGATGCCGCGCTGCGTGAGCGGGTGCGCAAGCTGCTGGCCGACCCGGCCGCCAGTCGCGCGCAGATGGAAATGCTGGTGAACTACTCGGCGGACATCAGCAAGGCGCTGGCACCGGAGCCGGGCGCGGAACGGCAAGCCGTTGCGCGAGACTTCGAGGCCGCCCTGAAGCGGCTGGAGCCCGATGCCAGCCTGTCGCGCAGCGACCGCTTGTCGGCGCTGCTGGCCCGCGTCGACCTGGCGCGGCTGGACCTGGCCAAGGACGAGCGCCACCCGAAGCTCGACGCCGCGCTGCTGAAGGCCGTGCGCGAGCATGTCGCGCGGGCCGACAAGGAGATCACCGATGGCTACGAACGCCAGGCGGTGATCACCGCGGCCGCGTACATGCTGGGTCAGGCGGGGCTGTGGGCCGAGAGCGATGCGCTGCTGAAAGCCAACCTGGCCAAGAGCCATTCGCCCTACTACCTGATGAACCAGCTCGGCAGCAATGCCCGCAAGCTGGGCCGCAAGGACGAGGCGCTGCGCTGGTACCAGCAGGCCTTCGACAAGAGCGAAGGCCCGGCGACACGGCTGCAATGGGGCGCGACCTACTTCAGCGCGCTGGTCGAGCTGGCGCCGCAAGATGTGGCCCGCATCGAGAAGACGGCCACGCAGCTGTTCAGCGAAGCGGCGCAGGACCAGGGTGCGTTCTACGAGCGCAGTGCACGTTCGCTGCAGCGCGTGGGCAGCAAGCTGGTGAGCTGGAACAGCGGCGGCCAGCATGCCGCGACGCTGGAGCGGCTGCACAAGCAGGTGGACGGTGTCTGCGGCAAGCTGGACGCGGCCGACGGCCAGCGTCCCACTTGCGAGGCGCTGGCCAAGTCTCTGGCCAGGCCGAAGGCTTGAAACGCCTTACTTGATCAGGCCCTCGGCCCGCATCGCGGCTTGCACTGCGGGGCGTGCCGCGATGCGCGCCGAGAAGGCTTGCACATGGGCCAGGCCGCCGAGGTCGACGCCGACGCGCGAGGCCCAGCTGGTCACGGTGAACAGGTAGGCATCGGCCACGCTGAACTGCTCGCCCATCAGGAACTGCTTGCCTTCGAGCTGCTCGTTGACCCACTTGTAGCGGCCCGCCAGGCGCTCGCGGTAAACGGCCTTGCCTTCTTCGGGCATCGCCGGGTTGAACAGCGGCGAGAAACTCTTGTGCAGCTCGGTGGAGATGAAGTTCAGCCACTCCATCAGGCGATAACGCGCCATCGTGCCGGCCGCGGGGGCCAGGCCGCTGGCGGGCACCTGGTCGGCGATGTACTGCACGATCGCCGGTCCTTCGGACAGGCGCTGGCCGTCGTCCAGCTCCAGCAGCGGCACGTAGCCCTTTGGGTTGATGGTGTAGTAGTCGGTGCCATCGGCCAATTGGTGCGTCTTGGTACTGGCCAGCACCGGTTCGAAGGCCAGGCCGGCTTCGCGGAGCACGATGTGCGGGCTGAGTGAGCAGGCGCCAGGGCTGTAGTAGAGCTTCATGAGGTGAGGTCTCCGGTTGTGGGTTGGCGACGATAGCCTGTAGCCGATTGCCCCTGGCGGCGCTGCGGCTATGCTGAATGCCTTGTTGCTGCCAGGCTGCCGCCATGCCCCGTCCCGTGCTGGAAGAGTCCGCCCTCCATCCCGCCATCCGGCAGAAGGTGGCCGAGTACCACGGTGCCGTGCTAGGCGAGGTGCAGGCCGCTGCCGCACGGCATGTGGTGCTGGTGGTGGGCATGCGGCAGAACCCGTTTCCGCGCAAGGCCCGCAAGGCGCTCGATGCGGCGGGCGTGGCTCACCACTACCTCGAGTACGGCAGCTACCTGGGCGATTGGCGCCGGCGCGGCGCCTTGAAGATGTGGACCGGCTGGCCGACGTTTCCGATGATCTTCGTCAAGGGCATGCTGATCGGCGGCCATGATGATTTGGTCAAGCTGATCGCCAGCGGCGAACTTCAGCGCTTGTTGGCCGCTTGATCACCGCGCGGAGCCGCAACAATCGCCGGCATGGATGCTGTGACTCACGATGGCGCGGGTGCGCTGCGGGCCGGCCGGCTGGCCCGTTGGATGACAGGCATGGCACTGCTGCTGGCCATGCCGCTGCTGGCGGCCGAACCGGTGGCGCTGAAGCCGTGCCGGCTGAAAGGCGTCGAGCACGAGGCCTGGTGCGGCGTGCTGCAGCGGGCCCTGGACCCCACGCAGCCGCAGGGGCCGCAGATCGATCTGCACTATGCCGTGCTGCCGGCCCTCGCGCGGCGCAAGGCGCCGGATCCGGTGTTCTTCTTCGCCGGCGGGCCGGGGCAGAGTGCCATCGAGCTGGCTGGCCCGCTGTCCAAGCGCTTTGCGCGCTTCGGCAACCGGCGTGACATGGTCTTTGTCGACCAGCGCGGCACCGGCCGCAGCGCGCCGCTGAAGTGCCGCGACGACGACGAGCGTGCGCCGCCGCGGCCACTGGCCGAGATGCTGGACGAAGGCTGGCAGCTGCAGCGCCTGCAGGCCTGCCGGCAGGCGCTGCAGAAGCTGCCGCATGGCGACCTGCGGCAGTACACCACGACGATCGCAATGGCCGACATCGATGCCGTGCGCCAGGCGCTGGGCGTGGCGCAGATCAACGCCATCGGCGCGTCCTACGGCACGCGCGCGGTGCTGGAGTACATGCGGCAGTTTCCGAAGCAGCTGCGGCGAGCGGTGCTCGATGGCGTGGCACCGGCCGACATGGTGCTGCCGGCTGCTTTTTCGACGGACAACCAGGCGGCGCTGGATGCGCTGTTCGATGCCTGTGCCAATGAACCGGCCTGCCGGCAGCGCCACGCCACGTTGCGCGCGCAATGGCAGCAGTTGCTGGCCGGGCTGCCGCGGGAGTTGCTGCTGCAGCACCCGCTGACCGGGCAGCCCGAGCGCGTGACGCTGAGCCGCACGATGCTGCTCGGCGCGGTGCGCGGGCCGCTGTACAGCCCGGCGCTGGCCGCCGGCCTGCCGGCAGCCCTGGCCGAGGCGGCGCAAGGCCGTTTCGAAGCGCTGATCGGCCTGGCCAGTGGCCTGGGCGGCGGGGGTGGTCTGTCCACCGGCATGCACTTTTCGGTGGTCTGTGCCGAGGACGTGCCGCGCCTGGCCCAGGCGGCCGACGCGGCGGGCCCCGACTTCGGCGACAGCTTCGCGGCGCTGTACCGAAACGTCTGCGCCGAGTGGCCACGCGGCACGCCGCCGGCGGTGTTCTACACGCTGCCGCCGGCATCGGTGCCGACGCTCATCGTGTCAGGTAGCGCCGACCCGGCGACGCCGCCGCGCCATGGCGCCCGGGTGGCGCGGGCACTGGGGCCGCAGGCCCGGCATGTCGTCGTGCCTAACGCCGGACATGGTGTGTTGCAGCTGGCGTGTTTGCGTGAATCGGTTCAGCGCTTCGTCGATGCCGACGATGGGGAGCAGGCGCTGAAGGTCGATGCCGACTGTGCCGCTGCGCTGCCGCGGCCGCCGGCGTTTGTGCCGGTCAACCCGATCGCCGCATCGGCGGGAGCCGCACGATGATCGAGGTGCAGGGCTTGAGCAAACGCTTCGTGCAGGGCCGGGGTCGGAGCGCGCGCGTGGTACAGGCGGTGCAGGGCCTGGACCTGCTGGCGGCTGACGGCTGCATCACCGGCCTGCTCGGACCCAACGGCGCCGGCAAGACCAGCACGCTGCGCATGATTGCCACGCTGGTCGAGCCCGATGCCGGCCAGATCCATGTCGACGGCATCGACGTGGCCCAGCGCCCGCGCGATGCGCTGGCGCGCATGGGCGTGCTCTCGGATGCGCGTGGCCTGTACCCGCGGCTGACGGCGCGCGAGAACATCGTCTACTACGGCCAGCTGCAAGGCATGGCGGTCGATGCGGCGAACGCGCGGGCCGATCAATTGGCCGAGATGCTCGAGATGAAGCCGCTGCTGAGCCGCCGCACCGAAGGCTTCAGCCAGGGCGAGCGCATGAAGACCGCGCTGGCCCGGGCGCTGGTGCATGACCCTTCGCACATCATCCTCGACGAGCCGACCAATGGCCTCGATGTGCTGGCTACCCGCAGCCTGCGCGAGGCGCTGCGCATGTTGCGCGACGAGCAGCACAAGTGCATCGTGTTCTCCACCCACATCATGCAAGAGGTGGAGCGGCTGTGCGACCGCGTGGTGGTGGTCTCGCACGGCCGCACGGTGGCCGAAGGCACGGTGCCCGAGCTGCTGGAACGCACCGGCGATGTCGACTTCGAGGCCTGTTTCGTGAAGCTGGCGTTTGCGAAGGAGGCCGCGGCATGAGGCTGGCCTGGATCGTGTTTCTCAAGGAGTTGCGGGATGCGCTGCGCGACCGCCGCACCTTGCTGATCGTCGTGCTGTCATCGGTGGCCGTCGGGCCGGTGATCCTGGTCGCGCTGTCGGTGCTGGTGGCCGGCATCGAGCAGCGCGCCGAGGCGCGCGAGGTCTATGCGGTGGGCCTGGATCACGCGCCGACGCTGCGCAACTACCTCGAGCGCCAGACCTATGTGATCAAGGCCGCGCCCGAGGACTATGAGCGTCAGCTGGTGTCGCGCCAGTTCGGCGAGCCGGTGCTGGTGATTCCGGCGGATTTCGAGGCCGACCTGCTGCGCGGCGTCGCGCCGCTGGTCGAGCTGGTGAGCTCCAGCGCCAACACCCGGGCGCAAGGCAGCCTGGGGCGGCTGACCCGGCTGCTGCAAGGCTTTGGCCAGGAGCAGGCGATGCTGCGCCTGGCCTTGCGCGGCGTGGCGCCGGCGCTGGTGCAGCCGGTCCGCATGGAAGAGCGCGACCTGGCGGACCCACGCGCGCGCGCCTCGCAGCTGACCGTGATGCTGCCGTTCTTCGTGCTGATGGCGGTGCTGTACGGTGCATTGCACGCCGCGCTCGACACCACCGCGGGCGAACGCGAACGCGGCTCGTTGGAGCCTTTGTTGATGAATCCGGCGTCGCGCATGGCGCTGGTGTTGGGCAAGTGGGGCGCCGTGGCCAGCGTGGGCATGCTGATCGCGGTGCTGTCGTGCTTCAGCTTCCTGCCGGCGCAATGGCTGCTGCGCAGTGAAACGCTGGCGGCAATGTTCCAGTTCGGCCTGCGCGAAGCGGGCCTGTTCCTGGCCTTGCTGCTGCCGCTGGCGGCAATGCTGGCGGCCGTGCTGATGGCGGTGGCCATCCGCTGCCGCAGCTTCAAGGAGGCGCAGGCCAACAGCACGGTGGTCATTCTGGCGATCTCGCTGCTGCCGCTGGTGACCGTGTTCAATCAGGAGGGCGAAAAGCCCTGGCACCTGTGGGTACCGGCGCTGGCGCAGATCACGTTGATGGGCCGGGTGCTCAAAGGCGAACTGATCGCCTGGGCCGACCTGCTGGCGCCGTTGGGCGTGGCCGCGCTCGGCACCACGCTGTGCGTGGTGTTCGTGGCGCGGCATCTGCGGGGGGCGGCGGTGAGGTAGCGCGGCGGCCGCCGCGAGCCTATTGCTGCAGCACGGGCCAGGCCGGCGCTGTGGCACTCAATGCCCGCTCCACCTCGTCCTGCCACGGCAGGGCATGGACCATCACGTTCAGGTGGAGCGCGGATTCGAAAGCGGTCAGCACCTCGCCTTCAGGCCCCAGCAAGCGCAGATTGGTGATCACGGACATCGGGTCGGCCATCGCGACGATGCCGCGAGACAGCTGCACCCAATCCCAGGCCATGCCGGCATCACCATCGTCGGAATGGCCGGCCCAGATGGTCTGGCCGGCAGTCCGGCTGACGTGATCGCCGCGGTTCGTGACATGGGTTCCAAGATGCTGTAGTTGAAACGGAGTCTTGCTGCCAAGCTGCCACAATAGTGGCGGCCAAGCCCGCAGCGTCCACGAAGGGCAGATGGCTTGTGCAGTCGAAATCACTGTTGTGCTCCCGGGAGTTGTCCAAGCCTTCAGTGTTCGGCAGCCGTCATCGCTTTGAAATCTGTAAGACCTGTCAGGGCCGCCCGCAGAAGTCGTTCAGCGCCAACAAGTCCACATGCTGCAAGGTGGTTACGCCTCGGTTTTGCAGGCTCGGAGTCGTGAGGACTTCCGGGGCGAGGTGGTGCGCTTTGCACAAACGCTGGGGTTCAATACCGTTTCGGCGTTAGCGGTCATTGACCATGGCATCGGGCGGTCGGAGTTCGTCTATGTCGACAACACGCCGGCAGCCTTCACCCAGGTCAGTACCGACACCGCCAAGATGCGCCGCGACCCGGTGATGCAGCATTGCCGCCGGCAGAGCATCCCGATCATCTGGGACCAGAACACCTACACCAGCCAGGGCGTTGGCGAGTTATGGGAAGAACAGGCGCAGTTCGGCTACTGCACCGGCGTGGCCCTGGCGCTGCATCTGCCGGAAGGCCGGCACTTTGCGTTCGGCGTCGAGCGCGACAAGCCGCTGCCCTCCGACCGCGTCGAGCTCACTCGTCTGGTCGCCGACCTGCAACTCTTTGCCGTGATGGCGCAGGACGCGGCATTGCGGGTGCTGGCGCCCTCGCTGCCTGAACTCGACAGGCCTGCGCTCACGCCGCGGGAGTTGGAAGTGCTGCGCTGGACGATGGACGGCAAAACTGCGTGGGAGGTCGGCATGATCCTGGGCATCTCCGAACGCACGGCGGTGCTGCATGTCAACAATGCGATGCACAAGTTGGGCTGCGCCAACAAGCATCAGGCGGTTCTGAAGGCGCTGCGATTGGGGCTTATCCAGTGAGGCGATGCTGGAGCTTGGGCGCGTCACCCTGTAAGAGTTGACACTTACCCGAAGCGGGGTCCGCTGCTGGAATTGAGGTGAGCGCTGTTTTTGGCGCCAGGCCCCAACCAGGAGAGACCTCCATGCAAGCATTTGCTTCTTCTTGCGCCGTGATGCTGCCCAAGAGTGGGTGGTGAGGCCCGGTTCTGATTTTCAGCCGCGCTGACATCCCCTCTCTGACAGCGCACGGCGACGGCCCGGTCTTGCTGGGCCGCTTTTGTTCTTTTTTTGCTCAGGGAACCCATCCGTCGGGCCTGTTGTCCTTGAACAGGCTGCTGTTAGCGCTGTGAACCGGCGCTGGCGGAGAAAACTAAAAGAATGCGCTGATCAACAGCGCTTGCACTTGGGCTCCAGGCACCGGTGGTGTCTGGAGCAGCGGGTGGATTGGGCCACCCATGTGCAGTCGACGGTCAGTTCGGCTGCGTTTGAGCGTCCAGACGACCGAGCCACAGCATCGCCTGCCAGCGCGCAGTGCCACACATCTGGGCTTGAGGCTGCAGGCTGCCGCAAACGGCCGGCCGTTGCGGCAGGCCAAACAGCTGGCAACGCCAATCGGCGTCCAACTGAATACAGGCGACGCCCGCCGGCTTGCCCTGCGGCATGCCGGGAATGGGGCTGCTGATCGAGGGTGCGATGCAGCAGGCGGCGCAGCGAGGTCGGCATTCCATGGCGCCGCGATCATAGGTCGTGATTCCCGCCGCGGCATGAGCGCGTTCCGTGGTGACCGCGACGGCCGATGGCGTCGCAGCAATCGTCCAGCACGCCAGTCTCCAGCTTCCTACAATTGCGTATCCCCGCTTTGCCTCGCTGCGCCTCCGTGCGCATCGCCCGACCGTGCTGCACCCCCAAAGTTTTGACGTGATCGTTGTCGGCGGCGGCCATGCCGGCACCGAAGCTGCGCTGGCTGCTGCGCGCATGGGCTGCCGCACGCTGCTGCTGACCCACAACATCGAGACGCTGGGCCAGATGAGCTGCAACCCGTCGATTGGCGGCATCGGCAAGGGCCACTTGGTCAAGGAGGTCGACGCGCTGGGCGGTGCGATGGCTGCCGCGACCGACGAGGCCGGCATCCAGTTCCGCATTCTCAATTCATCCAAGGGGCCGGCTGTGCGGGCCACCCGGGCGCAGGCCGATCGCATCCTGTACAAGGCGGCCATCCGACATCGCCTGGAGAACCAGCCGAACCTGTGGCTGTTCCAGCAGGCCGTCGATGACTTGATGGTCGAGGGCGATCGGGTGGTCGGTGCTGTGACCCAGGTGGGCATTCGCTTCAGCGCCCGGACGGTGGTGCTGACGGCCGGCACTTTCCTCGATGGGCGTGTGCATGTGGGCTTGCAGAACCATGCGGCGGGCCGGGCCGGGGATCCGCCGGCAGTCAGCCTGTCGGCCCGGCTGAAGGAGTTGAAGCTGCCGCAAGGGCGGCTGAAGACCGGAACGCCCCCGCGCATCGATGGCCGCAGCATCGACTTCAGTTTGCTGGCCGAACAACCGGGTGATCTGGATCCGGTGCCGGTGTTCAGCTTCATGGGCCGCAGCGAGCAGCACCCGCGACAGGTGCCATGCTGGATCACCCACACGAACGCCCGCACCCACGAGATCATTCGCTCCGGGTTTGACCGCAGCCCGATGTTCACCGGCGTGATCGAAGGCGTCGGCCCGCGCTACTGCCCGAGCATCGAGGACAAGGTCAACCGCTTCGCCGACAAGGATGCGCACCAGATCTTCCTGGAGCCCGAAGGCCTGACGACGCACGAGTTCTACCCGAATGGCATCTCGACCTCCTTGCCCTTCGACATCCAGCTGGCTGCCGTGCAGTCGATGCCCGGGCTGGCGCGGGCGCACATCCTGCGGCCGGGTTATGCCATCGAGTACGACTACTTCGATCCGCGGGAGCTGAAGTCCAGCTTCGAGACGCGGTCGATCGCCGGGCTGTACTTCGCCGGCCAGATCAATGGCACCACCGGCTATGAAGAGGCGGCGGCGCAGGGCCTGTACGCCGGCGTCAATGCGGCACTGGCGGCGCTGGAGCGGGAGCCCCTGCAGCTGCGGCGCGACCAGGCCTACCTGGGCGTGCTGGTCGACGACCTGATCGGCAAGGGCGTCAGCGAGCCCTACCGCATGTTCACCAGCCGGGCCGAGTTCCGGCTGCAGCTGCGCGAGGACAACGCCGATGCACGGCTGACGCCGATGGGCCGCGAACTGGGCCTGGTGGACGATGCGCGCTGGGCGGCGTTCAACCGCAAGCGCGATGCCGTGGCACGAGAAGCCGAGCGCTTGAAGTCCACTTGGGTGCACCCCGGGCTGCTGTCAGCCGCTGACGCCGAGCGTTGGCTGGGCAAGGCGATCGAGCGCGAGTACAGCCTGGCGGATCTGCTCCGGCGCCCCGGCATCGGCTTCGATGCCGTGTCGGAGGTCCTGCGCCTCGCCCGGCCGGATACTGCTGTTTCACGTGAAACACTGCGCTCTGAACTGGGCCCGGTGCTGGCGGACACCGTCATCGAGCAGGTGGAGATCGCGACCAAGTATGCGGGCTACATCGGCAAACAGGCTGAAGAGGTCGAACGAGCGACCCAATTCGAACAGCTCCGGCTGCCGGCCGACCTGAACTATGACCAGGTGACAGCGCTGAGCTTCGAGGTGAGGCAGAAGCTCAACCGGCATCGGCCCGAGACGCTGGGCCAGGCGTCTCGCATTTCGGGTGTGACGCCCGCCGCGATCTCCCTGCTGCTGGTGCACCTGAAGAAGCGGCGCTTCAAAGGCGGAGCCGAACAGACGGAAGTGCCTGCACAGGATGCCGCTTGAGCCTCGCAGGACAGTCAGAAGCGCGTACTCCCGGCGCGTACTCCCGGTGGGCGAGCCGGCGTTCGAGCACGATCCGCAGCTGCGGGCGGATCGTGTTTGACGAATCATTGGCCTGTCCGCGGACTCTATCGCACACCACACGCAGGATGACCTCATGAACCCGGGCTGGAATGCCGCCGCCGATACGGCGCAGCCCCGTGCTCGGCTGGTGGGCGCCAGTGAACAGCTCGGGCTGGGTTGCGATGCGGCGACGCTCGACCGCCTGCTGGCCTACCTGGCCCTGCTGCAGCGCTGGAACCGCGTTTACAACCTGACGGCGGTGCGCGATCCGAGCGAGATGCTCAGTCACCATCTGCTGGATTGTCTGGCTGTGCTGCCGGCGCTGCGCCGCCATGCTGGCGAGCAGCCGCTGCGGGTGCTGGATGTCGGCAGCGGCGGGGGCTTGCCCGGTGCGGTACTGGCCATGGTGCAGCCCCACTGGGATGTGAGCTGCATCGATGCGGTGGCCAAGAAAGCGAGCTTCGTGCGCCAGGTGGCGGGCGAGCTGGCACTGCCAAATCTGCATGCCGTGCACGGCCGGGTCGAAACCCTGCCGGCCGGCCCGGGCTTCGATGTGGTTGTGTCGCGGGCGTTTGCGTCGCTGGTCGACTTCGTCAGCTGGACCCGTGGTTGCATCGCCCCGAACGGTGTGTGGCTGGCGATGAAGGGGCGAGCGCCGCACGACGAGGTGGCCGCGCTGCCGAAGGACGTGTCGGTGTTTCACGTGGAACCATTGCATGTGCCGGAACTGAAAGTCCAGCGTTGCCTCGTGTGGCTGCGGCCCCACGAGCCGGGCTGAGCCGGTGCGCGGCGCAGCCGGGTTGATCAAACGGAGCGGCGATACTTCGCCCATGGCCAAAGTCTTTTGCATCGCGAACCAGAAGGGCGGCGTCGGCAAGACCACCACCACGGTCAACTTGGCTGCCGGCTTGGCCAGGGTCGACCAGCGCGTGCTGGTGATCGACCTGGACCCGCAGGGCAACGCGACGATGGGCTCGGGCATCGACAAGCGCGCCATGCCGCTGTCGGTCTACGACGTGCTGCTCGAGTCTGCCGCCATCGCCGAGGGGCTTCAGCGCTCCGAAAAAGGCGGCTACGACGTGCTGGGCGCCAACCGCGAACTGGCCGGCGCCGAAGTGGAGCTGGTGGCGCTGGACCATCGCAACGAGCGCTTGCGCCGGGCGCTCGAACCCGTGGCACCAGGCTATGACTTCGTGTTGATCGATTGCCCGCCCAGCTTGAGCCTGCTGACGCTGAACGGCCTGTGCTGCGCGCACGGCGTGATCGTGCCGATGCAGTGCGAGTACTTTGCCCTCGAAGGCCTGTCCGACCTGGTCAATACCATCAAGCAGGTGCATGCCAATCTGAACCGCGACCTGCAGATCATCGGGCTGTTGCGGGTGATGTTCGACCCGCGCATCACGCTGCAACAGCAGGTCAGCGATCAACTCAGGTCCCATTTCGGGGACAAAGTGTTCAACGCGGTGATCCCACGCAATGTGCGCCTGGCCGAAGCGCCGAGCTATGGCCAGCCCGGCGTGGTGTTCGACCCGGCGGCAAAAGGCGCGCAGGCCTATGTGGAATTTGCGCGCGAGTTGGTGGACCGCGTGAAGGCGATGTAAGGGCGATGTGACGGCGATGCTCAGCACCGATCTGCCTGCCGCGCTGTTGTCGCGGATCGAAGACGCCGGCATCAATGCCAGTGCGCCACCGCAGCAGCGCTGGGTCGACGGCTGGTTGCTGCGCTTCTCTCCCGGCAAGGCCAAACGGGCGCGCTGCATCAATGCAGTGGCCGACGGCCGCTTGCCGCTGGCCGAACGACTGGCGCTGTGCGAGGCGGTGTTCCGCGAAGCGGGCTTGCCGATGTTCGTGCGCGTCACGCCGTTCACCCGGCCCGCTGAGCTGGATGCCGCGCTGGCGCAGAGCGGCTATCACGTCATCGACGACACCCGCGTGATGGTCGCGCCCGACTGGCCGGCGCCGGCGGAGGTCATGCCCCGGGGCTTTGCACTGGAACGGCTGACGCCGGCCGAGTTCGCCGAGCAGGTGGGGGCGCTGCGCGGCTCACCCGCGACCCAGCGCCGAGCGCATGCCGAACGCCTGGCGCTGTCGCCGGTGCCCTACGAGGGCTGGGTGCTGCGGCGGCGGGACGACGGCCACATCGCCGCGTGTGGCCAGATGGCCACCGAGGCCGACCTGGTCGGGCTCTACGACGTGTTCACGCATCCCGGCAGCCGGGGCCAGGGACTGGCCCGTGTGTTGTGCAGCCAGCTGCTGGCCCGTGCGCGCTCACGCGGCGCCCGCGTGGCCTACCTGCAGGTGGAGTCCGACAACCATCCGGCGCGGGCGGTCTACCACCGCTTGGGTTTTGCCGATGCCTATGCCTACCACTACCGGTCGCCGGAGCCTGGCGCGCATTGACGGCCGGCTTCAGCCGGCCTGGGGGCGCTCAGAGTCCCAGATCTTCGGCCACGCCCAGGTGCACGTTCATCGACTGCACGGCCGCACCGCTGGCGCCTTTGCCCAGGTTGTCCAGGCGCGACAACAGCACGGCCTGCTGCTCGTTGGCGAAGACGAACAGTTCGCAGCGGTTGCTGTCGTTGCAGGCCTGCACGTCGAAAAAGCCGTCGTCCAGCACCGACGGATCCGACAGCGGCATCACGCGCACAAAGGGCTCGCCGGCGTAGCGCTGGCTCAAGGCCTGGTGCAGCGCAGTACCATCAACACCGGCTCCCAGCTGCGAGAAGTGCAAGGGCACACTCACCGCCAAACCCTTGTAAAACTTGGCGACGATGGGCATGAACACCGGCTTGGCCGTCAGCCGGCCGTGCACCATCATCTCCGGGATGTGCTTGTGCGCCAGGCTCAGGCCGTAGGGCCGTGGCGAGGCCAGGCGCGGGTCGCCATCCGCCGCTTCGAACTGTTCGATCATCTTCTTGCCGCCACCCGAATAACCGGTGATCGACGTGGCCGAGAGCGGCAGATTGGTCGGCACCAGCCCGGCATCGACCAGCGGCCGCAGCAGCAGGATGAAGGCGCTGGCATGGCAGCCCGGGTTGGCGATGCGCTTGCTGGCGCGGATCTTCTGCCGTTGGTCCGCCGCCAGCTCCGGCAGGCCGAAGGCCCAGTCGGGCAGCGTGCGATGCGCGGTGCTGGCATCGATCAGGCAGGTGGTGGGGTTCGTCACCAGCGCCGCGGCCTCGCGCGCCGCGGCGTCGGGCAGGCACAGGAACGCCACATCGGCGGCGTTCAGCAGGCGGGCGCGCTCTGCCGCGTCCTTGCGCTTGTCGGCATCGATGCGCAGCACCTCGATGTCGGCGCGGCGCGCCAGCATCTCGTGGATGCGAAGGCCGGTGGTGCCCTCCTGGCCGTCGACGAAGACACGGTAAGTCATGGCAGCAGTCCTGTGGATTCCGATGTCGGAGAAACGCCGAGGATAAGCCAATGTCCATGACCGATCATCGTGTGCTCCTGCTGCCGGGCTGGCAGGACTCCGGCCCGGATCATTGGCAGAGCTGCTGGCAGCGCCAGCACGGCTGGCAGCGTGTGATGCAGGACGATTGGTTCTGGCCTCGGCGGGGCGACTGGATGGCGCGTCTGGAAGAGGTGCTGCTCGACGCAGACCGGCCCGCGGTGCTGGTGGCGCACAGCCTGGGCTGCCATCTGGTGGCGGCGTGGGCGGCGCATTCGTCACACACCGCACGTGTGCTCGGCGCCTTGCTGGTGGCGCCGCCCGATACCGAAAGCCCCGATACGCCACCGCAGCTGGCGAACTGGCGGCCGATGGTGCGCAAGCGGCTACCGTTCGCCGCGCTGGTGCTGCACAGCAGCGACGACCCCTTTGGCAACACCCACTGTGCCGAGCGTCTTGCTGCCGATTGGGGTGCGGCCCAGCGATGCCTGGGTGCGCGTGGCCATCTGAACGCCGAATCCGGTCTTGGCGATTGGCCGGAAGGCGTGGCCGAAGTACGCCGACTGGCTGCGGCGGGCGCATGACCCGCTTTCAGCGCGCGGCGCTGGTGGGTGCGGCGGCCATGATCCTGGCCGCGCTGGTCGATCTGTTCATGCGTGGCTCCTGGCTGCGCGTGATGCTGGGCATGGGGCTGGCCGTTGGCGTGCTGATGCTGCCGCGGCTGGCGTTGACGCTCGGCAGTGTGCTGAAGGACAGGTTCCGCCAACATCTCTGGTCCGATGAAGAGGGCCGATACCACAACTTTGGCGGCATCAGCCTGCGCATCGAGCATGACGCCCATCACAGCTGGATCGCCGGCAGCGACCTGCAGCGTGTGCTGGGCACCCACGACCGCGACGACGTGCTCGCCGCACGCCTGGCCGGTCACTGGCGGCGCGACGAGCAGAGCGTGCTGATGCTGCGCGTCGACGGTGTCGTTGCCCATCTGGCCGGCATGCCCGGCCGCATGGACCCGCGCATCGTGCGGCTGCGACGCTACTTCGAGCGCGAGGTGCTGTTCCCGGCCGCCCAGCGCCGCTTGCGTCGGTGACAATTCCCGCCATGGTCACCAAGAAACCCAAGGGCCTCGGCCTCGGCCTCGAAGCGCTGCTCGGCCCCAAGGTCAGCGACAACGCGGTGGCCGATGCAGCGCGCCCCAGTGCGCTGCCGTTGAGCCAGTTGCGCCCCGGCAAGTACCAGCCGCGCACCCGCATGGACGAGGGCTCGCTGTACGAGTTGGCCGAAAGCATCAAGAGCCAGGGCGTGATGCAACCCATCCTGGTGCGCCCGGTGGGCGCCAGTGGTTACGAGATCATCGCCGGCGAGCGCCGCTTCCGTGCCGCCAAGCTGGCCGGCCTGGCCGAGGTGCCGGTGCTGGTGAAGGATGTGCCCGACGAAGCCGCCGCGGTGATGGCGTTGATCGAGAACATCCAGCGCGAAGACCTCAACCCGCTCGAAGAGGCGCAAGGCCTGCAGCGCCTGGTCACCGAATTCAAGCTCACACATGAGCAGGCCGCGCAGGCCGTGGGCCGCTCACGCAGTGCGGCAAGCAACTTGCTACGCTTGTTGAACCTGACGCCGCCGGTGCAGCAGATGCTGATGGCCGGCGATCTGGATATGGGCCATGCGCGCGCCTTGCTGGGGCTGGATTCGGCTCAGCAGGTGCTGACGGCCAATGAGATCGCCGCGAAGAAGCTCTCGGTGCGCGAGGCCGAGCGCCTGGTCGCCAAGGCCCAGGGGTCGGGTCGGCAGACGCCTTTGCTGCGCGTCAAGAAGGACAAGTCGCGCGACCTCGTGCGACTGGAAGAGCAGCTCGCCGATGCGCTGACGGCCCAGGTCGAGATCCGCATCCACCGCAAGACCAAGCGGGGCGAGCAGGGCGAAGTGGCCATCGCTTTCGGCTCGCTCGAAGAGCTCAACGGCCTGCTCGACAAGCTCGGCGCGACAGAGCGCTGAGCTCGATGCAGGCGCCCGCCACTGTGGCGCGCGTGCCATCCGCAGACGTGCAGCACTTCGCGTTTCGGCGCATGATGTTCACCGGTGGTGCTGCGCTGTCAGCCGGTGGGGGTGCACAGTCGTTGAAGCACGTATAGGATCACAACGACGTTGGCGCGCAGCTTGCAAGGCAAGCGATCAGAGATGCACCCGGATGCGGGGTTTTCTCGGCGCATTGCAGCCCTTATGTTTGGACGAAGCTGGAGATACGCTGAACCGAGACCTCTGAAACAGCCGACCGGAAAGCTCTGATGGAGCCTGGGCCCGTACAGCCGGGACTTCATCAGAACTTCCCCGACGCCGATGCGGGCTTCACACGCCCGCGCCGGTGCTCAAGTCCCGCTCAAGGAGGTCCGCATGGACGTGATCACCAGTTTTGCCGCCCGCTACGAACGTTCGCGGGAAGAGGAGTTGTCCCTTGAGGACTACCTCAATGAATGCAAGCGCAACCCGGTAGCCTACGCCACAGCCGCCGAGCGCATGCTCAGGGCGATTGGCGAGCCGCAGATGGTCGACACGCGCAACGAGCCGCGCATGTCGCGCATCTTCGCGAACAAGGTCATCAAGATCTATCCCGCCTTCGCCGAGTTCTACGGCATGGAGGACTCGATCGAGCAGGTCGTGTCCTACTTCCGGCATGCCGCGCAAGGCCTGGAAGAGAAGAAGCAAGTGCTCTACCTGCTGGGCCCGGTGGGCGGCGGCAAGAGCTCGATCGCCGAGCGCCTGAAGCAGCTGATGCAGGACGTGCCGTTCTTCTCGATCAAGGGTTCGCCGGTCAACGAATCGCCGCTGGGCTTGTTCGATGCCATCGAGGACGGGCCAATCCTCGAAAGCGAATACGGCATCCCGCGCCGCTACCTCAACCGCATCCTGAGCCCCTGGGCCGTCAAGCGCCTCGAAGAGTTCGGCGGCGACATCCGCAAGTTCCGGGTCGTCAAGCGTTTTCCGTCGGTGCTCAAGCAGATCGCGGTGTGCAAGACCGAACCGGGCGACGAGAACAACCAGGACATCAGCTCGCTGGTCGGCAAGGTCGATATCCGCAAGCTCGAGACCTATGCGCAGGATGATCCCGATGCGTACAGCTACTCCGGTGGCCTGTGCCTGGCCAACCAGGGCTTGCTGGAATTCGTCGAAATGTTCAAGGCGCCGATCAAGGTGCTGCACCCGCTGCTGACGGCGACGCAGGAAGGCAACTTCAAGGGTACCGAAGGCTTCGGCGCGATTCCGTTCGACGGCATCATCCTCGCGCACTCGAACGAGAGCGAGTGGAAGACCTTCCGCAACAACAAGAACAACGAGGCCTTCCTCGACCGTGTGTACATCGTCAAGGTGCCGTACTGTTTGCGTGTCAGCGAAGAGGTCAAGATCTACGAGAAGCTGATCAACGGCTCGTCGCTGAGCCAGGCCAAGTGCGCCCCGGGCACCTTGAAGATGATGAGCCAGTTCGCCATCCTCACGCGGCTGAAGGAGCCGGAAAACTCCTCGCTGTTCTCGAAGATGCAGGTCTACGACGGCGAGAATCTGAAGGACACCGACCCGCGCGCGAAGAGCTACCAGGAATACCGCGACTACGCCGGTGTCGACGAAGGCATGAGCGGCATCTCCACGCGGTTCGCCTACAAGATCCTGTCCAAGGTCTTCAACTTCGACAGCCAGGAAGTGGCGGCCAATCCGGTGCATCTGATGTACGTGCTGGAACAGCAGATCGAGCGCGAGCAGTTCCCGCAGGAGCTGGAGCAGAAGTACGTCTCGTACATCAAGGAACAGCTGGCGCCGCGCTACGCCGAGTTCATCGGCAAGGAAATCCAGACTGCCTACCTTGAAAGTTACTCGGAGTACGGCCAGAACATCTTCGACCGGTATGTGACCTATGCGGACTACTGGATCCAGGACCACGAGTACCGCGACACCGACACCGGCGAGGTCTTCGACCGCGGCGCGCTGAACGCCGAACTCGAGAAGATCGAGAAGCCGGCCGGTATCGCCAACCCGAAGGACTTCCGCAACGAGATCGTCAACTTCGTGCTGCGGGCGCGGGCCAACAACGCCGGCAAGAACCCGTTGTGGACCAGCTACGAGAAGCTGCGCAGCGTGATCGAGAAGAAGATGTTCTCGAACACCGAGGAACTCCTGCCGGTCATCAGCTTCAATGCGAAGGCCTCGGCCGATGAGCAGAAGAAGCACGAGGACTTCGTGCACCGCATGGAAGAGAAGGGTTACACGCGGCGCCAGGTGCGGCTGCTGTGCGAGTGGTATCTGCGGGTCCGAAAGAGTTCCTGAGCGAAGACGACACTTAAAGAGGAGGAGCCGCCCAGTGGCAAACAGCAGCGCGGAGCGGGCGATGCTCCACCAGGTCATCGACCGTCGCCTGTCCGGCAAGAACAAGTCGATCGGCAACCGCGAACGCTTCCTGCGCCGCTACCGCGAGCAGATCAAGGAGGCGGTGCGCAAGGCGGTCGGCGACCGGGGCATTCGCGACATCGAGGACGGCGCCGACATCACCCTGCCCAAGCGGGACGTGTCGGAGCCCACGTTCGGCCACGCGGCCGGGGGCAGCCGCGAACTGGTGCATCCCGGCAACCAGGAATACCTGCGCGGCGACCGCATCCAGCGGCCGCAGGGCGGCGGTGGCAGCGGCTCCGGCGCCGGCGCGTCCCCGGACGGCCAGGGCGAGGACGATTTCGTCTTCCGGATCACGCGCGAAGAGTTCATGAACTACTTCTTCGACGATCTCGCCCTGCCACGCCTGATCCGTACCCAGCTGCTGGCCGACGTGCCGGAATGGAAGTTGCGGCGCGCCGGCTTCGTCTCGGAAGGCAATCCGACCAGCCTGCACGTGGTGCGTTCGATGCGCGTCGGCCTGGCCCGCCGCATCGCCATGGGCGGCGACGCCCGCGCCGAATTGAAGCGCGCCGAACGGCAGCTCGACGATCTCGAGCGCCAACCCGAGGCCGCCCCGGCCGAGCTGGAAATGCTGCGCAAGCAGGTGGCCGAACTGCGCGAGCGGGTCAA
>NZ_DATILJ010000312.1:0-22092 GCF_035476535.1 Aquabacterium sp.
CCTGGCCGCCGACATCGCCGCCGGCCCCAGCTTTGCCAACGGCATCACCAAGACCATGCTGCACCAGGAATGGACCATGACGGTGGACCAGGCCATTGAAGCCGAGGCCCAGGCCCAGGCGCTGTGCATGCTGACCGAGGATTTCAAACGCGCCTACGACGCTTTCGTCGCCAAAGAGAAGCCTGTCTTCCAGGGCGACTGAGGCCGCGGCTTTCGGAGTTGATGACCATGAGCCGATCTGCCCACCTCGATCCCTTCGCCCGCGACCGCCTGCCGCCCACGGAGCAGCAGCCCGAGTTCTTGTTCGACCTGCCCGAGTTGCAGTTTCCAGAACAGCTGAACTGCGCGGCCGAACTGCTGGACAAGCGCGTCGCGCAGGGTGACGGCGAACGCCTGTGCATCCAGGCGCCGGGCGGCCTGCGCTGGACCTATGCCGATCTGCAGGACCGGGCCAACCGCATCGCCCACGTGCTGGTGCAGGACATGGGCCTGGTGCCCGGCAACCGCGTGCTGCTGCGCGCACCGAACAACCCGATGATGGCGGCCTGCTGGTTCGCGGTGGTCAAGGCCGGCGGCATCGCGGTGGCCACGATGCCGCTGCTGCGCGCCAAGGAGCTGGCCCAGGTCATCAGCAAAGCCGAAGTGACGCACGCCTTGTGCGACGGCGCACTGGCCGAAGAACTGGCCGGCGCCGCCGCGACCTGCCCGGTGCTGCGGCACATCCGCCATTTCCACGACAACAGCGCCGACGGCCTGGAAGCCGCGATGGCCCGCCACAGCCCGCAGTTCGACGCCGTCGATACCGCTGCCGACGACACCTGCCTGATCGCTTTCACCTCCGGCACCACCGGCACGCCCAAGGGCACGATGCATTTCCATCGCGACGTGATGGCGGCCTGCCTGTGCTGGCCGGCGCTGGTACTGCGCGCGAAGCCCGGCGACGTGTTCATCGGCAGCCCGCCGCTGGCCTTCACCTTCGGGCTCGGTGGCCTGCTGCTGTTCCCGATGCACGTCGGCGCCTCTACGGTGCTGCTGGAAAAACCGAGCCCGCCGCTGCTGCTGGACGCCATCAGCCAGTTCAAGGCGACGGTTGTGTTCACCGCGCCGACCAGCTACCGAGCGCTGGCCGTCGAAGCCGGCGTGCGCCGCATCTCGGCAGCGCAGGGCGGCAACCTGCGCCAATGCGTGTCGGCCGGTGAAGCGCTGCCGGCGGCCACGCGGGCGCTGTGGAAAGAGCACACCGGCCTTGAGCTGATCGACGGCATCGGCGCCACCGAAATGCTGCACATCTTCATTTCGCACGACGAGGCTCATGCGCGGCCGGGCGCCACCGGCACCGTCGTGCCCGGCTACCGCGCCTGCGTGCTGGGCGACGATGGCCAGCCGCTGCCGCCCGGCCAGATCGGCCGCCTGGCGGTGAAGGGCCCGACCGGCTGCCGCTATCTCGCGGACGATCGCCAGGCGCGTTATGTGCAGGACGGCTGGAACCTCACCGGCGATGCCTACCGCCAGGACGAAGACGGCTACTTCCACTACTGCAGCCGGCTCGACGACATGATCATCTCGGCCGGCTACAACATCGGCGCGCCGGAGGTCGAAGAGGCCTTGATGCAGCACCCTGCGGTGGCCGAATGCGCGGTGATCGGCGTGCCGGACGACGAGCGCGGCCAGATCGTCAAGGCCTTCGTCGTGCTGCGCGCAGGGCACGAGGCCGGCAATGTCATGACCCGCACGCTGCAGGATTTCGTCAAGCAGACGATCGCACCGTACAAGTACCCGCGGGCGATCGATTTCGTCACCGCGCTGCCACGCACCGAAACCGGCAAGCTGCAGCGCTTCAAACTCAAGACCCTGGGAGACATCACATGAAGACCACCTTGCTACCGCCCGGCTGGCCGCGGCCCAAGGGTTATGCCAACGGGGTCGTGGCGCGCGGGCAGATGGTGTTCGTCGCCGGCATGATCGGCTGGGACGCCGAGGGCCGCTTCCACAGCGACCGGCTGTGCGACCAGGCGCGCCAGGCGCTGGCCAATATCGTCGCGGTGCTGGCCGAGGCCGGCGCCAAGCCCGCGCACATCGTGCGCATGACCTGGTACATCACCGACCGCCAGGAGTACTTGGACCAGGGCCGCGAGATCGGCGCGGCCTTCCGCGAGCTGATCGGCGACTACGCGATCACGATGACGGCGGTGGAAGTCAGCGCCTTGATCGAGCGCCAGGCCAAGGTCGAGATCGAGGTCACCGCGGTGCTACCGGATTGATGCAGGCCTAGGGTTTTCCCAGGCCAGCAATGCGTTTCTTGCATGGGCGCGCCCGCAAACAGCATTGGCCGCGACCAGGGGCGTTCCGTACAGTCCGCCCCCCATGAGCTCATCACCCCTTCCCACACGGCGCGAACACGATTTCCTCGGCGACAAGGCGATCCCCGCCGAAGCCTATTGGGGCGTGCACACGGCCCGCGCGGTTGAAAATTTCCCGATCACCGGCCAGACCATCGGCCAGGTGCCCGAGCTGATCCATGCACTGGCCTGCGTCAAGCAGGCCGCCGCACGCACCAATGCCGCGCTGGGCGTGCTGGACGGCGAACGTGCCGGCGCCATCGCCCAGGCCTGCGACGAGCTGATGGTCGGGCGGCTGCACGACCAGTTCATCGTCGACGTGATACAGGGCGGCGCCGGCACCTCGACCAACATGAACGCCAACGAGGTGATCGCCAACCGCGCGCTGGAGTTGCTGGGCGCCGTCAAGGGCGATTACGCCCGGCTGCACCCCAACGACCACGTCAACGCCTCGCAGAGCACCAACGACGTCTACCCCACTGCGCTGCGCCTGGCGGCCTGGGTCGGCATCGGCGGGTTGTTGGCCGCGATGGCCGCGCTGCGCGGCGCCTTCGAGCTCAAGGCCGAGGAATTCAAGACCGTGCTGAAGATCGGCCGCACGCAGCTGCAGGACGCCGTGCCGATGACGCTGGGCCAGGAGTTCGGCGCCTTCGCGGTGATGATCGGCGAGGACGAGCAGCGCCTGCGCGAAGCGCGCTCGCTGATCGAGGAGATCAACCTCGGCGCCACCGCCATCGGCACCGGCATCAACGCGCCGGGCGGCTATGCCGAGCAGGTGGTGCGCGCGCTGGCCGCCATCAGCGGCGTGCCGGTGGTCGCCTCGCCGAACCTGGTGGAAGCCACGCAGGACACCGGCGCCTTCGTGCAGCTGTCCGGCGTGCTCAAGCGGGTGGCCTGCAAGCTGAGCAAGATCTGCAACGACCTGCGGCTGCTGTCGTCCGGCCCGCAGGCCGGCTTCGGCGACATCCTGCTGCCGGCACGCCAGGCCGGCTCGTCGATCATGCCGGGCAAGGTCAACCCGGTGATCCCGGAGGTGATGAACCAGGTCGCCTTCGAGGTCATCGGCAACGACATGACGATCACGATGGCCAGCGAGGCCGGCCAGCTGCAGCTCAACGCCTTCGAGCCCATCATGGGCTGGGCGCTGTTCAAGAGCGTCAAGCACCTGACCCAGGCCTGCCGCACGCTGCAACTCAACTGCATCGAAGGCATCCTGCCCAACCATGCCGTGCTGCAGCGCCGGGTGGCCGAATCGGTCACGCTGGTCACCGCGCTGAACCCGATCATCGGCTACGAAAAAGCCGCGCTGATCGCCAAGACCGCGCTGGCCACCGGCGGCACCATTGCCGCCACGGCCGAAGCGCTGGGCATCCTCAGCCAGGCCGAGATGGCCACGCTGCTGGTGCCCGAGCGCCTGACCCAGCCCGTGCGCCTGGTGGGCTGAGCCGGCATGGGGCTGGCACGAAAAGTGGTAACTTGGCGGATGCCCGTCATCCGACTGCCGCTCGTCACCGCCTGCCTGCTGGCCTGCGCCACCACGCCCGCCTGGTCCGGCGCGGTGCTTGACCGCATCAAGTCCAAGGCCACGCTGGTCATCGCCCATCGGGAAGCCTCGGTGCCCTTCTCCTACCTCGACGGCCACAAGAAACCGGTCGGCTTTGCCGTCGAGTTGTGCCAGCGCGTGGCCGAGGCCGTGAAGAAGAAGCTGGCGCTGCCGGCGCTGAAGCTGGACTACGTGATGGTGACCACCGCCGACCGCCTTGCCGCCATCACCGAAGGCCGTGCCGACCTGGAGTGCAGCTCCACCACCAACACGGCCGAGCGGCGCCAGCAGGTCAGCTTCACGGTGCCGCACTACATCACCGGCACGCGCTACATGGTGCGAGCCGACAGCCCGGTCCAGCTGCTGGCCGAATTCCAGGGCAAGAAGCTGGCCTCGACCAAAACCACCGCGCCGCTGAAGGCCATTGACAAGGCCAACCGCGACCTGCTGCTGGGTATCACCATCGTCGAGGCGCCGGAGCACGTGAAGGCCGTCGAGATGGTCGAAAAAGGCGAGGTCGACGGCTTCGCGATGGACGATGTGCTGCTGTACGGGCTGATGTCGGGCCGGCCCGAGCCGGCCAAGCTGAAGGTGGTCGGCAAGTTCCTGACGATCGAGCCGCTGGCCATCATGCTCAGCAAGGACGATGCAGAATTCAAGCGCATCGTCGACGACGAGATGAAGCGCCTGATCCGCGGCGGCGACGCCGGCAAGTTGTACGAGCGCTGGTTCCAGCAGCCGATTCCCCCGAAGAGCACGGCGCTGAACCTGCCGATGAATTACCTGCTGCGGGACTTCTGGAAGTACCCCACCGATATCGTTCCGCAGTAAGCCGGCCCGCCGCAGCGCCTACGGGCTTGCCCGTAGGCCGGCGCATGCTGAAATTCCGTTTTTCCCTGACCACTTGGTTTTCCCTAGGAGATTGCATGAAGAAGTCTTTGTTCGTCCTGGCCGCCCTGGCCGCTGCCGGCGCCGCCCAGGCCCAAGCCACGGACACCCTGAAGAAGATCAAGGACAGCGGCAGCATCACGCTGGGCGTGCGTGAGTCCTCGGGCGCGCTGTCGTACACGCTGGGCGACGGCAAGTACGCCGGCTTCCACACCGAGATGGCGCTGAAGATCGCCGCCGACCTGCAAAAGCAGCTGGGCCTGGCCAAGCTGGAGATCAAGCAGCAGCCGGTGACCTCGCAGAACCGCCTGCCGCTGGTGCAGAACGGCACGGTCGACCTGGAGTGCGGCTCGACAACCAACAACGCCACGCGCGGCAAGGACGTGGCTTTCGCGGTGACCACCTTCGTCGAGGAAGTGCGCATCGCGGTGAAGACGGCCTCGGGCATCACCAACATCGGCCAGCTGACCGGCAAGACCGTGGCCACCACCACCGGCACCACCTCGGTGCAAACCCTGCGCAAGCATGAGCGGGCCAACGGTGTGGACTTCAAGGAAATCTTCGGCAAGGACCACGCCGACAGCTTCCTGCTGCTGGAATCCGGCCGTGCCGACGCCTTTGTGATGGACGGCCAGATCCTCGCCGGCAACATCTCGAAGTCCAAGAATCCGGCGGACTTCAAGATCGTCGGCGAAGTGCTGTCGGTCGAGCCCATCGCCTGCATGCTGCGCAAGGACGACCCGGCCTTCAAGAAAGCCGTGGACGACAGCATCAAGAACCAGATCAAGGACGGCTCGCTGGCCAAGCTGTACGACAAGTGGTTCATGCAGGCCATCCCGCCGACCAACACCAAGGTCGGCCTGCCGCTGTCGGACGCCACCAAGTCCGCCTGGGCCGCCCCGAACGACAAGCCGATGGAAGACTACGCAAAGAAATAAGCCCAGAGGCAGACGCCTACTGAGGTAAGTCCTGTGCCCGCGGGCGCGGGGCTTGCATATCCTGCAACGAGCGCGCAGACCGCAAGGCCTGCCGCGCTCGTTTTCATGTTGACCGGCCTGGCGCTGCCAGACAACGCCGGCGCCACCGGAGGATGCCTTGAGTGCATGGGATTGGCAGGTGTTCTGCAAGGACACCGCAACGGGCGACATCATGCCCACCTGCTTTGCTGCGGGAGGCGCGGAAGTCACCTACCTGCAATGGATGTTGTCGGCCTGGGGCTGGACGCTGAGCGTCTCGATCCTGGCGCTGGTCGTCGCGCTGGTGGTCGGCTCGATGATGGGCATCTTCCGCACCACGCCCAAACGCTGGCTGGTGCTGCTGGGCGAAGCCTGGACGGAGGTGTTCCGCAACATCCCGCTGATCGTGCAGATCTTCCTCTGGTACCACGTGCTGCCGGCGCTGTTCACGCCGCTGCGCGAGGTGCCGAGCTTCGTGCTGGTGGTGTTCGCGCTGGGCTGCTTCACCTCGGCGCGCATTGCCGAGCAGGTCAAGGCCGGCATCAACACGCTGCCCAAGGGCCAGCGCTATGCCGGCCTGGCGATGGGCCTGACCCTGCCGCAGACCTACCGCTACGTGATCCTGCCGATGGCCTTCCGCATCGTCATCCCCCCGATGACCAGCGAGTCGATGAACATCATCAAGAACTCCTCGGTGGCCTTTGCGGTGAGCATTGCCGAGCTGGCCTTCTTCGCCCAGCAATCGGCTGAAGAAACCTCGCAGCCGATCATGATGTACAGCGCCGCCACGCTGCTGTACTTCGTCTCGGCCTTCGCGATCAACCGCATCGCCAAGTTCATCGAAACCCGGGTGCAGGTGCCCGGCGTGCTGGGCGGGGGCAAGTGATGACCGCACTCGACTTCTCGTTCATCAACTGGGCCGTCGTCCAGAGCTTCATCGCCAAGGGCCTGATCTTCTCGGTGCAGCTGACCATCATCGCGATGCTCGGCGGCATCGCGCTGGGCACCGCGCTGGCGCTGATGCGGCTGTCCGGCAAGCCCTGGCTGGTGCAGCCGGCCGCGGCCTACGTCAACCTGATGCGCAGCGTGCCACTGGTGATGGTGATCCTGTGGTTCTTCCTGCTGATCCCGCTGCTGATCGGCCGCTCGATCGGCGCCGAACTGTCGGCCATCATCACCTTCACGATCTTCGAGGCCGCCTACTACTCGGAGATCATGCGGGCGGGCATCCAGAGCGTCTCGCGCGGGCAGGTCAACGCCGGCTACGCGGTGGGCATGACCTATGCGCAGTGCATGAAGCTGATCGTGCTGCCGCAGGCCTTCCGCAACATGCTGCCGGTGCTGCTGACGCAGACCATCATCCTGTTCCAGGACACCTCGCTGGTCTATGCCATCGGCGCCTATGACCTGCTCAAGGGCTTCGAGGTGGCGGGCAAGAACTTCAACCGCCCGGTCGAGACCTACCTGATCGCCACCGTCGTCTACTTCGTCATCTGCTTCAGCCTGTCGATGCTCGTGCGCCGCCTGCAGAAGAAGATCGCCATCATTCGTTAAGGTCACAACCATGATTGACATCAAGAACGTCAGCAAGTGGTACGGCAGCTTCCAGGTGCTGACCGACTGCAGCACCAGCATCAAGAAGGGCGACGTGGTCGTCGTCTGCGGCCCCTCGGGTTCGGGCAAGTCGACGCTGGTCAAGACCGTCAACGCGCTGGAGCCGTTCCAGAAGGGCGACATCGTCGTCGACGGCATCTCGATCTCCGACCCGAACACCAACCTGCCCAAGCTGCGCTCGCGGGTGGGCATGGTGTTCCAGAACTTCGAGCTGTTCCCGCACCTGTCGGTCACCGAGAACCTGACGCTGGCCCAGATCAAGGTGCTCAACCGCAGCGCCGACGAGGCCAAGACCCGCGGCCTGAAGATGCTGGACCGCGTCGGCCTGATGGCGCACAAGGACAAGTTCCCCGGCCAGCTCTCCGGCGGCCAGCAGCAGCGCGTGGCGATTGCCCGCGCGCTGAGCATGGACCCGATCGTCATGCTGTTCGACGAACCCACCTCGGCGCTGGACCCCGAGATGGTCGGCGAAGTGCTGGACGTGATGGTGCAACTGGCCACCGAAGGCATGACGATGATGTGCGTCACGCACGAGATGGGCTTTGCCAAGAAGGTCAGCCACCGCGTGATCTTCATGGACGCCGGCAAGATCGTGGAGGATTGCCGCAAGGATGAATTCTTCGGCAACCCGGAAGCGCGCTCGCCGAGAGCGAAAGACTTCCTGTCCAAGATCCTCCAGCACTGAGCATTCCGCCGCCCAGCGCCTGACCGCCCGACTCTGGTGCGGCGGGCACTGCGGCAAGCCGCAGATGATGCGCCCGCCCGCCCCCCGGCGAGGCGCCGGCAGCCCGGCGTGGTGCGTGCCGAACGGCGGTTTGAAGATGTGCGCGACTTGCCCGCCTTCTCCAGGTTTTCCCTGATCGGCCGATACCTCAGCATCGGTTTCGAGCGTGCGCTCCTGCCTGCCGTATCCCACCTGCGAGCCCCACCATGCTGAATCAACTCTCGATCCGCAACCGCCTGTTCGCCGCCTTCGGGCTGCTGCTGGTGCTGCTGCTGGCGGTCGCCGCCGTTGGCGGCTTCGGCGTGCACAGCGCCCGGCAAAGCACGGACAGCTTGCTCAGCCAGGTCCAGCCGCTGCACGGCCACTCCGACCTGGGCTTGCGGGCGTTGCTGCGCGCGCGCATCGCCGAGCAATCGATGGTCGCCAACAACCTGGACAACGCCGCGATCGCCGTGCACAAGAAGGGCTGGGATGCGGCGCTGAAGGACAGCCAGCGTGAACTGCAATCGGTTCGTGCGCTGATGACGACAGCGAAGCAGATCGAAGGCGTCGATGCCATCGGCAAGCAGATCGAGACCTACCGCAGCAGCTTCGAGACCTACTACAAGGACCTGGCCGGCGCGCGCTTCCCCGATGCCAAGGAAGCCACCACCGCACTCGGCCCGGTCAACACCGCCTTCGCGGCCACCGAGGCCGGCTTCGCGGCCAACCAGAAGCAGGTCGACGAAGTCACCCGCGGCATCCAGGCCGGTGTCGGCACCCTGGTGCAGGCCGTGGCCGCGATGCTCGCCACAGTGGTGCTCGTCGCGGTGCTGCTGGGCGTGCTGGTGGCCTTCACGGTCAGCCGCTCGATCGTCAGGCCGCTGGCCGAGGCCCAGGCCGTGGCCACCCACATCGCCAACGGCGACCTGACGCATGAAGTGAGCGTGCACGGCCACGACGAAGCGGCGCAGACGCTGCGGGCTTTGCAGCGCATGACCGACTCGCTGCGCCGCATCGTCGGCGACGTGCGCACCAGCGCCGACAGCATCCAGACCGCCAGCAGCGAAGTGGCCTCGGGCAACCTCGACCTGAGCCAGCGCACCGAGCAGACGGCCTCCAACCTGCAGCAGGCGGCCAGCGCCATCGATCACCTGAGCGGCAACGTGCGCCACTCGGCCGAATCGGCCCACACCGCCAACCACCTGGCCAGCTCGGCCGCCGAAGTGGCCGCACGCGGCGGCGCGGTAGTGGCCCAGGTCGTCGCGACGATGGACCAGATCCAGACCAGCTCGAAGAAGATCGCCGACATCATCGGCGTCATCGACGGCATCGCCTTCCAGACCAACATCCTGGCGCTCAATGCCGCGGTGGAAGCCGCCCGTGCCGGGGAGCAGGGCCGCGGCTTCGCCGTGGTCGCCGGCGAGGTGCGCAACCTGGCGCAACGCAGCGCCGAAGCCGCGCGCGAGATCAAAAGCCTGATCAGCAGCAGCGTCGAACGCGTGGACGCCGGTTCACGCCTGGTGCAGGACGCCGGCAGCACGATGACCGACATCGTCGCCAGCGTGAAGCGGGTGTGCGACACCATCGGCGAGATCAGCGCCGCCGTCACCGAACAGAGCGCCGGCATCGGCCAGGTCAACGGCACCGTGACCCAGCTCGACCAGATGACGCAGCAGAATGCCGCGCTGGTGGAAGAGTCCGCCGCCGCGGCCGATTCGCTGAAGGAACAGGCCGGCAAGCTGGCCACCGCGGTGGCGTCGTTCCGCGTGCACTGAAGCCTGATCCGCACGGCGTGGTGGCACGCGCGGCTGTCAGCCGCTGAACGCGTGGGCTCGCTGTGCGCTCAGCTGGCCGGCGCCGTCACGGCCGGACCCGGCCCAGCCGCTTGCTCAGCGCTTCGCACTCGACCAGCGGGACGACGCGGTCGGACCCTTGACGGTGCGCCACGCACACCGGCCTGGCCATCGAGGCCTTCATGCGCTTGCTGCAGGCGCCCGCCACGCCGATGCCGCGCACGTGCACGGCATTCGCCGCGTCGGTGCACAGCTCACCGTCGAACACCAGCTCATGGCTCACCGGTGCCATGCGCACCGCGGCCGCGTCGATCTCGTAGTGTTCGAGGAACAGCGACCCGGCCTGCTGAATCACGTTCTGGTAGCGCCCATCGGCGCCGCGCTCGGCAGAGGCCGGCAATTCGCCCAGCTTCAGCGCCTCGCCATCGGCAAAGCTGATGCGGTAAACGACGTTCTTCGCGTTCAGCCCCAGTTCGCGCGGCGCCAGCATCAGCAGGCCCCGCATCGGTTGGCCGGCTTCGGCTTCGTAGCTGTAGCCCGCTTCACAGATGTCGGCCCGCCGCGGAATCACGACCTCGACTCCGGGCCCGCCCTTCAGCGACAGCACCGCCGATCGCTCATCGACACGGCATTGCAGTGCGGGTTCGGCGGCGCAGGCGCCGGTCAGCAGCGCCAGCGCCGTGCCGCCCAGCAGCAGCCAGGATGGTGCCCTCATGGCCTGTCTCCCAGCAGCGTGATGATGCGCGTGGTCTGTGCCTGGCGATCCGGGAAATGCGCCGCCGCGGGCCAGGGGGTCGTCACGCCGACGTTGGCACCGTCACCGCGCACGCGCCGGGTCATCTCCGCCGCGTCGTTGGTGTCGGCGGTCGAGATCAGCGTGTTCTTGGCCCAGAACCAGCCGGCGGTGTCGATGCAGTTGTGCGCATCGGTGCTGATGACATCGGGATTGCCGATGACCGGTGGCCGCCGCGCCGCGACCAGCGCCGCCACCGCGACCGCGTTCTGCGTTGGCAAGGTGTTGACTTGCCCGGCCGGCACGGTGTTGCCGGGCAGGCCCCACCAGCCCGGATCGCGCCACCAGTTGGCCGAGAAGGTCGCCGCCGACAGCCATCCGCGATAGACCCAATAGCGCGCGTAGTTGTCGCGGCCCGTCATCTGCTTGAAGCCGCGGCCGCGGAAGTCGCCGCCGTCGTTCCATTCGACATTGCCCAGCCAGCCGGCGAAGTTCTTGGCCTTGGCATAGTGCCTGAAGTAGGTGTACGGGTCGCCGTTGTAAAGCTCCGACATGAAGCGCAGCTGCGCCGATTCGACCGCGGCCTGCCCATAGAAGTGGCCCAGCCGGATCGGCGACGCCACCAGGTACTTTCGCGTCGCGACATTCAGATGCGTCCGATACCGTGTGATGTTGGCGGCCGTGGCATTCGGGTACACCGCTTTCATTTCACGCTCGGCGAGCCAGCGGCAGGGCCTGAAGTGCCGCACGAACTCGCGCGGCTGGAAATGCCAGTGCTCGGCCGGCAAGCCCATGCCACCGGGCCAGAAGGCCAGTGCGCCGATGTGCGCCCGCAACGCTTCGAACTCTGCTGTGTCCAGCGGCTGCGCGTTCTCGTCGCTGCGGGTCTTCAGCCAGCCCCAGCGGGCATCCACCGTCGCCGCATCCCATTCGGTCGAGAACTTGCAGATCGCCCGGTCCAGCTTCGGCCGCACATCGGCGTCCGATAGCCGGATGACGGCCTCGATCGGGTCGATCCGGCCGTCATTGCTCGCGTCCAGCCAGCCGCGGACCACGGTGGAATCGCAGCGGCTGTCGCGATCGGCGCTGTCGTCGATCAGCCGCCACTGCTTCCAGTGCGGGAAATCGGCATCGCTGAACTTGTGCAGGCCGGCCGCGTTGAGGTTGATCCAGCCCTGGCCACCGTCGTAGCGCACTTCGCGCCAATGCGGCACATCGGCCGGCGCCAGCGCATCGGGGCCGACGACGCGGCCATAGCGCAGCAGCTCGTACACCGCGCTGGGCGCCGGCCGCGTGGCAGCAGGATAGGCTTCGCTGATGTCGCCGGCCGTGTCGTACAGCTCGTATTCGGCATCGGCCTGCGTCAAGGCCGCGCCGAGCGCACTGCCATCGAGCCGATAGCTCGTGACCTGCACGCCCGCGCGCTGCGCCGCCGTGCCCTCGCCGCCGGCGCAGCGCAGGCCGACGATCATCTCGGCCGCGGTGGTGTGCACCGGCTGCAGCGCCAGCGGCGCCGGCCGCGGCTGGCCCTGGGGCGTCGGCGGCTGCATCATCGCGGCGGCCGAGTTCGCCAGCGGCCGGCGGCCGTACACCGCTGCGCCCGCCGGCACCTGCACATACATCTCGCCGTACAGCGCATCGACGCGGCCATCGGCGCCAGTGTTCAGGTCGCCCGCCGCGCGGCCGACCAGCTTGCGCAGGTTGTCGTCGTCGCAGACGATCTCGAAGTGCAGCTTGCGGTCCAGGCTGCCGTAGACCTGCCCGGCCTGGCCGATCTCCGCCTTGCGGCTGATGCGGCCGCCGTTGGCCGTGGTCGACACCGTGGCGGCGATCTCGCGCAGGTGCATGTAGATCGAGAAGAAGCGCACTTCGGCATTGGCGCCTTCGCCGATCTCGGTGTCGTGGCGGATCACGACCACGCCGTTGTCGGTCCAGCCGCCGTGGTAGGCCTGCGGGTGGCCGGCGGGCAGCGGGCCGGCGGGCTGGGGCGTCGGGGGGCGGCGGAACACCACCGTGCCATCGGCGATCGCCCGCACGGCTTCGAAGCTCGTGCCGTTGCCGGGGGCGACCAGGTGCATACCGCCGTGCCAGCCGAGGTTGAAGCTCAACGGGTAGGCGCCGTCACCGGGTTCGCCGCCGGCCATGCAGCGGTCCAGCCAATCGGCCTCGGACTCATTGGCCGCGCGGGCCGGCAGGAACGGGGGGCTGATGAGCATGGGTGGGTGCGCGGCGGCTTACAGCGAGAACGGGTAACGGCCGCTGAACTTCAGCGGCTGCTTGGGCATCACCGGCAGCGGGTAGGGCACGTTGGACGGCCCCAGAAAACTCTTCTTGCCCGCCAGCACCCGGATCGTGCCGGGGCACTGGATCACGATGTTGCCGCCCTCCAGCGTGATGTTGGCGCCGCCCGCCACGCTCAAGCTGATCTTCTTCGGGCTGGCGATGTCCAGGAAGCTGCGCACCGACTCGATCAGCACATCGTCCTTCGCCGCCAGCTGCAGCGCATTCGATTGCGCCTGGACCTCGATGTCCCCCTTCGCCGCGATCATCGTCAGGCCCTTGCCGGCGGCCTCGGTGCCCGGCTCGATGGCGCCGGCCAGCAGGCCGATGGCCTGGCCGGTGTGGATGCGCGCGGTGCCGCCCACCGCCCAGTGCGTGTCCTGGCCGCTCGCGGTGGTGATGGTCTCGCCCGCCGTCATCTGCAGATCCAGCCCCGCCGTCACCGCCAGGCCGGCCTTGGCCGCGATCGCGACGATCGGGTTCGTCGTGTGCGGCTGCTTGCCATCGCCGGCCGCGGTGCTCTTGGCCGCCGCGTCGGCTTCGGCCTTGTCCATCGCCGTTTCGTCGACCATGCCGGAGACCATCGTGTGCAGCGCCGCCAGCGGCGCCGCCTTCTCGTCGATCAGACTCTTGCCCGGCGCAGTGCTGCCGATGTGGTTTGACAGCGCCACCGTCTGGTGCAGCCGGGCTGCGTCGCTCATCACCTGGCCCAGCGTTTTCAGCTGCTTGCCCAGGGCCATGGCTGCGGCGTTGTCGCCCGCCGGCTCCTGGCCCTGCGCGCCGTAGCTCGACAGCAGCAGGCCGTTGGCCGCCCGGACTGCGCCGTACGCGTCCGTTCGCAGTTCGAAGCCCAGGCCGCGGAAGCTGCCACGGTGGTTGTCCGCCTGGTGGATCAGGTGGCCCAGGTTCAGCTGGGTGGCGTGCTGGGTGGTGGCCAGTTGCGCACGCAACTGGCTGTTGCTGTCGTCGAATGCCAGCTGGTTGAACCCGAGGGCGCCGAACTCCTGCGTCTTCCAGCCGCTCAGCGCCGCGGCATTGCGCTGGCCGCCCTGCGGCACCGCGTCCGCCGCGCTGGCACCGTGCCAGGCCGGGCTGCGGCCGCCCGCCAGGTTGCCCTGCGCGCTGGGCCGGTGGTCGCTGGATTGGCTGAAGGCGCTGGCATCGGCCTCGGCCGGCTTGCCCCCAGGCGTCGGCGTGATGCCGGCTTCCCCCTGGCCGTCGTACAGCGCGGCCACCACCAGCGGGCGGTCGATGTCGCCGTCGATGAAGTCGACCAGCACGTCCTGCCCGATGCGCGGGATGAACTGCAGCCCCATGCCCGCGCCGGCATGGCGCTGCAGCACGCGCACCCAGGTGCTGGTGCTGCTGGTATCGGGACCCATGCCCGGCTGCGTCTGGAAGTCGTAGCGGATGCGAATGCGGCCCAGCGCATCCATGTGGATCTCTTGCTCACCGGGTCCGACCACGGTGGCCGTCAACGGCCCGGTGATCGTCGGCTTGGGGTTCAGGCGCTGGCCATTGCCGTCGGCCTGCAGCGGTCGCCAGGGCACGCTGGCGCGGATGGCTTCGAAGCGGTTCGCATAGCCCGACGCGGCGACCTGAGTCTTCAGTTCCTCGCCGACCCACTCGGCCAGCAGCTCGGCGCCGCCTTCGTGGCGCTGCGTGACGATCGCCTGGTTGCTGTCCTTGGGCAGGTTGTTGATGCCCGCATGCACCACGCGGGTCAGCAGGAAGCGCTTGTCGTCGGTGCCGGCCAGCGCCTGCAAGGGATCCAGCACCGATTCGGTCAGCGTGAAATGACTGCCGGGCGTGAAACTGCGCACCGTGCCGCGGCCCAGCCAGGTCTTGTGGCGGGTTTCATGCGCTTGCTGCACCAGTTCCAGTGCGCGCTCGGCTTGCGCCTGGTTGCCGAAGGCATAGGCGCCAAAGTGATCGTAGGCTTCGAGCTGCGGCGCTTGCGCGCCGCCGAAGCGGCCGCGGGTGGGCACGCTGGCGGCCCGCACGCGCTTGGCCTTGTAGTCCCAGCCCAGCGCCGTGGCCACCGCACTCGGCAGCTGGCGCAGGCCGCCGAAGGCCTGCACGGCATCCTGGTCTTCGATGATGCCGGCGCGGTGGAAGCGAATGCCCTGGCCGCCCAGAGCGCTGGCGCTGCTGCTGTCTTCGGGACAGCTGGCCCGGTTCACGCTGTCGGCCAGGATCACCAGGCGGTGGCCCATCGGCGCCGCATCGTCCGGCTCGAAGCGGTAGACCAGGCCGTCTTCCGTCAGCAGGCGCTGCACGAAGGCCAGATCCGTCTCGCGGTACTGCACGGTGTAGCTGCGCACGCCTTCGGCACTGGTGAAGGGGCTCATCGCCAGATGCGCGGCCACGCAGTCGGCCCACTGCCACGCGGCATAGGCGCTGTAGCGCGAGAACACGCTCTCGATGATCTCGACCAGCGATTTTTCCTGCCACACCTGGCTGCGCCGCGTGTGCGCCAGCAGGCCCAGCCAGCATTCGACATCGAGCCGATAACGTGCAAAACCGCCGTCAGATTCTTCGGCACTGGCGCGGGTGACGACGCCGCTGCGCAGCAAGGCGCTGCCATCGCTGAGCGTGGTGCGCAACGTCAGCTGGCGGCCCAGCATGTCGTCCAGGTCGAGGTCCGGGCGCAGCGCCAGCGCGCTGATCTGCATCAACCAGGTTTCGTTCAGGCCCTCGCGCTGGCACCAGGCTTCGACCAGCAACTCGGCCAGCGGCCCTTCACCCTGCAGGTGGTACAGCCGGTCTTGCGTCAGAAAGCCACCGGTCAGCGCGGCCGCTGCAAGGGCATCGAGATTCATCAGGGCTCCCGGGGGCTGCCGGCTACTTCGGGTGGCAGCTGGCACAGGGTGAAGAATTTAGCCCAGCCCGTGCGTGCAGCCGAGCCTCCCCCTAGCTTCAAGCGCGGGTTTCAGCCACTGATTCGTTGCCTGCGGTAACAGCGCTTGCGCCACCATGCCCGCGTGGGGCTGCATCACGCGCCTGGCGGCGCCGGCAGCTGCACCGTGAACACCGAGCCCTCGCCCGGCACGCTCTGCACGCCGATCGTGCCGCCCATGGCTTCCACCAACTGCTTGCTCAGCGCCAGCCCGAGGCCACTGCCCTGCACACCGATGTGTTGCGCCCCCACGCGCTCGAAGGGCTTGAACAGGCGCGCCAACTGCGTGGGCGTCATGCCCATGCCGGTGTCGGCCACGCGCAACTCCACCCGATTGCCCAGCGGCGTGGTGACCGTCTGCGTCCGCACGCTGACACGCCCCCCCGGCCGGTTGTACTGGATGGCGTTGGACAGCAGGTTGCTCGCCACCTGCTTCAGGCGCCGGGCATCGCCCTGCACCCACAGCGGCGGACCGCGAACCCCGTCGCCGTCGAAGTGCAGGTCCCCCGGGCTGCCGCTGCCTTCCAGCACCGCCCAGGCTTCGGCCAGCACCTGGCGCAGATCCACCGCGGCGCAGGCCAGGCTCAGCTGCCCGGTCTGAGCGCTCGACACATCCAGCACGTCTTCCACCAGCGCCAGCAGGTGCTGGCCGCTGGCCACGATCTGTTGTACCCAGGCGCGGTGGCGCGGGTCCAGCGTGGTGTCGGTCACCAGCAGCTGGCCGAAGCCCAGCACGGCGTTCAGCGGTGTGCGCAACTCATGGCTGACGCGCGACAGCAGCTGCGTCTTGGCCCGGTCGGCGGCTTCGGCGCGGTCGCGCGCCTGCCGCCACTCGGCGGCGCGCTTCTGCGCGCTGATGTCGATCAGCACCCCGACCCGTTCCTGTCCCGGCCCGTCGGCGGGCATCGGGCGCGATTGCAGGTGCACCCACTTCTGCTCGCCGCTGTCGAGCACGATGCGGAACTCGACATTCAGCACGTCGACGGCGGCCACGCTGTGCGCCACGGCTTGCGCCACCCGTGCCCGGTCGTCGGGGTGGCGGTAGGTGTCGAGCACGTCGCCATCGGTCATCACCACCTCGGGCGGGACGCCGAACAGGGCTAACACGCCGTCGCTGACGAAGCTGAACACGCGGCAGCCCTCGGGCGTGATGTTCACGCGGAACACCATGCCCGGCATCTGCTGCGTGATCAGGCGCAGGTGGGCTTCGCTGCGCTGCAACGCGGCCTGTGCCCGCACGCGGTCGGTGATTTCTTCGACCGTGCCTTCGTAGTACAGCACCAGGCCCGCTGCGTCGCGCACGATGTGGGCGTTTTCGGTGATCCACACCGGCTCGCGCGTGGCGTGGCGGTAGACCTCCGAGACAAAACCGGTGACCTGGCCGTCGCGTTCCAGCTGCTCGCGAAAGCGCTCACGCTGGCGGGGATCGACATACCACTCGTGCGCCACGTCACGGCACTGGCTCAGCAGCTCGGCCTCGCTGGCGTAGCCGTTGAAGCGCACCAGGGCAGCGTTCGCGCGCAGCATGAAACCCTGCGGCGACGATCGGTAGGCGCCCACCGGCAGCAGGTCAAACAGCGTTGACGTGCCGCCGTCCGTGCTGTCAGCCATGACGGCCCCTGTACCGGCAGCTCCCTGCGACGGTGGTGTTCTTGTCGGCGGCCCGGATCGGCACCGCCGTGCTGATTCTGGATCAGATTGCGGGCTGTCGCGCAGCTGATTTTTCCCCAGCGGCGCACCGGCGGCCGGGTTCAGGGCGCGCCAAGCTGGCGCCGCACGGTGCTGTTGATCAGCCGCAGTTCGGCCAGCGTGGCGTCGATGTGCGCGCGCTTGCGCTCCAGCTCGGCGATCGCCGCATCGGTGCGGCTCAGCACAAAACGCAGCTGCTGCGTACGGCCTTCGCCGTGCACGCCGTACAGATCCAGGTAATGCTTGATCTCGGCCAGCGACGAGCCGATGGCCTTGGCACGCAGGATCAGCGCCAGCCGCGCCCGGTCGCGCCGGGTGTAGACCCGCGCACCATTGACGCGCCGCGGCGACAGCAGACCCTTGTCTTCATAGAAGCGGATCGCGCGCGGCGTGATGGCGAAGGCCTGGCACAGCTCGGTCACGCCGAACAGCTCGCTGGCATCGTCGCTACGGTGCGCGGCGACCATTGCCTGCGCGGCCGCAGCCGCGCCCGGGCGCTTGGCGGCGGCAACAGCCATTTCAGAACCCCCTTGGCAGCGGGGCCGCGACGCTCCCGCCGCCGCAGGCACCCCTTTGACGAGCGCGCAAGGCGTGGGGGCAGGCGTGCAGGTCCATGATCCGGGGTCCTCGTGAAAGTGGCGCCATGCACCGACGCAGCATCGTAAAACCACCCCATGCCGCATCGGCTTCTGGAATTCCCTAGCCGTCATCAGGTTGACGTTAACGTCACCCTCGCGCTTAATGCGGCTTTCGCAGGCGCTGACAACATGCCCGTGATCACCTCGCTGTTGAATCCCAAGTCGGCCGGCTTCGTCGCCAACCAGCGCCGCATGCACGAGCGGCTGGCCGAAGTGCGTGCCCTCGAGGCCATCGTCGTCGGTGAATCGGAAAGCAAGCGCGTCAAGTTCGATCAGCGCGGCCAGCTGCTGCCGCGCGAACGCGTCGCCCGCCTGATCGACCGCGGCAGTGAATTCGTCGAGATCAGCACGCTGGCGGGCCTGGGCATGCACGACGACGATGGCAAAAAAAGCGTGATGGGCGGCGGCTCCATCGTCGGCATCGGCGTGGTGGCCGGCAAGCGGGTGTTGATCAGCGCCAACGACAGCGCGGTGAAAGGCGGCACCGTCGCACCGATGGGGCTGAAGAAGGGCCTGCGAGCGCAGGCCATCGCGCTGGAGAACAAGCTGCCGCTGATCGCACTGGTGGAGTCCGGCGGCGCGAACCTGATGTACCAGGCCGAGATCTTCGTCGACGGCGGCCGCAGCTTCGCCAACCAGGCGCGCCTGTCGGCCGCCGGCATTCCGCAGGTCGCTGTCGTGCATGGCGCTTCCACTGCGGGCGGCGCCTACCTGCCGGGCCTGTCGGACTATGTCGTGCTGGTCAAGGGCCGATCGAGCATCTACCTGGCCGGCCCGCCGCTGGTCAAGGCCGCGATCGGCGAAGACGCCACCGAAGAGGAACTCGGCGGCGCCGAGCTGCATGCGCGCGCCACCGGCCTGGGCGAATACCTGACGGAAAACGATGCGCATGCCATCGCGCTAACGCGGGAACTGCTCGGTGCATTGCCGTGGGATACCGTGACCCCGACGGCCGACGCGCCACCGCCGCGCTACAGCGCCGAAGAATTGCTGGGCATCGTGCCGGCCGACGAGCGTGAACCCTACGACGTGCGCGAAATCATCGCCCGCCTCGTCGACGACTCTGCCTTCCTCGAGTTCAAGGCCGTCTATGCCGCCGACACGGTCTGCGGCCATGCCCGCATCCAGGGCCATGCGATCGGCCTCATCGGCAACAACGGGCCGATCCAGCCCTCGGGTTCGACCAAGGCGGCGCAGTTCATCCAGCTGTGCGACCAGAGCGGCACGCCGCTGGTCTTTCTGCAAAACACCACCGGCTACATGGTGGGCTCGGCGGCCGAAGCGGCCGGCGCCATCAAGCACGGCAGCAAGATGATCCAGGCCGTGGCCAATGCGCGGGTGCCGAAGTTCACCATCGTGCTCGGCGGCAGTTTCGGCGCAGGCAACTACGGCATGTGCGGCCGCGGCTTCGACCCGCGCTTCATTTTCGCCTGGCCCACCGCGCGCACCGCGGTGATGGGGGGTGCGCAGGCGGCGATGGTGATGGACATGGTCAGCCGCGGCAAGCTGGCGCGCACGGGCGTGGCAGTCAACGAGCAGGCCGAAGCCGGCCTGAAGGCGATGAGCGAGCAACTCAGACGCCGGCTCGACGCCGAATCCATGGCCCTTTTCGGCACCGCGCGCCTGTGGGACGACGGCATCATCGACCCGCGCGACACGCGCCGCCTGCTGGCGCTCGGCCTGACGCTGGCCACCGATGCCGAGCGCCGCACGCTGCGCCCCAACACCTTCGGCATCGCCAGGTTCTGACGACCGCCATGGCCACCTACTTCAAGAGCTATCTCCATGCAATTCACCGAACAGCACCGCCAGCTCGACGACACCGTCACCAAGTTCGTGCAGAAGGAGCTGAACCCCTATGTCGATGAATGGGAGAAGGCCGAGCAGTTCCCCAGCCACGAAGTCTTCAAGAAGCTCGGCCAGCTGGGCCTGCTGGGCCTGAAGTACCCGGAAGCATTCGGCGGTGCCGGCCTGGACTTCAGCTACTCGATGGTGATGGCCGAAGCGCTGGGCGCGACGAACTGCGGCGGCGTGCCCATGGCCATCGGCGTGCACACCGACATGTGCACGCCGGCGCTGGCGCGCTTCGGCAGCGACGAGCTGCGCCGCGAGTTCCTGGCGCCATCGATCGCCGGCGACGTCGTCGGCTGCCTGGGTGTCAGCGAACCCGGCGGCGGTTCGGATGTCGCTGCGGTGAAGACCAGCGCACGCAAGGACGGCGGCGACTACCTGATCAATGGCAGCAAGATGTGGATCACCAATGGCCTGAAAGCCGACTGGTGCTGCCTGCTGGCCAACACCAGCGACATGGGCGAAGGCGGATCGCCGCACAAGAACAAGAGCCTGATCATCGTGCCGATGGATGCACCCGGCATCATCAAGCAGAAGATCCACAAGATCGGCATGCACTCGTCGGACACCGCGCAGCTGTTCTTCGACAACGTGCGCGTGCCGCAGCGAAATCTCATTGGCCAGGAAGGCATGGGCTTCATGTTCCAGATGATGCAGTTCCAGGAAGAGCGCCTGTTCGGCGCCGCCGGTTCGCTGCGCAGCCTGGACAGGCTGATCGACCTGACCATAGCCTACACCCGCGAGCGCAAGGCCTTCGGCAAGAGCATTCTGGACAACCAGGTCGTGCACTTCAGGCTCGCCGAACTGCGCACCGAGGTCGAGGCGCTGCGTGCACTGACCTACCGCGCGGTGGAGATGTATGTCGCCGGCAAGGACGTGACCGCGCTGGCCTCGATGGCCAAGCTGAAGTGCGGCCGCCTGTCGCGTGAAGTGGCCGATGCCTGCCTGCAGTTCTGGGGCGGCATGGGCTACACCATCGACAACCTGGTCTCCCGCGCCTACCGTGATTCACGGCTGATCTCGATCGGAGGTGGGGCCGACGAGGTCATGCTGGGCATCATCTGCAAGCTCGAAGGCACGCTGCCCAAAGGGGCGCATTGAGCATGGCCACGGCAGCTCTCACCACGCTGGCACTGGCCCGCAGCGGCGCCACGCTGCACATCACGCTGAACCGGCCGGAGCAGCGCAATGCGATGTCGCTGGTGATGGTGGCCGAGTTGCGCGCCGTGCTCGCCGAAGCCGAGCGCGACGGCCAGACGCGCGCGCTGGTGCTGCGCGGTGCCGGCAGCCACTTCTGCGCCGGCGGCGACATCAAGGACATGGCCGCGGCGCGAGGCCGGCCCGCCGTCGACGGCATCGATCCGATTGCGCAGGTCAGCCGTGCCTTTGGTGCGTTATGCGTTGCTTTTGCCGCGACGCCGCTGGCCGTGGTGGCAGTGCTCGAAGGCACGGTGATGGGCGGCGGCTTCGGCCTGGCCTGCGTCGCCGATGTGGCGATCGCCAGCGACACCGTCAGCTTCCGCCTGCCTGAAACCTCGCTCGGCCTGGTGCCGGCGCAGATCGCACCCTTCCTGGTCGAGCGCCTGGGCTACAGCGAAGCCAAGCGCCTGGCGGTCTGCGGCGCGACGCTGGGCGCCAGCGAGGCGCTGGCGATCCGGCTGGTGCACGAGGTGCACGGCGCCGACACGCTCGACACCGCGCTGGCGCGTGTGCTCGACGACATCCTGCGCTGCGCTCCCGGCGCGATCGCCGCGACCAAGGCCTTGCTGGCCCAGGCCCGCTTCGCGCCGTCGGCCACGCTGGTGGCAGAGGCCGCCGCGGTGTTCTCCCGCGCCGTGCAAGGGCCCGAGGGCGTGGAGGGCACCACGGCATTCATTCAAAAACGGCCCGCCGCGTGGGCGCCGCTGTGAACCTGGCCCATCGCTGACATGAATCGTCAACGCCTGTCGCGAACTTCTGCAGACGGCCCGTTGCGGCCGTTCGGTTGTTGTTCTGAGAGCCGACATTCAATTGTTGAGTCCTGCGGAGTGGCCGGGATTCCGCCCCGGCGGGCGGGTAACTTCTTTCTGCTGGCTCAGAAAGAAGTCACCAAGAAAGAGAGCCAGAAAACCAAACGTTCATTTGTGCCTCCGCACGCGCAGTCCTGCAGCGCCAGTGGCGGCA
>NZ_DATILJ010000313.1:0-20544 GCF_035476535.1 Aquabacterium sp.
TCGGTGCCCACGGTGCCGGCACTTTGCTGGGCCTGATGGTGGCCAGCCTGCGTCCGCATTGGCGGCTGGGCACGCTGGGCTTGACGATCCTCGGCCTCGACACCCTCGTCGGCCTGCTGTTCATGCCGATGGGGCTGATCAGCGCCACCTGGCAGGGCGCGAGCCTGCTGCTGGCCATCGGCACGCTGGGCGGTTTCATGCAGGTGCTGGTGTTCACCTGGATCCAGCGGCGTGTCGCGCCGGCGATGATGGGGCGGATGATGAGCCTGTTCATGTTCATCTTCGTCGGCCTGGCGCCCTTGTCGGCGGCAGCCACCGGCGGCCTGCTGCGCGTGCTGCCGTTGACGGCGATGTTCATCGGCGCCGGTGCGCTGCTGGTGGCCATCGTGCTCGCCGCGCTGGCAGGCTCGCGCATGCGGCACCTGGGGGAGGCGCCGGCGGCGATGCCTGCGGGCTGAGCGCTGTCAGTCCGCGTAGCGGCCTGCGGCGCGCAGCGCGGACCCCAGCGTTTCGATCTGCTGCGCCGTCCACAGCTGGTGACCCAGGGCGCTGGCGCGATGGTCCGGAATGCTCATCGCGCCGGTGCTCAGCTGGCGGCTCAGGAAGACCGGGTCGCGCACGGCCGCGCGCAGCGCCACGTTCAGGCGTTCCAGCACCACCGCGGGCGTGCCCTTCGGGGCGTGCAGGCCGGCCCACGCCGTGAGGGCGAAGCCGGCCAGCCCCGACTCGTCCAGCGTGTGCAGGCCGGCCAATGAGGGCAGGGCCGAGCGCTGCGCGCTGCTCACGCCGTAGGCCTTGATGCCGCCCGCGTCGACATAGGTGGCGAGCGAGACGCTGTCGGCACACATCAGGTCGACCTGGCCTCCCAGCAGGTCGACCAGCGCCGGTGCCGTGCCGGTGTAGCCAATGTCCTGGAAGCTCACGCCCAAGGCCTGGCGCAGCATGGTCGAGCACAGGTAGGACGGACTGCCGAGGCCGCCGTAAGCCACCGTCGCCAGCCCGGGGTTGGTCTGCAGCCAGACCCGCAGGGCCGCGAAGTCCTGGGCCGGCAGCCCCGTGCGGCCGATCAGTACGAAGGGCATTTCGTTGATCAGGCCGACGAAGTCGAAGGCCTGCATCGGCTGGTACGGCAGTGTGCGATACAGCGTCGCGGTCCCGGCAAACGCCGCGTTGTGCAGCAGCAGCGTGTAGCCATCCGGCGCGGCCGCGGCCACCGAGGCCGCGCCGGTGGTGCCGTCCTTGCCGGTGACGTTGGCGACCACGACGCTGCGGCCGAGGGTGCGGCCCATGGCGTCGGCCAGGTCGCGCGCCAGCTTGTCGGTGGGGCCGCCGGCCGCATAGGGCACCACCAGCGTGATGGCCCGGTCCGGAAAGCTGCTCTCCGAGCTGCAGCTGGCCGGGTAGACGAGGCAGGCGAACTGGCCCAGTTCGCCGACGTAGGCGGGTGTGCTGGAACTTCCGGCCGCTGGTCCGAGCACCCAGACACCGGTGCCGGCGATGCCGATGAAATTGCCGGTGTCCGGATAGTGGCGGTAGAGGTACTGTGCGGCCTGGTTGCGCTGCAGGCCCGGAAACAAGCCGGCATAGGCGAATTCGGCCCAGTCCATCACCGCGGCAGCATCCGGCACCAGCGGTGTCGCGGCGAATGCGCTGCTGCACAGCCAGGCCAGGCCCAGTGCCAGGGCGCGGCGCAGCTTGAAGCGGGCACGCCCAGCGGATCGTTGTTGCATACGCGCTGTGCTCGTCGCTGCCATCGCCGCACCTCTGTTCATCGATTGGCCGGCAGTATGTCGGGCGGTCGGCGCCGCGCGCATCATCGAACATGGGGGCTTCGGGAGCCTGGGCCGGCGTGCCGCTTGCCGGGGCTGCACCTTGATGCAGCGCAAGCACCCAGCCACTGGACCGGGCTTGAAATGGCGTGCCGCTGCCTCACTTGCGCGAGAGTTCGGAGGATTCCCATGCGTGCTGACAAACTGACGACCGCGTTCCAACAAGCCCTGGCCGACGCCCAGAGCCTGGCGGTGGCCCGCGACAACCCCTACATCGAACCCTCTCACGTGCTGGCCGCGATGCTGGTGCAGGCCGATGGCCCGAAGGCGCTGCTGGACCGCGCCGGCGCCAACACCGCGGCGCTGAGGACCGCGATGGACACCGCGATGAATGGCCTGCCCGGCGTGCAGGGCGGTGGTCCGGTGCAGCCGGGGCGTGACCTGGTGCAATTGCTGCAGGCGGCCGACAAGGAGGCCGGCAAGCGCGGCGACCAGTTCGTTGCCAGCGAGATGTTCCTGCTGGCGCTGGCCGACGCCAAGAACGACATCGGCGGCATCGTGCGCGGCCATGGCTTGACGCGCAAGTCGCTGGAAGCCGCGATCACCGCGGTGCGCGGCGGCCAGACGGTGGATTCGGCCGATTCCGAAGGCCAGCGCGAGGCGCTGAAGAAATACACGCTGGACCTCACCGAGCGCGCCCGCCAGGGCAAGCTGGACCCGGTGATCGGCCGCGACGACGAGATCCGCCGCGCCATCCAGGTGCTGCAGCGGCGCAGCAAGAACAATCCCGTGCTGATCGGCGAGCCCGGTGTCGGCAAGACCGCCATCGTCGAAGGGCTCGCGCAACGCATCATTGCCGGCGAGGTGCCGGACACCTTGAAGGACAAGCGTGTGCTGGTGCTGGACATGGCCGGCCTGCTGGCCGGGGCCAAGTACCGGGGCGAATTCGAAGAGCGCCTGAAGGCTGTGCTGAAGGAAGTCGCCGCCGATGAAGGCCGCATCATCCTGTTCATCGACGAGTTGCACACCATGGTCGGCGCCGGCAAGGCCGAAGGCGCCATCGACGCCGGCAACATGCTCAAGCCGGCGCTGGCGCGTGGCGAGCTGCACTGCATCGGCGCCACCACGCTGAACGAATACCGCAAGTACGTCGAGAAGGATGCCGCGCTGGAGCGCCGCTTTCAGAAGGTGCTGGTCGACGAGCCCTCGGTCGAAGCCACCATCGCGATCCTGCGCGGCCTGCAGGAAAAGTATGAGGTGCACCATGGCGTCGAGATCACCGATCCGGCCATCGTTGCCGCGGCCGAGCTGAGCCATCGCTACATCACCGACCGCTTCCTGCCGGACAAGGCCATCGACCTGATCGACGAGGCTGCGGCCAAGATCAAGATCGAGATCGATTCCAAGCCCGAGGTGATGGACAGGCTCGACCGCCGCATCATCCAGCTGAAGATCGAGCGCGAGGCCGTGCGCAAGGAAAAGGACGACGCCTCGGTGCGCCGCATGGGCCTGATCGAGGAAGAGATCGGCAAGCTCGAGCGTGAGTACGCCGACCTGGAAGAGATCTGGAAGGCCGAGAAGGCCGCGGCGCAAGGCTCGGCCCATGTCAAGGAAGAGATCGACCGCATCAAGCACCAGATCGAGGACTGGACGCGCAAGGGCGACTTCAACAAGGTCGCTGAAGCGCAGTACGGCCGCTTGCCGGAACTGGAAAAGCGCCTGAAGGAAGCCCAGGCCAAGGAAACCGGCAAGGCCAAGGCGGGTGGTGCGCCGCAGTTGCTGCGCACGATGGTCGGCGCCGAAGAGATCGCCGAGGTCGTGTCTCGCTCCACCGGCATTCCGGTGAGCAAGCTGATGCAAGGCGAGCGCGACAAGCTGCTGCAGATGGAAGACAAGCTGCATGAGCGCGTGGTCGGCCAGGACGAAGCCATCGCCGCGGTGGCCGACGCGATCCGCCGCTCACGCGCCGGGTTATCTGATCCGAACCGGCCGCTCGGCTCCTTCCTGTTCCTCGGCCCCACCGGCGTCGGCAAGACCGAGCTGTGCAAGGCGCTGGCCGGTTTCCTGTTCGACAGCGAGGACCACATGGTCCGTGTCGACATGAGCGAGTTCATGGAAAAGCATTCGGTCAGCCGGCTGATCGGTGCGCCCCCCGGTTATGTCGGTTATGACGAGGGCGGCACCTTGACCGAAGCGGTGCGCCGCAAGCCCTACAGCGTGCTGTTGCTCGACGAGGTGGAAAAGGCCCACCCGGATGTCTTCAATGTGCTGCTGCAGGTGTTGGACGATGGCCGGCTCACCGATGGCCAGGGCCGCACCGTGGACTTCAAGAACACCGTGATCGTGATGACCAGCAACCTCGGTTCGCACCAGATCATGCAGATGGTCGGCCAGGATTCCGAGCTGATCCGCGACGCCGTGCTGGCCGAGGTCAAGCAACACTTCCGCCCCGAGTTCCTGAACCGCATCGACGAGACCGTGGTCTTCCATGCGCTGGACCACAAGAACATCGAAGCGATCGCCAGGATCCAGTTGCGCATCCTGGAAGCGCGCGTCGCCAAGATGGACATGAAGCTCGACGTCTCGCCCGCTGCGATCGCCGAGATCGCCAAGGTCGGCTTCGACCCGGTGTTCGGCGCGCGGCCGCTGAAGCGCGCAATCCAGCAGCGCATCGAGAACCCGGTGGCCAGGTTGATCCTGCAGGGCCGCTTCGGGCCGAAGGACGTGATCCCGGTCGACGTGAAGGATGGCGAGTTCGGCTTCGGCCGGCAACTGCACTGAGCGCGTCAGAACAGGTAGCCGACCTGCAGCGTGAACGAACGACCGGCCTGGGGCAGGTCGTTCGCCACCAGGCCGGGCGCCAGGCTGGGCTCGCGCACATCGGCATCGAAGGCATTGCGCAGCGTGGCGCTGAAGGTCCAGCCTGCGGCGCTGCTGTCGCTGGCGAGCGCCAGGTCGACGGTGGTGTAGTCGGCGACTGGTGGCCGCACATCGCCGGGCGCGCGGCGGCGGCCGGCCACATGGTTGGCCAGCGCATTGATCCGCCAGCCTGAGGCCAGACGCCAGTCGGCCCGCAAGAAGAGGTCACGCCGCGGCACGTTGCCGACGTCCAGCCCGGTCGCCGGATCGACGGTCTGCGCCAGCGAGACATGGCCGGACATCCGCAACTGCCGCGTGGCATCCCACACCGCTTCGGTTTCGAGCCCACGGCCGTTCTGGCGACCGGTGTTGCTGTAGCGGGTGCCGGGCGTCGGGGCAGGGTTCGGCAGCGTGCGCAGGATGTCGCGCATGCGGTAGGCGTAGAGGTTCAGGTTCAGTTGCAGCCGGGGCGTGGCGGCCCAGTTGAGCACGGCTTCCAGCGTGCGCGTGGTCTCCGGTTTCAGGTTCGGGTTGCCGCGGGCGATCGGGTTGTTGGTGGCATACAGCTCCGAGAACGACGGCGCACGAAAGGCCTGGCCGTACAGCAGCTTGACGGTCCAGTCGACGCCGGCATCCCAGACCAGCGCCGCACGTGGATTGGTGGTGCTGCCGGCATCGGAATAGCGGTCGTGGCGCAGCCCGGCGGTCAAGGTCCAGTCGGGGCGCAGTTGCCACTCATCCTGCAGGAAGACGTGGTCGACATGGCGCCGCTGCGGATAGATGAAGGGCAGCGGCGACTCCCGCAGCGCACCGGCGGGCACCGGGATGCCGGTGGCCGTGTAGCTGAAGTTGTTGATCTCGCGCGTCATGTACAGATCGAGGTCGTCGTGCCCGACGCCCAGACGCAGGCTGTGGTCAGCCCAGCCGGCATAGGTGGCGGTGGCCGACAGGCGCAGCGAGCGTTCGGACACTTCCGGCGCGCCGAACATGCCGTCGACGAACACACCGGTAGGCAGCCGCGTGCCGGGCGGAAAGATCTGCGGCGGCACCGCGTAGCGCTGGGCGTAATGCATCAGCGACAGGTTGGCGGCGTAGCTCCAGCCCCCGGGCTCGATCGCTGAAGCCCAGCCCAGGTCGCTGATGAGGCGTTCGCCACTGCCGCGCCCGATCGGGTCCAGCGCCGAGCCCAGGCCGGCGTAGGTGCCCAGGTCGTCGCGCAGCTTGTACAGCGTGCGCCAGCGCCACGCGCCCCAGCTCAGGTCCAGGCCGGCATCGATGCTCTCGCCGCCGGCATTCACCGGCCCCGGCGCCAGGCTGGCATGCGTGCCGAAGCCGCGGTCATTGCGGCTTTGCGCATCCGATTCGATCGTGCGCTCGAAGCCGGCGCTGCGCTCGAACTTCAGGAAGGCCGCATAGTCCAGTCCGCCCTGCTTGCCACCCTGTTGCAGCCAAGCCCCGGCGCTGCCGAAGGAGCCGGCGCGCGCGCCGACGCGTGTGCCCGGGCTGTCGCCGGGGCCACGCGTGATGATGTTGATGACGCCCGAGAACGCATCGGCGCCGAACAGCGCCGAGCCCGGGCCGCGGATGATCTCGATGCGGGCGATGTTCTCGACCGCCGGGCCGCCGGAGAGGTTGCCTCGTCCGCCGGTCAGCTGCACGGTGATCGGGATGCCGTTCTGCAGCACCAGCACCTGCGGCGTCTGCAGGCTGAACACGCCGCGCATCACGTACAGCGCATTGCGCATGCTCGGCGCCACATTCACATGCAGGCCGGGCACGGTCTCGAGCACCTGGTCGAGATCGGTGGCGCCCATTGCCGCGATGTCTTCGGCGGTGATCACCGTGGCCACGGCCGGTGCGCGACGCATTGCTTGGCGCGTGCCGGTGGCCAGGCTGATCGAGGCCTTGTCGCCATAGGCAGCGACCAGTTCGTCGTCGTCGGCGGTGTCGGCCAGGCAGGGCGCGGTCGTCAGGCTCAGCGCGGCCAGGAAGGTCAGGTGCAGGGGGGAGGCAGTCGTCACAACGGGAGGCCGCCGGTTCAGCGACCGGCCAGCGTTTCAGCATAGGGGGAGGGGCGCCGCAGGGCAAGCGGCGGCGCATCCGTAGAATCCGCGGCTCGCATGAGCACGAACCCAGCAGCGGTGGTGATTGTCGGCATGGGCCTGGCCGGGCTCAGTGCGGCTTTGCAACTGGCCGAACACCGCCCGGTGCTGATGCTGGCCAAGCGCGGCCTGGCCGATGCGGCGACGCCCTGGGCACAAGGCGGCATCGTCGGGGTGCTGGGCAGCGACGACAGCGTGGCGGCCCATGTGCACGACACCGAAGAAGCCGGCGCCGGCCTGGTGGACAACACGGCGGCACGTTTCGTCTCCGAACACAGCGCGCAGGCCATCAGCTGGCTGTTGGCGCAAGGTGTCGTGCTAACGCCGGATGAGCACGGCCCGCTGGGCCTGCACCTGACGCGTGAAGGTGGCCACGGCGTGCGTCGCATTGCTCATGCGGCCGATGCCACCGGCCAGGCGATCCACCAGGCCTTGCTGGCGCGGGCCCAGGCCCATCCGAACATCGAGTTGCGCGAACACTGCATGGCGGTGGACTTGATCACGCAGCGCCATGCCGGCGGCGAAGAGCCGGCCTGCCTGGGCGTTTATGCGCTGGACGTGCTGCAGCGCCGCGTGCTGGCGCTGCCGGCGGCCGCCGTGGTGCTGGCCTGCGGCGGCCTGGGCCGCGTCTACCGCTACACCTCGAACCCCGACACCGCCACCGGCGACGGCGTGGCGATGGCCTGGCGCGCCGGCTGCCGTGTGGCGAACATGGAGTTCATCCAGTTCCATCCGACCTGCCTGTACCACGCGCAGGACCGGCGTTTCCTGATCACCGAGGCGCTGCGCGGCGAGGGCGCTTTTCTGCGCCTGCCGATCGCCGCAGCCGGCGAGCCCTGGGGCCCGCGCTTCATGCCGGCGCATGACGCGCGCGCCGAACTGGCGCCGCGCGACATCGTCGCCCGCGCGATCGACTTCGAGATGAAGAAGCATGGCCTGGACCATGTGTGGCTGGATGCCACGCAGCTGGGCGAGGCCAAGCTGCGTGAACACTTCCCGACCATCCACGCGCGCTGCCTGGCGCTGGGCCTGGACATCGCGAAGGCACCGATCCCGGTGGTGCCGGCCGCGCACTACAGCTGTGGCGGCGTGGTCACCGACCTGGCCGGCCGCAGCGATCTGCCGGGCTTGTATGTCATCGGCGAGACGGCCTACACCGGCCTGCATGGCGCGAATCGCCTGGCCAGCAACTCGCTGCTGGAATGCATCGTGCTCGGCCATGCCAGTGCGCGGCACATCCTGGCCAGCGCGCCGCGCGCGGCCGCGCCGCTGCCGGCCTGGGACGAAAGCCGCGTCGAGGACGCCGACGAGCAGGTGGTCATCGCCCACAACTGGGACGAGCTGCGCCTGCTGATGTGGAACTACGTCGGCATCGTGCGCAGCCACAAGCGGCTGGAGCGGGCGCTGCGCCGCATCGCGCTGCTGCAGGCCGAGATCCACGACTACTACGCCAGCTTCCGCATCACGCCTGACTTGCTGGAGCTGCGCAACCTGGCGGTGTGCGCCGAACTCATCGTGCGCTCGGCGCTGGCCCGGCCGGAAAGCCGTGGCCTGCACTTCAGCCTGGACCACCGCGGTGCGCTGCCGGTGAGTTTTCCCACCGTGCTGCCGGGGCGTCAGCCGGCGAGCACGCGCATCGAGTAGTCGGTCGCTTTCACGTCCTTGGTCAGTGCGCCAATCGAGATGCGGTCGACGCCGGTGGCGGCAATCTCGCGCAGCTGTTCCAGTGCCACGCCGCCGGAAGTTTCCAGCAGCGCGCGGCCCGCGGTGAGGGCCACGGCCTCGCGCGTGGCGGCCAGCGTGAAGTTGTCCAGCAGCACGCTGGTGGCGCCGGCGGCCAGCGCTTCCTGCAGCTGATCCAGGTTTTCCACCTCGATCTGGATCTCGACACCGCTGTTCAGCGCCAGCGCGGCACACATCGCCGCGCTGACACCACCGGCGGCGGCGATGTGGTTCTCCTTGATCAGCATGCCGTGCCACAGCGCCAGGCGCTGGTTCCGGCCGCCGCCGATGCGCACGGCGTACTTCTGCGCCTGGCGCAGGCCGGGCAAGGTCTTGCGGGTGTCGAGCACCGCGCAGCCGCGTGGGTTGGGCGAAGCGCCGGCGATGGCCTGCACATGCGCCCGGGTGCGGGTGGCGGTGGCCGACAGCAGCTGCAGGAAATTCAGCGCGCAGCGTTCGGCTGACAGCAGTGCCCGCGCCAGGGCATCAATTTCGACGACGCTGCTGCCGGCGGCCATGTCGGCGCCTTCGGTCTGTTGCCACGTCATTCGCGCGTCAGCATCCAGCGCCCGCACGCAGCCTTCGAACCAGTCGCGGCCGCACAGCACGGCATCGTCGCGGGTGATCACGCGGGCCTGGAGGCGCCGCGTCGGATCGATCAGCTGTGCGGTCCAGTCGCCGGTGCCGATGTCTTCACGCAGCGCATCGGCAATGTTGCGGGCGCGGGCCTGTTCCAGGGTTTCGTTGTGCTCGAACATCGTCATTCCGCCCCGATTCAGGCCGCCCCGATGTTCGGCACCAGGCCGCTGGGCGCCGGGCGGCCGGCCTGCGCGGCGGTGAAGTCCAGCATGCGTTCGATGCAGCCCAGCGCCTGGGCACGCACCGTTTCGTCGAGCAGCACTTCACCGCGGCCGAAGTCCAGTGCATCGCGCACACCTTGCAGGCTGTTCATCGCCATCCACGGGCAGTGCGCGCAGCTCTTGCAGGTGGCGCCGGTGCCAGCGGTGGGCGCTTCGATCAGGGTCTTGCCCGGTGCAAGCTGGCGCATGCGGTGCAGCAGGCCGTTGTCGGTGGCGACGATGTATTCCGTGGCCGTGCCCTGGACCACCGCGTTCAGCAGCGCCGAGGTCGAGCCCACCACGTCGGCCTGGGCCACCACGCTGGCCGGCGACTCCGGATGCACCAGCACCTGGGCAGCGGGGTGTTCGCGGCGCAGCAGCTCCAGCTCCAGGCCCTTGAACTCGTCGTGCACGATGCAGGCGGCGTCCCACAGCAGCATGTCGGCACCGGTCTGCTCGGCGATGTAGCGGCCGAGGTGGCGGTCCGGCGCCCAGAGGATCTTGTGGCCCTGCGCCTTCAGGTGCGCGACGATGGGCAAGGCGCAGCTGCTGGTCACCATCCAGTCGGCGCGGGCCTTCACCGCGGCGCTGGTGTTGGCGTAGACGACGACCTGGCGGTCCGGATGCTCGTCGCAGTAACGTGCAAATTCATCGGCCGGGCAGCCCAGGTCCAGCGAACAGGTGGCGTCCAGGTCGGGCATCAGCACGCGCTTGTGCGGCGACAGGATCTTGGCCGTCTCGCCCATGAAGCGCACGCCGGCCACCAGCAGCGTCTGTGCCGGGTGGTCGCGGCCGAAGCGGGCCATCTCCAGCGAATCGGCCACGCAGCCGCCGCTGGCCAGGGCCAGGTCTTGCAGGTCGCCGTCGGTGTAGTAGTGGGCCACCAGCACCGCTTCGCCAGAGCGCAGGCGTTCGGTGAGCTGCTGCATCAGGGTCTGGCGCTCGTTGGCGGCCAGCGGCGCCGGCTGGCGGGCCCAGGCCTGCGCGACGCAACTGGCGCCGCTGGCTTGCTGGCGGGTGTAGTCGAAGAGTTGGACGTTCACGGTCGGCGCCCCAGGCCCTCAGCGGGCTGTCACACGGGGCGCCATCGTAGCCGAGGCCGGCTGGCCGCTTCAGCCGTGGGGTGGGCCGTGCTCGCCGGGATCCAGGCGGTGCAGCTTCATGCGCACCAGTGTGAGGTTGGCGACATGGGCATCGAGCACCGCATGCAGCAGCAGGCCGGGGTACTGCGCCAGCGGGTGCAGGATCAGGTGGTGTTCGGCCAGCGTCAGCGCCAGGTCCGGCTGGCCCGGGTCCAGGCCCAGCGCGCGGCCGGTGCTGCACAGCGTTTCGAACAGCGCGGCACCGCGTGAAGCCAGCGCCGCGGCACCGGGCCGGGTGCCGGCATGCGCCAGCGGGCGTTGCGTGGCCACTTCGAACACACAACAACTGACCATGCCGGGGATCGCGGCGCACTCGCGGATGTAGTCGCGCCACAGGCCGGTGTCGGTGGTTTCGTCGCTCAGCTTGGCCGGCAGCGTGGCCGGCATCGGTCGCAAGGGCAGCGGCTCGGGCATCGGCCGCGGCGACGGCACGGGAGACGGGGTGTAGGGTTGACGGGTTGCGGGCGCGGGCGGCTTGGCCGCCGGTTCGGCACTGCTGGGGGCGCGCAGCACGATGTTGGCGTCCACCGGGCCGCCGGCGCGCAGCTGGTCCCACAGGCTGCTGATCAGCGGCCAGGCATGCGCCAGGTCGGCCGTCGGCGGCGCGCTGTGCACCTGCACCACGCTGCGGCGAGCGCCCAGCGAGCTCGGCGGCGCGCTGGCGGCATCCGCGCCGATCGGCAGCCACAGCAACTGGCGGTTGCGCCAGTTGGCGTCGTACATCGCATCGCTCAAGGGCTGCAGGCGGGCGGCGTTCTGTGTCGCGGCGCCGGGGCCGACGAGGATCACGCCCAGCCGGCTGTGGCCCAGCAGCACCTTGGCCAGTTCGGTGCGCTGCGATTCATCGCTGACCTCGATCTGCGTGCTGTAGATGCGCACCTGCGCCGAAGCTTCCGGCCCGGGCAGTTCGACGAACAGCAGCGTGGCCAGCGGCACGCCGAAGCCCTGGCGCCGCACCACCAGCTTCTGCACCTTGCGCTGTGTGGCACGAGCCACGCCGCGCAGCAGCCGCGTGGAGTTGTCCAGCCCCAGGTCATGCAGCGTGATGAAGTCCGGCAAGTGGTGCTCGAACTGCTGCAGCATCGCCTCGGCGGGGTCGCAAACGACGAAGAGTTCATGCTGTTCGTCGTCGATGCGCCGGCCGATGGCCTTGCTGGTGGTGGCGAGGTAGGCTTCCTCGTCGTTCATCAGCTGCGTCGGCATCGCCGTCATCGCACGGGTGCGGGCCCAGGACTCATCTTCACCTGGGGCGGTACGGCGTGCGACGGGGTTGCTCATGCTGGCCTCACCGGCGGGCGGCCATCGCGTGGCGCGCCTGCACAAAGGAGAAAGCGTACTCCACCGATTCGGTGATAGCACGTTCGTTTTCCGCGCGTTCCCGCTCGGTCAGAAAGAAGGCCAGGTCCACGTCGTGCCGGATATAACGCGCGGAGACGCGGTTCAGGGCCACGCAGGCCACATCGGCCAGCAGGTCGCTATTGCCCGAGATGCCGGGAAAGCGCGGCGCAGCCAGCGTCACGGCTTCGAAGACGGCGGATTCGTGGATGTTGTGGACGGACGAAAAGTCCATGAGCAGACCTCGCAGCGGGGTTGTCGGAAGCCATTCTGAACGGCTTCCGATGCCCGTGGTCGGTTCTGCTGCGGGCTAGTTGAGGTGTTTTTCCGCTTCCAGCATTCTGAACCTCAGCAAAGCCAGGTTGGCCTGGCTCCGATCCAGCAGCGCCACCAAGCCCAGTTCCCCGGCCCGCGCCACGGTGCGCAGCAGCACCTGGTGGGTGCCGGCGGTGACCAGCAATTCGTCCGGCGCCAGGGCTGCTGCGCCGGAAGCAGACAAATGCGCTTGACGCGCGGCGCACATCGCGGCGGCATGCGTGGCCAGGCTGCCGCCGCTGTCGTCACGGGCATCGGTGACCAGCAGGTCGCCGCAGGCCAGGTTCACCAGGCCGCAGGCCAGCAAGCCCTCGGTGCGGGCCACCAGGCTCAGTGCGCGGGCAACACCCGCGGCCTGCAGCGCCGGCGCGCCGTCGGCAGCGGCCGGCTGGCCTTCGGCATTGCCATCGGCGGCGCAGGCGGCTTCCCAGGCGGTGAGCACGGTATTCCAGACACTGGAGGCACCGGCCAGCGATTCGGACATCGCAGCAGTGCGCACATGCGGTGGCCAATCCTGATCCAGGATGCGCTGGCGCAATGTGGCGGCGCCCGGCGGCAGGATGAACACCAGCCAGGGGCAGCGCCATTCGGGCTGGCGCGTGGCGGCCAACAGCGAGCGCAGCAAGGCCACCACCGCATGCGGTTGCATCGCGCCGATGATCACCGCCGCCATGTGGCTGCCTTCGGCCAGCGCGTTGGCGATCTCTTCCTGCTCCAGCCCGGTGGCCCGGATGTCGGCGTGGTAGACCTTCAGCGGTGGCGTGCCGCGGCGGGGCACCAGCGTGCGCTCGATCACCGCCAGCGTGCGCAGCGTGCCGCGCTCGCGCAGCGCCAGCCGTTCGACCTGCTGGTTCGCGGCGTCGGACAGCGCATGGATCACCTGCGAGGCCCACAGCCGCGACGGATCGAGCAAGGTGATCATCGCGCCGGCGCGGTCCAGGTCGGCACGGGTGGCCGCGAAGTGCGCGCGCATCGCGGCGGCCGGCGAGGCATCGACGACCACATCGGTGGCGGTGCCCTGGCCGGTTTGCCGCCGGGCCGCTTCGGCCACGGGCAGGGTATGACCCTCGGCATCCAGCGGCACGTGAGCGGTTTCGTCCAGGTCATGCGGCGCGGGCATGCGCCGCAGGCCCAGTTCTCCAAACAAGGTGCGCAGCATCGAGATCTCCGGACAGCCTGTCCGCACTCTAGGCCTCGGCCATCACGGTGACGTTTCTCAATGTAGGACGCCGACCCAGCGGATCACACCGCCGCTGCGAAGAAACGGCGGGGCGGCTGGCCCACGGTTCGGCGCACCATGGCCGTGAAGGCGCTGGCACTGGCATAACCCAGTTCGCCGGCGATGCGCGCCATCGGCGTGCCGCGCGCGGCCAGGGCCAGCGCACGCGTCAGAAACACTTGCTGACGCCATTGGCCGAAGCTCACGCCGAGCTGCTCGCGGAACAGCCGCGCGATCGTGCGCGGGCTGGCGCCGCTGTCGCGCGCCCAGTCGTCCAGCGTGCGGTGGCGCGCGGGTTCGTCGAGCACCGCTTCGCACAGGGCCCGCAGGCGCTTGTCCTGCGGCAGCGCCACGCCCAGCCGCACCGGCGGGGCGCGGCGCACCTCGTCGAGGATCAGCGCGGCCAGCAGCGCTTCCCGCTGCAGCAGATCAGCGGCCGGCGCCTGGCGGGGATCGTCCGGTGCGCCGTCCATCTGCGCCACCAACGCACGCATCAGGTCGGAGACTTCCAGCACCCGGCATTCGCGCCAGGGGGCCTGCAGCGCCGCCGGCACGCCCGGGCCGCAGCGGCCGCGCGGCTGGTGCAGGTACAGCGTCAGCAGCTCGGCGTCTTCGATCACCGTCACCGCATGCTCGACGCCCGGTGGGATCCACAGCGCGCGCGAGGGCGGCACCAGGTAGGTGCCATGCGCGGCGGTCAGCCGCACCGCGCCGGCGGCCGAGAAGGTCAGCTGCGCCCAGGGGTGGCTGTGGGGCAGCACCTCGCTGTCGGTGGCGAGCTTGAGCCGCCGCATGCGCAGCGGACGCTGCGCGGTGGGCTGGTGCAGGCGGGGCGACAGCGGCGTGACGGTGGCGCGTGAACGCCGGGCCGGGCCGGGAGCTGGGCTTGGCATGAATTCGACAGAAGTTGTCCGGCTATCGTAATCCGGACGCCGCCGGGCTGACTACCATCGGCGCATCGCCTTGCGACGGTCCGCACCATGAGTTCTCCAGCCGCCACCCTTTCCGCCGCCCCCGGCGCGCACAGCCTGAAGCAGGACGCCGGTGTGATCGGCCTGGTCGGGCTGGCGCATGGCGTCAGCCACTTCAGCCAGCTGCTGCTGCCGCCGCTGTTTCCGTGGCTGAAGCAGGACTTCGGCGTCAACTACACGCAGCTGGGCCTGTTGCTGACGATCTTCTTCGTCGTCTCGTGCGCGGTGCAGACGCTGTCGGGCTTCATCGTCGACCGCTTCGGGCCGCGCCCGGTGCTGATGGGCGGGCTGGCACTGATCGGCAGCGCGGCGATCGGCTACGCCACCGCGCCGAGTTATGCAGTGCTGGCGCTGTGGGCGGTGGTGGCCGGCATCGGCAATGGCGTGTTTCATCCGGTGGACTACACGCTGCTGAATGCCAAGGTGCACAAGACACGACTGGGCCATGCCTACAGCGTGCACGGCATCACCGGCAGCCTGGGCTGGGCCGCTGCACCGGCGCTGATCGTGCCGATCGCCGTGGCTTACGGCTGGCGCACGGCGCTGCTGTGTGCCTCGGTCGTGGCCTTTGCGGTGCTGGCCGTGCTGTGGTGGCAGCGGAGCCGGCTGTCCTTGGTGGTGGCCGCGCCGGCGAAGAGCCCGGGTCAGTCCGCCGAGGGCACGTTCGACTTCCTGCGCCTGCCGGCGGTGTGGATGTGCTTCGGCTTCTTCCTGATCTATGCCGGCGTGCTGAGCGTGGTGCAAACGCATGCGCCGGAAGCGGCGCGCCAGCTGCATGCGGTGCCGGTGGCGCTGCTGGCGGCCTGCCTGTCGGTCTACATGGTGTGCGGCGCGCTCGGCATGCTGGCCGGCGGCTTCCTGGCCACCGACCCGGTGCGCTGCGAACGCATCATCGGCGCGGGTTTCGGCGTGGCCGCGCTGGTGGCCTTGTCGCTGGCGCTGCTGTCGTTACCGGCGCTGGTGGTGCCGGTGCTGTTCGGCGTGATGGGTGTGGCCTCGGGCATCGCCGGGCCGTCGCGCGACCTGCTGGTCAAGCGCGCAACGCCGGACGGCGCCACCGGCCGGGTCTACGGTGTCGTGTACTCCGGCCTGGACATCGGCCAGGCGCTGACGCCGCTGGTCTTCGGCCGGCTGATGGACAGCCACCAATACCAGGGCGTGCTGATCGGCCTGGCGGCGCTGCAACTGGTGCTGATCGCCAGCGCGTTCAACGTGCGCCGCGCGCGGCGCGATGCAGTGGTGCCGGCGGCCGCGTGAGCGGGCTGGTCGCCGGCTGAGTGATCGTCCGGCCCGTCGGCATCTCACCAGTCCAGCGCCGGCACGTCGACCCAGCGCCGTTCCTGCCAGCTCTGCAAGGCCGCTTCGACCAGCTGCACGCCCTTGGCGCCTTCGCCCAGTGTCCAGCGGTACGGCGCATCGTCGACGACGTGGCGGATGAAGGCTTCCCACTGCAGCTTGAAGCCGTTGTCGTAGGGCTGGCTGTCCGGCACCTCCTGCCATTGCGCGAAGAAGGGCATGGTCTGCCGCTCGTCCGGGTTCCACACCGGCCGTGGCGTGGTGACGCGGGATTGCGCGCGGCAGTCCGTCAGACCGGCGACAGCCGAGCCGTGCGTGCCGTCGACATGGAAGGTGACCAGGTCGTCGCGGCGCACGCGCGTGGCCCAGGAGCTGTTGACCTGGGCCACCACCGGCTCGCCGTTGTGGCCCTTCAGCTGGAAGGTGGCATAACAGGCATCGTCAGCGGTGGCGGCATAGGGCTGACCGGCTTCGTCCCAGCGCTGTGGGATGTGCGTGGCACCGAGGCAGGAGACTGACTGCACCTCGCCGAACAGGTTGTCCAGCACATAGCGCCAGTGGCACAGCATGTCCAGGATGATGCCGCCGCCATCTTCGGCGCGGTAGTTCCAGCTCGGCCGCTGGATCGGTTGCAGGTCGCCTTCGAAGACCCAGTAGCCGAACTCGATGCGCACGCTGAGCATGCGGCCGAAGAAGCCGGAACGCCGCAGCATGTCCAGCTTGCGCAGGCCGGGCAGGAAGAGTTTGTCTTGCACCGCGCCGTGCTTCAGGCCCGAGGCCTGCGCCAGCTTGCAGACCTCCACCGCCTCGTTCAGGTTGGTGGCGATCGGCTTCTCGCAGTAGACATGCTTGCCGGCGCGCAGCGCCTGGGCCAGCAGCGTCGGCCGCATCTGCGTGGTGCCGGCATCGAAGAACACTGTGTCCTTGCGCTCGGCCAGCGCGGCGTCGAGGTTGGTGCCGAAGCGGGGGATGCCGTGGGCCCGTGCCAGCGCCTCGATCTTCTCGGCGTTGCGGCCGATCAGGATCGGGTCCGGCATGACGGTGTCGCCGTTGGCCAGCGTCACGCCGCCTTGCCGGCGGATCGCGACGATCGAGCGGATCAGGTGCTGGTTCAGCCCCATGCGGCCGCTCACGCCGTGCATGATGAGGCCCAGGGATCGTGTGGCCATGGTCGGGTTTCCTTCAGGGGATGGCGGTGAGGCTGGACCACAGCGGCATCGCGCCGCTGGCGAAGCCGATGCCGTGCAGCGATGACAGATCCAGGCGGCCGTCGTGAACGGCCAGGTGCGGGCGGCCATCGCTGCCGGTCTCGTAGAAGCCGGCATGAGCGGCCGCGAAGGCGTGGGCCTCGGCGGCGGGCGCGATGCCGAAACCATCGACGTAATGGTGGCCGTTGCGCTCGATGTGCGTGATGCCCAGGCTGGCGGCCAGCAGCGTGTCCTGCTGCACGGCCAGGCCGGCCTGGCAGGTGAGGTCCTCGCCGGAGAGCAGCACCGGCCGCTGCTGCGGCGGCACAAGGGCCGCGCACAGCGCGTTGCGCAGCGAGCGGTAGATGCCCTTGCAGGCCTTGCTGGAGATGCCGCGGTAACCCAGTGCCAGGCCGCGTTCGAGCACATCGTCCTGGTCGTCCGATTCGTCCAGGATCACCGGCGGCGCGATGGCCAGTCCAGCGATCGATTCGGCCAATGCCAGTTTGCGCGGCAAGGGCTGCTCCAGCAGCAGCGTGCGCTGCAGCAAGCGCTGCAGGCCGGGCTGTTGCGCCAGCGCCTGCCAGAACCTGCCCAGTGCGTGCGCGCTGTCGAAAGTCTCGTTGCCGTCGAGCGTGACCTGCCAGTCGGCAGCCGCGTCGCGGTCCAGCACCTGGGCGATGCGGCCGAGGCGCCGCAGGTCCTCGTCGAGGCGGCCGCACAGCTTGAGCTTGAAGTAGCGCAGGCCGTGGCGCGTGATGGCTGCTTCGAGCGAAGCGGGCAGGCCATCCTGTGGGTCGGGGCCTTCGTCGCTGTCGGTCAGCCGGTCGGCCAGGCCGACGGTGTGGCGCAGGTTCACGGACAGGGCCTGCCGCAGTGTCAGCCGCGGCGAGAACGGATCGCCCAGCACGCCGGCGCTGACGCCGTCGACCCAGCCGGTGCCGACGGCGCGCAGCGCCGCATCGGCCACTGCCTTGTCGAGCAAGGCGGCGCCGAACTGTGCCGCCAGGCGCGGCAGACCGAGCGCCACGCCCTGGGCGATGGCCTGCTCACCCGACTGCAGCGACAGCGCATGCGGCGTGGCTGCCTGCGAGTCCGACAGATACGCTTCGCGCGCCAGGCGCAGCGCGATGCGCAGCTGTTCGAAGTTCTGCTCATGCGTCAGCGCCGGCGACTTGTCGAACCACTTCGGCACCATCAATTCGGCGGTGGCGCCGGTCAGGCGCCGGCCGCCGACCTCGGCCTCGACCCGCACGAAGGCCTGCGGGCAGCGCGTGACCGTGGCCGCGCCGAAGCGGAACGGCAGCCTCAGCGTCACCGGCCGCTCGAACAGCGCCACCTCGCGCAGCCGCAGCGTTACGGCCGTCATCGCTGCTCCTCGGCCAGCGCCTGCAACAGCCCGGCGACATGGCCGGCACTGAAGGCCGCGCAACCCATCGCATCCGGGTGGTAGTCGAAGGGCTCGATCGCCAGCCAGCCGCGGTAGTCCAGCGACTTCAGCACCCGCAGCACCGGCAGCACCGGCGTGCTGCCCTGGCCGGGGCCGCGGCGGTTGGCGTCGTTGAGCTGCACATGAGCGACGTGGCCGGCCGCCAGATGGCGGCGCAGCAGCGTCGCCGGCGGCTCGTTCTCGGCGAGCGTGGCCGCGCTCAGGTCCAGCATCGTGCGCAAGGCCGGCGAGCCGATGCGCTCGACCACCGCCGCGGCCTGCGCCAGCGTGTTCATCACCGGCGTCTCGAACGGCGCCAGCGGCTCGATGCAGTAGACGACGCCGGCCGCCTGCGCATGCGGCGCCAGCGCCTGCCAGCCGGCGATGACGCGCTCGAACGCGTCGTCCACCGTCTGGCCCGGTCCGGGCGAGCGCTGCTTCGGCGAACCATGCACCAGCACCGCGGCGCCGCTGGCGGCGGCGAAGTCGATCAGGTGCTTGAGGAAATCCACCGTGCGGGCGTGCAGCGCAGCATCCGGCGTCGACAGCGACAGCCCCTCCGGCTGCACCAACAACCAATGCAGGCTGGAGATGGCGAGCCCGTGGTCGGCGGCCACCGCCGCCAGATCCCGCGCCTGCCGTGCGTCCAGCGTCGTCGGGTCGGCGGCCAGCGTGAACGGCGCCAGCTCCAGCCCGGCATAACCCAGCGCTGCAGCGGCCCGGCATTGCTGCTCGAAGGGCAGCTGGCGCAGCACTTCGTTGCACAGCGCCAGCTTCATGGCAGCACTCTCTTGGGCCCGAACAACGCCTTCGCGCGTGACCAGCCGCCATGCACGCGGCGGTTGAAGGCCGGCACGTACATCAGCATCGTGAAGATCGTGATGAAGGCCAGCACCGCGCAGATCGGCCGCGTCAGGAAGGGCGTGAAATCGCCGTTCGACAAGGTCAGCCCGCGGCGCAGGCTCTTGTCGAGGATGTCGCCGAGCACCAGGCCCAGCACAAAGGGCGGGATCGGGTAGCCGTGGCGGCGCAGGTAGAAGGCCATGACGCCCACCGCCAGCATCAGGTAGACATCGAACAGCCGCGACGCGATGGCAAAGGAGCCCACGGTGCACAGCACGAAGATCACCGGCATGATCACCGCGCTGGGAATGCGCACGATCAGCAGCAGCGGCTTCACCAGGCACAGGCCGAAGACCAGCATCGCCAGCGTGGCCAGCAGCGTCATCGCCACCACGTCGTAGACGAACTGCGGCTGGTTCACCATCAGCATCGGGCCGGGCTGCACGCCGTGGATGATCATCGCCGCCATCAGCACCGCCGAGGGCGCCGAGCCGGGAATCGCCAGCGCCAGCGCCGGGATGATGCCGCCGGGAATCGACGCGTTGTCGCCGGTCTCGGCGGCGATCAGGCCTTCGATCGATCCCTTGCCGTATTTCTCCTTCTCCTTGCTGGCGCGGCGCGCCGCGGCGTACGACGACCACGCCGCCATGTCCTCGCCGACGCCGGGCAGGATGCCGACGTAGACGCCGATCACGCCCGAGCGCAGGATGGTCTTCCAGTACACCAGCACGTCGCGGATGCGCGGCAGCACCGAATCGACGGTGTTGATGGTCACGCGCTTCACCGGCTCGGCCAGCACGGTCAGGATCTCGGAGAAGCCGAAGGCGCCGATCAGCGCGGGGATCAGCGACAGGCCGCCTTCGAGGTCCTTCACGCCGAGGGTGAAGCGGTTGACGGCGTGGATGCCGTCCTGGCCGATCAGCGTGGCGAACAGGCCCAGGAAGCCCATCAGCCAGCCCTTGACCGGATCGTTGCCAGCGATGCTGCCGGACATCATCACGCCGAACAGCGCCAGCCAGAAGAACTCGAAGGCGCCGAAGGCCAGCGCCACCTCGCCCAGCGTGGGCGTCAGCACCGCCAGGCACAACACGCCGAACAAGGAGCCGACCACCGAGCCGGTGGTGGCGATGCCCATCGCGCGGCCGGCTTGGCCCTGCTTGGCCAGCGCATGGCCGTCCAGGCAGGCGGCGGCATTGGCGGCGGTGCCGGGGATATTGAGCAATATGGCGGTGCGGCTGCCGCCGTAGATGGTGCCGACGTAGGCGCAGATCAGGATCAGGATCGCGTCGTTCGGCGGCATCTTGATCGTCAGCGTCGTCAGCAGCGCAATCGCCAGCGTCGCCGACAAGCCAGGCATGCAGCCGACCAGGATGCCCAGCAGCGTGGCGCCCAGCGCATAGGCCAGCGGCCATGGCGCGGCAAAGCCGACCAAGGACTTGCCGAGCATCAGCAGGCCTTCGGTCACGGTAGCCGCACCAGGAACAGCTGTTCGAACACCAGCGGCACCGCGAAGCCA
>NZ_DATILJ010000314.1:0-7077 GCF_035476535.1 Aquabacterium sp.
GGCCCGCATGGGCAATATGCGCGGAATCCGGGACCAGGCCGAACACCTGGCGGCAGCCGATGCGCGCTATCGCCCGCTGGCCGCGCGCTTGCGCCGGCTGGCCGAAGACTTCGAGTCCGTCGCCCTCCTCGACATGCTGACGGCACTGCAGGCGGGCACGCTGCACGACGTCGACGGGTCCGAGGTGCCGTCCCAGAAGTCGGTGGCCTGAGCCACGGTGGGCGCCGGCGCCCGTTCAACGCCGCTTTCCCGCCGATGTCGAACACGCTGCTGTCGATCACGCTGCTGTCGATCACGCTGAAGAGCGCCGCACCTTGCCTGCCGCGGCTGAAAGCGGCAGGATGCGTCATGAAGTGGATCCGTGGCTGCGTCATGGCGGACGTCCTGCGACACAGCGGCAGACGTCTGGCGGTCGCCATCGCAGCGCTGAGCGGGTTGACGCTGGATGCCGCATCGGCTGCCGGATCCGAAGCCGGCCCGCCCGGCGAAGTGGCCGACATGGACATCGCCGACCTGGTGAAACTGAGGGTCTCGCCCTTCGATGTCTCGACCCGTCTGGACACCGGCTATCGCGCATCCAACGCCGTGTCCGGCTCGCGCTTCGACACGCCGATCCGGGATCTGCCCTTCGCCATCCAGGCCTTCACCGAGTCGTTCATCGCCGACCAGAAACCGGTGAACATCTTCGACGTCGCGCGCTACTCGCCGGGCGTGACGTACCGCAGCAACGATTTCACCGAGGGCAACGCCAACCTCGCGATCCGTGGCTTCGCGATCAGCGCCACCCCGGGCAACGTGCAGATCCTGCGCGACGGCTTCCACGGCCCGTCGATCGTGGACTTCACCAACATCTCCCGCGTGGAGGTGGTGAAGGGCCCGGCGTCGTTCCTGTACGGCCAGGTGGCGCCCGGCGGCATCGTCAACATCATCACCAAGAGCCCACAGCCCCGCTTCACGGCCAGCGCCGAGGCCCGCTACGGCTCCTACGGGCAATACCGGATCGATGTCGACGTGACCGGGCCGCTGTCGCCAACGCTGTTCTACCGCGTCGCGGCCTCGCACGACCAGGACATGCACTACTGGGAGCCCTACGATGCCGACAGCCGGAACATCTCGCCCTCGCTGCTCTGGCAGCCCCATGAACGGGTGAGTGTGTCGCTCAAGTACGAGCACTTCAGCAAGCGCGAAACGCCGCCCCTGATGCAGAAGCCCGGCTACGGCCGCCAGGCGGGCATCGTGCCCAGCGCGGCGGACCCCAACCTGCTGGGCGTCGACGTGCCCGGCCTGCCGGACAACTGGAACAGCATGGCGCATGGCGACTATCGCCGCAGCGACACCAGCGGCCTCAGTGCCTGGGCGGACTTCAGGCTCGACGATCGCTGGAACCTGCGCGCCGCCTACAGTCGCCAGGCCTACACGGTCGACTCGCTCTTTTCCGGCAACCTCGGCATGGCCAACAACAGCACACAGCTGCAGGGACGGCGCTTGCGGCGCCAGACCTACACCAACCACGACCTCACCTACGAAGCCCAGGCCGTCGGCAAGTACGAGTTCGGCGACACCAGCCTGCGCCTGCTGCTGGGCGGGCAATACGTCGAGCGCCGCTTCGACGACCGGGCCGCCCAGGCGCCCAACGATCCGGCACTCGGCAGCAACCCCACGGCCTCGCCGCTGCCGCTGTGGGACCTGCGCGATCCGGCCACCTGGAACCGCGTCGTCACCATCCCGCTCAGCGCGCTCACCGCCAACCCGACCGACCGCTCGACCCACTTCGTGGACAAGTCAATCTATGCCGGCACCACCTTCGGCTTTTTCGAGGAGCGCTTGCTGGTGCTCGCGGGCTGGCGCAGGACGGCAACGCGAAGCCAGCTGGTCAACCACCTGCTCGGCTCAACCGGCGCCCCGTCCACCGCCAACGCGGTGACGCCGCAGTACGGCCTGCTCTACAAGCTCCGACCCGAGCTGTCTTTCTTCGCCTCCTATGCGAAATCGTTCGTGCCCGGGTCGCAGCTGCTGCTCAACCTGGACGGCACGACCCAAGCCGCCGCCCCCACCCGAGGCCGGGGCCATGACATCGGCCTGAAGACCGAGCTGTTCGGTGGACGCCTCTCCGGCACACTGACCTTCTTCGACATCCGCAACCGCAACATCGTCAACGACCTCGCGGCCACCACTGCTGCCGGTTCGGTGGTGATCTCCAACGTCCAGAGCGGCGAGCAGCGCTCGCGCGGCTTCGAGCTGGACACCACGATCCGGCTGACCGACCGGTGGCAGGCCTACCTGTCGTACAGCCACATGAACGCGCGCATCACCGAGTTCAGCGGACACGACGCAGCCATCCTGGCCCAGGACCCCGGCACGCTCGACGCCGCCGGACGGGCCAACTACAAGGCCGTGAGTCTGCTGCACAACGCGCCGTTGCAGATGAGCGCGCCCCATCTGGCCAACCTCTGGACGCGCTACGACTTCGTGCCGGACGGGCGCACGGGCGCTTATGTCGGCGGCGGCCTCAACGCGGTGCGCGACCAGACGATCCTGCCCGACGGTCCGAAGTCTTCCCACCAGACCTACACGCTGGTCAACGCACTGCTGGGCTATGCCTGGGGATCGGGCGCCCGACGCGTGAGTGTGGAACTCATGGGCAAGAACCTCAGCGACGAACATTACCGCCCTTCGCAGAGCACGCGGGCACGTCCGCGCGAGTTCCTTCTCACGGTCAAGGCCAGCCTGTGAACCGCGGCCGCCATGCGGGGTCATGACCTGTCGCCCGCTCATCACCGAGCCGCCCGATGGGCGGCCGCCGGCCTGTTGCTCCTGTTGTGCCTGCCGGGGCTCGTCGCCGCACAAGAGCCGGCGGCGGTCACGCGGAGCAAGGTCGAAGCCGCCTTCCTGCGCAACTTTGCGCGCTACGTGACATGGCCGCCCCGGTCCTTCGCCAACGAGCGCACACCCTGGTCCGTCTGCATCCTCGGCCACGACCCTTTCGAGGGTGAGCTGGAGGCCACCTTTCAGGGCCGCATGGAGCACGGACGGCCGTTCGAGGTCTTCCGTGCGAATTCGCTGGACCGCCTGCCGGCCTGCCACATCGTCTTTGTCGGTTATCAAGACGTCGCCAGGCGCCGGGCCGTGCTGGACGAGTTGAAGCTCCTGCCGACGCTGACCGTGGGCCACGCGCCCGAGTTCCTGCAGGAAGGCGGCATCATCCGGCTGGCCGTCGGCGAGCGCGTCGAAATGAGCGTCAACCTCGATCGGGCCCGTGCTGCTTCGCTGCTCATTCCGGCCAAGATGCTCGAGGTCTCTCGGGAGGTGGTGGAAAACGGTGCGGTGAAACGATGGAAGTGAGCACGCCAGGCCGACCGACCATTCGCGGCAAGCTCCTGTCCGCGCTGCTGGTGGCGGCGCTGCTGGCCTGTGCCGCAGCCAGCCTGGCGTTCGTGCTCTACGAGCGGCTGACGCTGGAGCAACGCGCCCGGCAGGCCATGGCGCCCTACGCACAGCTGGTGTCCGTCGGCGCCGAAGCGGCGGTGGCCTTTGCCGACGCGGCGCGGGCCCAGGAAATCCTCGACACGTTCCGCGCGAATCCGCAGGTGCTGGAGGCGGAACTGGTGCTGGCGGACGGGCGGGTGCTGGCCCGCTACGGCGTGCGGCCCCCCAGGGTACCGCCTCGGCCATCGAGCGGCGCCGACGGTGTCCATGTCGATCCGGGGCACGACACGGCCGATCTTCTGTACACCCTGCAAGACGGCGCGCGCCTGCACCTCGTGATGCGCCTGCGCGAGCTGAACCGCCAGACGCGCGACGCCTTGCTGGTGTTCGGTGCCGCGGTGGTTGGCCTGCTGGCCTTGATGACGCTGGGGCTGCTGGCGACGCTGCAGCGAACCATCGTCGGCCCCATCGCCCACCTGGCCGAGACCGTCGAACAGGTCCGCACCCAGGCCGACTACCGGCGACGGGTGCCGAGCGCCGGTGCCGACGAGGTGGCGCGGCTGGGCCAGAACTTCAACGCCATGATGGCGGCGATCGAGGAACGGGACGCCGAGCGCAAGCAGGCGGAAGAAGAACTCCGGCGCCACAAGGACCAGCTGGAAGAAACGGTGCGCCAGCGCACGGCCGAACTGCTGCTGGCGCGTGATGCGGCCGAAGCGGCCAACCAGGCCAAGAGCGCGTTCCTCGCGAACATGAGCCACGAGATCCGCACGCCGATGAACGCCATCCTCGGCATGTCCCACCTGGCGCTTCAAAGCGGGCTGGCCCCGCAGCAGCACAACTACATCCAGAAGGTGCACAGCTCGGCGGAATCGCTGCTGGACATCATCAACGACATCCTCGACTTCTCCAAGATCGAAGCCGGCAAGCTCGACCTCGAGTGCATCCCGTTCAGCCTGAGCGACGTGATGGACACGCTGGGCGACCTGCTCGGCATGAAGGCCGAAGAAAAGGGCCTGACACTGCAGCTCGCCCTGCCGCCGAACGTGCCGACGGCGCTGATGGGTGCCCCCTCGCGGCTGAGTCAGGTGCTGCTCAACCTGGGCAACAACGCCATCAAGTTCACCGAGCAAGGCGAGATCGTCGTGACGGTCACCGTGCTCGCGCAAGACAGCGCTTCGGTGCAGCTGACGTTCGAAGTGAGCGACACCGGCATCGGCATCAGTACCGAGCAACAGCAGCGCCTGTTTCAGCCGTTCTCGCAGGCCGACGCGTCGACCAGCCGGCGCTATGGCGGCACCGGGCTGGGGCTGGCGATCAGCCGGCACCTGGTGCACATGATGGGCGGCGAGCTGGGTGTGGACAGCGAGCCCGGCCACGGCAGCCGATTCCACTTCGACGTGCGCCTGGGCCTGCAGGTCGACGTCGGCATGCCGGCAGTGCCGCGGCGCAAGGAGGGCCAGGAGACCTTGCTCGACCACCAGGCCGCGCTGACAGGGGCCCGCATCCTGCTGGTCGAGGACAACGAGTTCAATCGCGAACTCGCCGTGGAACTGCTGCGCCGGGCCGGCGTCGAGGTCGGCATCGCCAGCAACGGCAAGGAAGCGCTGGCGGTGCTGGCCCACGAGGCATTCGATGCAGTGCTGATGGACTGCCAGATGCCCATCATGGACGGCTACGCGGCGACACGGGCGATTCGGCAGCAACCGGCCCTGCAGGCACTGCCGGTGATCGCGATGACCGCCAACGCGATGGTTGGCGACCGCGAAGCGGTGCTCGAGGCGGGCATGAACGATCACATCGCCAAGCCGATCGTGATCCACGAGATGTACGCCACCCTGGCGCGATGGGTGAAGCCGGCCCGTTCAGCCGCCTAGAACGAGGTCGAACGCAGCTGCGCACCGTCCGACCACAGCACATACCAGCGGCTGCGTCCGGGCAGCAGGGCATATGGACCTGCCGGCATGTCGAGCGGGCGCACGCGGTTGCCGGGGCTGATGGCCGACGCACCCGATGCGGTGCGCACCACGGCCACCCGCGAAAGCGTTCCCGCGACCTGCTCGAACATCGCCAGGCTGGCCTCGCGCGGGTCCGACAGGCCCAGCGCTTCCGAGACCGCGGGCGGCGCAAGCGGCGAAAGATCCGGACGCAGCGTGAGGTCGGCGATCCGCACCTGGCGTGCGGCATCGCTGCCGAGCACGGACACTGTTAGCACGTCGCGCGAACTCCAGCCCACGGCCAGCGCCCTGGCATCGCGCAGGCCGGGCACGCGGTATTCCTTCGCCGCACGCACGGCGTCGTCGGCGATCAGCCAGGCCAGCACGCGGGTGCCGTCGTCGGCGGGCACGGCCACCGCCACCAGCGTCTGGCCGTCCTTGGGTGCCAGCGTGGCAGCGCCGGCGCGTGCCGTGCCGCTGAAACCGGCCAGGCGCTTCGGCCCGTCGAGCCGCGGCTCGCCGCCCGGCGCGGTGCCGATGAACCAGAGCAGTTCGGCCTCGGCACCCACATCACCCGCAATGGCCGGCACGGCGAGACGCCCCTTGCGCACCAGCCCGTTCAGCCACAAGGACACGCGCCTGCCGGCAGCGGCTTCGGCCGGTTTGGGTGACTGGTTGGTGGCCGCCGCGAGCCCGCCATGGGTCACCGCCAGCATCCACCGCAGCGGGTCGAAGGCGAGGTCGTGGTTGGCGTACCAACCGAGCGTGCGCAAGGGGCGCTCAAGCTCGGGCCCCTGCTGCACCTCCAGCGAGAAGAGCTCGCCGTTGCGCGGATCTTCTTCCCGCACCAGCACCGTGCCGGCATGGCGCCGGCGCGCCAGCACGACGAGCCCGGTCGCCGGCTCGCCGTCCGGGCTGCGCGACATGAAGGCCGACGGGTCCTGCACCGGCACCGGCTCGATCTTGAAGCGCGTGGCCTGGGCGACCACGGTGGCGGCGCCGAGCTGCAGCGTCGCGTCGAGCACGTAATCGCCGGTTTGGTCGAGCGCCGCGAAGTCGCGCAGTTCGAGGTCGCCGGTGGCCGAGCCGCCGGGCGCGACATCCACATCAGGCGCCGCTGCGCCCGGACGCACGCGCCGGCCATCGGCCGGCACGAAGCTGATCGCCTGGCCGTCCGGCGTGCGCAGCGTGAAACGCGGTTGCGTGACACCGGGCATGCCGAGATCGGGCACGCTGACGGTCGCTGCCGAGCCGTTCTCGATGGCCACGTCGACCACGACGCTGGCGTCCGGCGCATACACGGGCTGGCGTGAGGCCAGCCGAAGATTCACTGCCATGGTCGTGCCTTTCGTCGATTCCTCGGTGGCCGCCGTCGTCCACGCGGCGGCAAGTGCCAGCACGCCGATGACGTACGGTCGCCACGCTTTCACTTCGGCCCATTCCTGTCGAACTGGTCACCCTTGTAGCCGCGCAAGCGCATGATGCACAGCCCGCAGAAGCCAGGGCGCGGGCGGTTGTAGGACATCAGGCAGTTCCAGTTCTTGGCGTCGTGGAAGTCCGGCGTGATGCCGCCGCCGCTGTTCACTTCCTGCCGGGCGCCGGCGGCATTGACGTCGACCCGCGGCGCATGCGGCATGAACATGCAGTGGCCGATCTCGTGCGCCGGGGTCTGCTCGGTGCCGGCATCGGTGTTCGTCAGCAGGAAGCCGGTCTG
>NZ_DATILJ010000315.1:0-37160 GCF_035476535.1 Aquabacterium sp.
TCGTCCATGTCGAAGACGATCTTCGCGTGATCGCCGCGGAAGGCCAGGCCGATGACATCGTTGACCTGCTCGTCACGGCAGGCGCGTTGGCAGCGCGTGCACTGGATGCAGGCATCCAGGTTGACCGCAATGGCCGGGTGCGACAGGTCGGCCGCCACCTTGGCGCGGGCGGCGAAGCGCGGCTTGCCGACACCCAGCTTGCGGGCCCACACGTCGACTTCGCTGTCGCGCGTGTAGGCCGTCTCCGGCATGTCCGACTGCAGCAGCTCCAGCACCAGCTTCTGCGACTTCAGCACGCGCTCGCTGTCGGTGGTGACCTTCATACCGGCGGTTGGCGCGCGGCAGCAGGACGGCGCCAGCACGCGCTCACCGGCAATCTCGACCATGCAGGAGCGGCAGTTGCCCACCGCTTCCATGCCGGGCTTGTAGCAAAGGCGCGGCACCTCGATGCCTTCGCGGTCGCAGACTTCGATCAGCGTCTCGTTGGCCCGGGCCTGCACTTCGCGGCCATCGAGCGTGAAGGTGACAACCGGCGCCAGCAGCGCGGCTTCTTGCTTGGTGATGGCATTCATCTCAGCCTGCCTTCAACTCGTGCGGAAAGTACTTGACGACGCAATCGATCGGATTCGGCGCCGCCTGGCCCAGGCCGCAGATCGATGCATCGCGCATCACCTGCGACAAGTCAGCCAGCAGGTCCAGGTCCCAATGCGGCTGCTCGATCAGCGCCGAGGCCTTGGCCGTGCCGTTGCGGCAGGGCGTGCACTGGCCGCAGGATTCATGCGCGAAGAAACGCATCATGTTGCGCGCCGCGGCGCTGGCGGTGTCCTGGTCGGACAGCACGATCACCGCGGCCGAGCCGATGAAGCAGCCATGCGGCTGCAGCGTGTCGAAGTCCAGCGGAATATCGCCCAAAGTGGCCGGCAGGATGCCGCCTGAAGCACCACCGGGCAGGTAGCCATAGAAGTCGTGTCCGTCCAGCATGCCGCCGCAGTATTCGTCGATCAGCTCGCGGATCGTGATACCCGCCGGTGCCAGCTTCACGCCCGGGCTGCGCACGCGGCCGGAGACCGAAAACGAGCGCAGGCCCTTGCGGCCGTTGCGGCCCTGGGCGGCGAACCAGTCGCCGCCTTTTTCGACGATCTCGCGCACCCAGTACAGCGTCTCGAAGTTGTGCTCCAGCGTCGGCCGGCCGAACAGGCCGACTTGCGCCACATACGGCGGGCGTAGCCGCGGCATGCCGCGCTTGCCTTCGATCGATTCGATCATCGCGGACTCTTCGCCGCAGATGTAGGCGCCTGCGCCGCGGCGCAGGATGATTTCCGGCAGGCCGGGGTAGGGCGGCTTGGCACGCAGCGAGGCGAGTTCGGCCTCCAGCATCGCGCGGCAGCCGTGGTATTCGTCGCGCAGGTAGATGTAGATGCGGCAGACGCCCACCGCCCAGGCCGCGATCAGCATGCCTTCGAGAAAGCGGTGCGGGTCGCGCTCCAGGTAGACGCGGTCCTTGAAGGTGCCGGGCTCACCTTCGTCGATGTTCACCGCCATCAGGCGCGGCGCCGGCTCGTTGTGCACGATTCGCCACTTGCGGCCCACCGGAAAACCCGCGCCGCCCAGGCCGCGAATGCCGGAGGATTCCATGGCCTGGATCACCGACTCGACATCCAGTTCATCGCCGATGCACTGCTTCAGCAGCCGATAACCGCCATCGGCCACATAGGCCGCGTGGCCGATGAAGCCGTTGGGGCGGTGGGTCGTCTCGCCGGCCTTGACCTTGGCGGCCACTGCCTCGCAGGTGGCGTGCGGCACCGGGTTCTGGCCGACCGCCACGGCGGGAGCCTGCTCGCAGCGGCCGATGCAGGGCGCGGCGATCACGCGCACGTCCTTGCCCAGGATGGCAGGGAGCTTGGCCAGCAGCTTGGCGGCGCCGGCCATCTCGCAGGACAGGCCGTCGCAGACGCGCACGGTCAGCGCCGCGGGCGGCAGATCGCCTTCCTTCACGATGTCGAAGTGGTGGTAGAAGCTCGCGACTTCATACACCTCCGTCTGCGCCAGACCCATCTCGCGGGCCAGCGCCGCCAGGTGGCGTGCGCTCAGGTGGCCGGCATGGTCCTGCAGCTTGTGCAGGTACTCGATCAGCATGTCACGGGCCAGTGGACCGGCGCCGACCAGCCGCCGCACTTCCTGCACGGCTTCGGGGTCGACGATCCGCCCCTTCGGCGCCTCGCGCTTGCGTTGGCGGCTGGCCGGCTCGGCGAGGATGGGGATGGTGCGCGCGTTCATGGGTGTCTCACTCTGTGCCGTCGGCGGTACAGGTCATACCGCGCCTTCGGCGCGGAGGGCCGCCACGTCGTCGGCGCTGAAGCCCAGCTGGCCCAGCACTTCATCGGTGTGCTCCCCCAGCAGCGGCGAGCGGGTGACTTCGGTCGGGCTGTCGGACATCTTGATGGGATTGCCCACCGTCAGGTACTTGCCGCGCGTCGGGTGGTCGACCTCCACCACCGTGCCGGTGGCGCGCAGGGCAGGCTCTTCGGCGATTTCCTTCATCGACAGGATCGGGCCGCAGGGGATGTCGTACTTGTTCAGGATGTCCATCGCCTCGTACTTGTCCTTGGTCATCGTCCACTTCTCGATGCGGGCAAAAATCGGCTTCAGATGCAACAAGCGGGCCTGCGGCGTCGCATAGGCCTCGTCGTCGATCCACTCCTCCTCGCCGATCACCTTGCAGATGGCCGGCCACACGGCGCCCTGGGTGATGAAGTAGATGTAGGCGTTGGGGTCGGTTTCCCAGCCCTTGCACTTCAGGATCGAGCCGGGCTGGCCGCCGCCGGAGGCATTGCCGGCGCGCGGCACCGCATCGCCGAACTTGCCGTCCGGGTACTGCGGGTACTCGTGCATCGTGTGGGTGCGCGCGAGGCGCTGCTGGTCGCGCAGCTTCACGCGGCACAGGTTCAGCACCGCGTCCTGCATCGGGGCCAGCACCTTCTGGCCCCGGCCGCTGTGCGTGCGCTGGTACAACGCCGCCACGATGCCCAGCGCCAGGTGCAGGCCGGTGCCGCTGTCGCCGATCTGCGCGCCGGTCACCATCGGCGGGCCGTCGTCGAAGCCCGAGGTCGAGGCCGAGCCGCCGGCGCATTGCGCGACGTTTTCGTAGACCTTGCAGTCCTCATACGGCCCGGGGCCGAAGCCCTTGACCGAAGCGACGACCATGCGCGGGTTCAGCTCCTGGATGTGTTCCCAGGTGATGCCCATGCGGTCCATCGCGCCGGGCGCGAAGTTCTCGACCAGCACGTCGCAGGTCTTGATCAGGCGGTCCAGCACCGCCATGCCCTTCTTGCTCTTGGTGTTGATCGTGATCGAGCGCTTGTTGTGGTTCAGCATCGTGAAGTAGAGGCTGTCCACTCCGGGAATGTCCCGCAGCTGGCCCCGCGTGGCGTCACCTTCGCCGGGGCGTTCCACCTTGATCACGTCGGCGCCGAACCATGCCAATAACTGCGTGCAGGTCGGGCCCGATTGCACATGCGTGAAATCGAGGACGCGAACGCCGGCTAGTGCCTTGCTCATCAACTTTCTCCAATTGCAGCTTGAAAAAGGGGTTCGTTCAGCAGTGCGCGCCGGCTCGCGTTGGACACGGGCCTGGGCACGACTGTCAAGTCAGGTTGCCGCGCCGATGAGCGCAGCCGGTCAACCCGACAGAATACCTTCAGCCGGCGGCCGGGGGCGCGGCTAACGCGGCGAGCTGCGCTTCCAGCTCGGCCACGCGCTTGCGCAGCGCACGGTCTTCATTGAAGCGGCTGGTGTCGTCGCGGATCACCGAGATGATCGAGTTCACCTGGTTGTCCGGCGTGAACAGCATGGCCACCGTGAAGGCGATCGACATCGATTGGCCCGCCTTGTTGATCGCCGGCACCCGCAGCACATCCGTGCCATAACGCGTGATGCCGGTGGCCATGGTCTTGTCGTAGCCTTCCCAGTGGCGCTTGCGCAGGCGCTCGGGAATGATGATGTCCAGGGAGTTGCCCAGCGCCTCTTCCGGCGTGTGGCCAAACATGCGTTCGGCCGCCGCATTCCACACTGTGATGCGACCTTGCGCATCGCAGGCGACGATAGCGTCGCCAACCGCCGCCACCACGGCGCCCATGTCGATGCTTGAGCCAGTCTCCGAGGACATCTTGTTTTCTCCGATCTTGCTCAGACTGCCTTGGATGCGTGCATCGCGGCGATCTTTTCCTTGCTGTAGCCCAACTCAGCCAGCACTTCGTCGGTGTGCTCACCCAGCAGCGGCGAACCGGTGATCTCGACCTTCATGTCGGAGAACTTGATCGGGCTGCCGACGGTCAGGTAGGAGCCGCGCTCCTTGTGCTGGACTTCGGTGATGGTACCGCTGGCCCGCAGCGAAGGATCGACCGAGATCTCCTTCATCGACATCACCGGCGCGCAGGGAATGTCGAACTTGCGCAGGATGTCGACCGCTTCGAACTTGGTCTTGTTGGCCAGCCATTCCTCGATGGTCGCGAAGATCTCGGTGATGTGCGGCTGGCGCGCCTTGGGTGTCATGTAGGCCGGGTCGGTCTTCCATTCCGGCTTGCCGATGGCCTCGCAGATCGGCGCCCAGGCCTGGCCCTGGATGGTGAAGTAGATGTAGGCGTTGGGGTCCGTCTGCCAGCCCTTGCACTTGAGCACCCAGCCCGGCTGGCCGCCGCCGCCGGCATTGCCGCCGCGCGGCACCACGTCGGTGAACTTGCCGTGCGGGTACTGCGGATACTCTTCCAGGTAGCCCAGGCGGTCCAGGCGCAGCTGGTCGCGCAGCTTCACGCGGCACAGGTTCAGCACGGCGTCCTGCATCGAGCAGGCCACCTTCTGGCCGCGGCCGGTCTTGTCGCGCTGGCGCAGCGCCGTCAGGATGCCGATGGCCAGGTGCATGCCGGTGTTGCTGTCGCCCAGCGCCGCGGCGCTGACGGTCGGCGGGCCGTCCCAGAAACCGGTGGTCGACGCGGCACCGCCGGCGCATTGCGCGACGTTCTCGTAGACCTTCAGGTCTTCATAGTGGTGGCCGTCGCTGAAGCCCTTGACCGAGGCCAGGATCATCTTCGGGTTAAGTTCGAGGATGCGCTCCCACGGGAAGCCCATGCGGTCCAGCGCGCCGGGGCCAAAGTTCTCGACCATCACGTCGGAGACCTTGATCAGGTCTTCCAGCACCTTCTTGCCTTCGGGCGTCTTGGTGTCCAGCGTCAGCGAGCGCTTGTTGCTGTTGAGCTGCGTGAAGTACAGCGCGTCGACGTCCGGGATGTCACGCAGCTGGCTGCGGGTGACGTCGCCGGAACCGGGACGCTCCACCTTGATCACGTCCGCTCCGAACCACGCCAGCATCTGCGTGCAGGCCGGGCCGGCCTGGACATGCGTGAAGTCGATGATCTTGATGTCGTCGAGTGCCTTGGTCATTGCATTCTCCTTGGGTAGCTTGGGTTACTTCTTCATCGCCGCAGTTTGCGGGTTCAGGCTGCTGATGCGACCGCTTTCGGTGCCGGCGGTCTCGTCGATGACGGCGTTGATCAGGGTCGGCTTGCCGGAAGCCACCGCTTCGGCCAGCGCCTTGCCCAACTCGTCCGCGGTGGTGGCATGCACGCCGACACCGCCGAAGGCTTCCATCAGCTTGTCGTAGCGCGCGTTCTTGACGAAGACGGTGGGCGCCACATCGGCCGAGCCGGACGGGTTCTTGTCGGTGCCACGGTACACGCCGTTGTTGTTGAAGACAATCACGCACACCGGCAGGTTGTAGCGGCAGATGGTTTCCACTTCCATGCCGCTGAAGCCGAAGGCCGAATCCCCTTCGATCGCGATCACCGGTTTGCCGGTGACCACCGCAGCGGCCACGGAAAAGCCCATGCCGATGCCCATGATCCCCCAGGTGCCGACGTCCAGGCGTTTGCGCGGCTCGTACATGTCGACAATGCTGCGCGCAAAGTCCAGCGTGTTCGCGCCTTCGTTGACGACGATGGCGTCCGGCCGGGCCTTGACCTGGTCGCGGATCACGCTCAGCGCCGACTGGAAGTTCATCGGCGACGGGCGCGCGGCCAGCGTGGCGGCCATCTTCGACAGGTTCTTGTCCTTGCGCTCGGCGATCTGGCCGGTCCAATCGGTGGGCGGCTTGGCCCAGCTGCCGTCGATGCCGGCCAGCAGCGCCGCGACGCAGGAGCCGATGTCGCCGATCAGCGGTGCTTCGATGGCCACGTTGCTGTCGATCTCGGTCGGCGCGATGTCGATCTGGATGAACTTCTTCGGGCCCTTGTCCTGCGCCCAGGTCTTGCCCTTGCCGTGCGACAGCAGCCAGTTCAGCCGCGCGCCGACCAGCATCACCACGTCGGCTTCCTGCAGCACGTAGGAGCGCGCGGCGGAGGCGGACTGAACGTGAGTGTCAGGGAGCAGGCCCTTGGCCATGGACATCGGCAGGTAGGGGATACCGGTCTTCTCGACCAGCGCGCGGATGTCGGCATCGGCCTGGGCATAGGCGGCTCCCTTGCCAAGCAGGATCAGCGGCTTCTTGGCGCTCTTGAGCAGGTCCAGCGCGCGCTTCACCGCATCGGGCGCGGGAATCTGCCGCGGCGCCGGATCGACGACCTTGATCAGCGAAGCCTTGCCGGCCTCGGCATCCATGGTCTGGGCGAACAGCTTGGCCGGCAGGTCCAGGTAGACGCCGCCCGGGCGGCCAGACAGCGCCGAGCGGATGGCGCGGGCGATGCCGACACCGATGTCCTCGGCATGCAGCACGCGGAAGGCGGCCTTGCACAGCGGCTTGGCGATGGCCAGCTGGTCCATCTCTTCGTAGTCGCCCTGCTGCAGGTCGACGATTTCGCGCTCGCTGGACCCGCTGATCAGGATCATCGGGAAGCAGTTCACCGTGGCGTTGGACAGCGCGGTCAGGCCGTTCAGGAAGCCGGGCGCCGAGACGGTCAGGCAGATGCCGGGCTTTTGCGTCAGGAAGCCGGCGGCCGCGGCGGCGTTGCCGGCGTGCTGCTCGTGGCGGAACGAGATCACGCGCATGCCCTCGGCCTGCGCCATGCGCGTCAGGTCGGTGATCGGGATGCCGGGCAGGCCGAAGATGGTGTCGATGTCATTGAGCTTCAGGGCGTCGATGACCAGGTGAAAGCCGTCGGTCAGCTCTCGGGTGGGGGTGTCGTTGCTCATGTCGAGTTGTCTCTCCGTGGGGTTCTGCTACCGAGATAACGCAGGCTGGATTCAGTGGGACTTATGATAGGAATCGGCCCGCGGAATCGCCGTTGACCGCGGTCAAGATTCGAAATCTGGCCCCTATCGCATACCCGCGCTTTTGCCGCCGAAGTCCCGATGATCGCGACCCCCATAGAAAAGCACGATGAACGCAACATCATCCGCGTTCAGCTCAAGCAGAACATCGTTCTCAAGGAGATGACCGACGCCGAGCGCAACGAGCTCGAGCCGCACCTGGTCATCGTCGACACGAACAAGGGTGACGTGCTGCTGCACCAGGGCGTGCACGACATGGAGCAGTATTTCGTGCTCGACGGCTTGCTCGAGCGCGTGGTGACCAATGCCGACGGCAAGGAAATGATCCTGCGCTTTGCGGCCGAGCGCGACATCGAGACCAGCTACGCCGCCTGGCGGCTGAACACGCCCACGCCGTACAGCATCGTCTGCGTCACCAAGGTGCGGGTGGCCAAGCTGCCGATGCCGACCTGGGTGAGCTTCATGGACCAGCACCCGAAGTTCAAGGCCACCTTCGAGCACGAGGTGATGCGGCTGATGAGCGAAATCCTGGCCCACACCATCACGCTGCACCTGCTGGACGCGCCGGGGCGCGTGCACCGCTTCGAGCGCAAGCATCCGGAATTGGCCGAACGGCTGCCGAAGAAGGTGCTGGCCGCGTACTTGAACCTGTCGGCCGAGACCTTGAGCCGCCTGAAGCAGCGCGGCAAGATCTGAAGCGAAAAAGGCCCGCCGAAGCGGGCCTTTGCGGCTTGAGCCTGTCAGGCTTCAATCAACCGGCTGTTGGGCACGCAGCGGATCGACCTTCGGCGGGCGGATCTTGGTCATCAGCTTGCCGATCAGCGGCCACAGCAGCAGCACCAGGGCCAGCGTGGTGATCGAGCCGACCAGCGGGTTGGACCACATGACGAACACGTCGCCTTGCGAGATCAGCATCGACTGGCGGAACGAGTCTTCGGCCTTGTCGCCCAGCACGATGGCCAGCACCAGCGGCGCCAGCGGGTAGTCGAGCTTCTTGAACACGTAGCCGATGACGCCGAAACCGAGCATGAACCAGATGTCGAGCATCGCGTTGTGCACGGTGTAGGCACCGATGGCACAGATCACGATGATCACCGGCGCGATGATCGAGAACGGAATGCGCAGGATCGATGCGAACAGCGGCACGGTGGACAGCACGACGATCAGCCCGACCAGGTTGCCCAGGTACATGCTGGCGATCAGGCCCCAGACGAAGTCCTTCTGTTCGACGAACAGCAGCGGTCCGGGCTGCAGGCCCCAGATCAGCAGGCCGCCCAGCAGCACCGCAGCGGTCGGCGAGCCCGGGATGCCCAGCGCCAGCATCGGCAACAGCGCGCTGGTGCCGGCGGCATGCGCCGCAGTTTCCGGCGCGATCACGCCTTCGACTTCGCCGGTGCCGAACTTGGACCCGCTCTTCGACATCTTCTTGGCCAGTCCATAGCTCATGAAGGACGCGGGTGTGGCGCCGCCGGGGGTGATGCCCATCCAGATGCCAACCAGCGAGCTGCGCAGCGAGGTGACCCAGTACTTGGGCAGTTCCTTCCAGGTTTCCCAGACCACCTTCGGGCTGATCTTGGCCGACTTGCCGGAGAAGTTCAGGCCTTCTTCCATCGAGATCAGGATCTCGCCGATGCCGAACAGGCCGATCACGGCGATCAGGAAGTCGAAACCGCGCATCAGTTCCGGCTGGCCAAAGGTCATGCGCAATTGGCCGGTGACGGTGTCCATGCCCACCGCGGCCAGCGCAAAGCCCAGCGCCATCGCGATCAGGATCTTGAACGGCGATCCCTTGCCCATGCCGACGAAGCTGCAGAAGGTCAGCAGGTACACCGAGAAGAACTCCGGCGCGCCGAACTTGAGTGCGAACTTCGCGACCATCGGCGCCAGGAAGGTGATCATCACCACGGCGACGAAGGCACCGACGAAGGACGAGGTGAACGCGGCGGTCAGCGCCTGTCCGGCCTTGCCCTTTTGCGCCATCGGATAACCATCGAAGGTGGTGGCCACCGACCAGGGCTCGCCCGGTATGTTGAACAGCACCGAGGTGATGGCGCCGCCGAACAGCGCGCCCCAGTAGATGCACGACAGCATCACGATCGCCGAGGTCGGCGACATCGAAAACGTCAGCGGCAGCAGGATGGCCACGCCGTTCGCGCCGCCCAGGCCGGGCAGCACGCCGATCAGCACGCCGAGGATGATGCCAACGAACATCAGCCCCAGGTTGGTGGGGGTCAGCACAACGGCGAACCCCTGCATCAATGAATTCAGTTCTTCCATTTTGGGTCAGGCTCCAGAAGAGGTGCGGGGCAGCATCAGTAGCCGAGGAAGCGCAGCGGATCGAGCGTGCCCTTGTACAGCGGCACCTTGAACCAGACCTCGAACATCATGAAGAAGACGGTGTTCACCACCACGGCCACGGTCACGCTCTTGAAGGCGCTGTACTTGCCCATGATGATCATGAACAGCGTGATGTAGATCGCCGAGGCGATGTACAGCCCGAGCAGCACGGTGGCCAGCACGTACACGCCGGCCGGCAGCAGCACCGCGAGCACGCGCTTGAACTGCTCGCGGTCGACGAAGGTGCCGGTGTCGCGCTGCGCGCTGAACTTGGCCTGGTAGATGATGCCCAGCGCCGAGATGCAGATGATCAGCCCGATGTAGAACGGAAAGTAGCCGGCGCCCGGGCCATCGCTGGTCCAGCCGGCGCCCAGGCGCCGGGCCTCGACGATCACCACCAGCCCGAAAGCGAAGAGGATGGCCGCGACCACCGCATCGACGGTGTTGTTCTTGGCGAGCGTCGGGCTGTCGGGTTCGCCGTGGTCTTGCTTGTCTGACATGGAAGTACTCCGAGGTTCGAAGGGCCCGGCGGGCGTGCGCAGGCGCACATCACCGGGCGGCGACGTGAGGGTCTTACAACAGGGGCTGCGGAGGGTCGAAGGCCGCAGCCGCCGGGGCCGCTGCGGCGGCGTGCGCTCAGGCACGCGCCGCGCGTGTCGGCCTCAGGGCTTGGCCAGGAATCCGGCTTCGGTCATCAGCTGCTTGTGCGTGGCTTCGGCCGTCTCGAGCCACTTGCGGTACTCGGGGCCGGTCATCGCCGTGTTGTTGAACGCGCCCTTCTCCATGTACTCCTTCCAGTCCGGCGTCTCGCGCACCTTCTTCAGCAGCTCCACGTAGAAGGCAGTCTGGTCGGCGCTGACGCCAGGCGCCATGAAGATGCCACGCAGCATCACGTAATCGGTGGGCACGCCGGCTTCCTTGCAGGTGGGAATGTCGCCCCAGGATTGCTTGTCGGTGACCTTGTCCTTGTACGGCATGCGGGTGTCGTCGAACACGCACAGCGCTTGCAGCTTGCCGGCGCGCCACTGGGCCACGGCCTCGATCGGGTTGTTCACCGTGGCATTGATGTGGCCGCCCACCAGCTGCACCGCCACCTCGCCGCCGCCCTTGAAGGGCACGTAGATGAACTTGGTGCCGGTGGCCTTCTCGAGGCCCACGGTCAGGATCTGGTCTTCCTGCTTCGAACCGGTGCCGCCCATCTTGAACTTGTTCGGGCCAGCGTCCTTCACGGCCTTGATGAAGTCGGCCGCCGTCTTGTAGCCGGCGTCGGCATTGACCCACAGCACGAACTGGTCGAGTGCCATCATCGACACCGGCGTCATGTCCTTCCAGTTGAAGGGCACACCGGTGGCCATCGGCGTGGTGAACAGGTTGGACAGCGTGATGATGATCTTGTGCGGGTCGCCCTTGGCATCCTTGACCGCCAGAAAGCCCTCGGCGCCAGCGCCACCGGACTTGTTGACGACGACCAGCGATTCCTTCATCAGCTTGTGCTTGACGATGATGCCCTGGATCAAGCGGGCCATCTGATCGGCGCCGCCACCGGTGCCCGCGGGCACGACGAATTCAACCGGCTTGGAGGGCTCCCACGCGTGGGCCGGGGTGGTGCCGGCGATGGCCAGCAAAGCGGCTGCGCAAACGCCTGCCAGGCGCGCTGCGGGGCGTGAAATGAGCTTGTGGATCATGCTGTCTCCTGTGTGTCTGGGGTGCACTTACGGGGTAGGACGGACGCCCGTTTCCCCACGATTCAATGCTGCGACCAGCCTGCTTCAAACCTGATTGACCGCGGTCAACTTTTCAGAAAGCCCCTATGGGGGTTTCCATCAGCGCACGCACATGCGCGGCGCTTCCGCTGGCCAGGCCTTCGAGGCTGTAGCCGCCTTCTAGAACCGAAACCACGCGGCCATGCGCCGACTCGTCGGCGACGGCCATCAGCTCGCGCGTGATCCAGTGGAAGTCGTCGTCGGTGAAGTCCAGGCCGCCCAGGGGATCGAGGTGATGGGCGTCGAAGCCGGCCGAGATGATCAACAGATCGGGCGCAAAGCGGCGCAGCGCCGGCAGCATCTCGTTGCGCATGCTGTCGCGGAACTTCTCGGACCCGCAGGGCCGCGACAAGGGGATGTTGACGATGTTGTGGGCCACGCCGGTTTCATGCCGCGCGCCGGTGCCGGGGTAGAAGGGTGCCTGGTGGCAGGAGCCATAGAACAGCGCAGGATCGCGCCAGAAGCTGTTCTGGGTGCCGTTGCCATGGTGCACGTCGAAATCCATCACCGCGACGCGTTGCAGGCCTCGCGCGGCGCGTGCGTGCAGTGCCGCGATGGCGGCCTGGTTGAAGACGCAGAAGCCCATCGCCCGATCGGCCTCGGCATGGTGGCCGCAGGGCCGCGTGGCGCAGAAGGCATTGCGCGCTTCGCCGCTGGCCACGGCATCCACCGCGGCGCAGGCCGCGCCGACGCAGCGCATCACCGCCTGCAGCGTGCCGGGCGACATCACCGTGTCGCCGGCGTCCAGCAGGCGCAGGCCGGAACTCGGCGACAAGGCTTCGACGTGTTCGACGTAGTCGTCGGTGTGCACCCGCAGCACCTGCTCGCGCGTGCCCATCGGCGCGTCGCGCCACTGCGCTTCGGCGAACGCCGGCGTCTGCAGGGCTTGCAGCACGGCCAGCAGCCGGTCGGGCGACTCGGGGTGGTGGGCGCCTGGGCGGTGCTCCAGGCAGGCGGGATGGCTGTAGATCAGCGTTGTCATGGGCAAACCTTTTTTGGAAAAACTTGACCGCGGTCAAGAAACGCAAAATCAGGGTATTCCCTGTAGAGGGTTAACCCCATAAGATTGCTGCACTGCAACCAAACTGATCCAGGAGTTCACGATGTCCAGCGCCAGCGCAACTTTCCAGGCCCCGCTCGGAATTTCCGGCGCCTTCAAGGCCTTCGCCAACGAAGCTTACGTGCTGATGTCGGCCATGCTGAACCCGGGCCAGGTGATCGAAGAAGTCCACCAGATGCGCAAGCTGCAGCTCGAGGCGGACAAGATCGAAGCCAGCGAGCCGGCGCGTGCCGCGGCGCTGCGCCGCAAGGCCGCGCGCATCGGCATGAATTGAGGGTCCCGGCCAGCGCGCTCCCGCGCGCCGGCATGCAAGACCTGTCGGGCTTGACTGGCCTGCTTCATCCGGCCTGCTGGCCGACCTCGAAATTCGCCAGCATCTCCAGCGCACGCACCATCGCCGAGTGATCCCAGTTCGCGCCGCCATGCGCGGCGCAGGCGTTGAACAGTTCCTGCGCGGTGGCGGTGTTGGGCAGCGAGACGCCCAGCGCACGTGCGCTGCTCAAGGCCAGGTTCAGATCCTTCTGGTGAAGCCCGATGCGAAAGCCCGGCTCGAACGTGCGCTTGATCATGCGCTCGCCATGCACCTCGAGGATCTTCGACGACGCGAAGCCGCCCATCAGCGCCTGACGCACACGCGCCGGGTCCGCGCCGGCGCGTGAGGCGAACAGCAGCGCTTCGGCCACCGCCTCGATGTTCAGCGCGACGATGATCTGATTGGCCACCTTGGCCGTCTGGCCGTCGCCATTGCCGCCGACCAGCGTGATGTTCTTGCCCATCAACTCGAACAGCGGCAATACGGTGTCGAAGACCGCCGGCGCACCGCCGACCATGATGGACAGCGTGGCGTTTTTCGCGCCCACTTCGCCGCCGGAGACCGGCGCATCGAGGTAGTCGCCGCCGATCGCGTTGATGCGCGCGGCAAAGGCCTTGGTGGCGATCGGTGAGATCGAGCTCATGTCGACGACGATCTTGCCGCGTGTCAGGCCGGCGGCAATGCCGGTCTCGTCGAACAGCGCAGCTTCGACATCCGGCGTGTCCGGCACCATCAGGAACACGATGTCGGCGCGCTCGGCCACGCCGCGTGCGCTGGTGCACACGGTGGCGCGTGACTCGCCGATCTCCGCCGGCAGTTTGCCGAGCGTGTGCACGAACAGCTGATGGCCGGCGCGCAGCAGGTGCCCGGCCATCGGCGTGCCCATGATGCCCAGGCCGACGAAGCCGAGCTTGAGGGGATGTGAGGTCATGTGTCGAGTTTCCAGAGGAAGGTGTCAGTGCGCGAGGCGTTGACGCCAGCCGAGGCCGGCTTCGGTCGTCGTGAGCGGCTTGTATTCGCAGCCGATCCAACCCGCATAGCCGATGCGGTCCAGGTGCGCGAACAGGAATTCGTAGTTGATCTCGCCGGTGCCGGGTTCGTTGCGCCCGGGGTTGTCCGCCAATTGGATGTGACCGATGCGCGCCAGGTGTTTCTGCACCGTGGCCGCCAGTTCGCCTTCCATGCGCTGCGCGTGGTAGAGGTCATATTGCACAAAGGCATTGGCCGCGCCCACTTCGTCCAGAATGGCCAGCGCCTGCGCCGTGCGGTTCAGGTAGAAGCCCGGAATGTCGAAGGTATTGATAGGCTCGATCAGCAGCCGCAAGCCGGCCTGCTGCAGTTCGGCGGCCGCGTGGCGCAGGTTGTTCACCAGCGTGCGCCGCAGCGTCGCTTCGTCGATGCCGGCCGGCGCCTTGCCGGCCAGGCAGTTCAGCTGCGGCACGCCCAGCGCTTGCGCGTAGTCGACCGCGCGGACCACGCCGGCGCGGAATTCGTCGACCCGCTCGGGCAGGCAGGCGATGCCGCGCTCGCCGGCCTCCCAGTCGCCGGCGGGCAGGTTGTGCAGCACCGGCGTCAGGCCGTGCTCGTCGAGCCGGCGCTTGATCTCGGCGGCCGGGTGGGCATACGGGAACAGGAACTCGACGGCCGTGAAACCCGCCTTGGCCGCCCGCTCGAAGCGCTCGAGGAAGGGCAGGTCGGTGAACAGCATCGTCAGGTTGGCAGCGAACTTCGGCATGGTTTGTCCTGTGATCAGTCCAGCATCGACAGCGCGGTCGGTGCGTCTTCGCGGCTTTGCGCGAGCTCTTCGAATTCGTTGATGTTGTCGATCTCGGTGCCCATGGCGATGTTGGTCACGCGCTCCAGGATCACCTCGATCACCACCGGCACGCGGTACTCGGCCATCCAGGCTTCGGCCTGGTCGATGGCCGGGCGCATGTCCTCCTGGCGCTCGACGCGGATGGCCTTGCAGCCCAGGCCTTCGGCCACTTTCAGGTGGTCGACGCCATAGCCCTTGACGATGCCGTCGCTGGCCGGCGTGTTGATGTTGTCGAAGCCCAGCTGCACGCAGTAATCCATGCTGAAGCCGCGCTGCGCCTGGCGGATCAGGCCCAGGTAGCTGTTGTTGACGACGACATGGATGTAGGGCAGCTTGAACTGCGCCCCGACCGCCAGCTCCTCGATCAGGAACTGGAAGTCGTAGTCGCCGGACAGCGCCACGATCTTGCGGCCCGGGTCCGCGGCGCGCACGCCCAATGCCGCCGGCACGGTCCAGCCCAGCGGGCCGGCCTGGCCGCAGTTGATCCAGTGCCGCGGCTTGTAGACATGCAGGAACTGCGCTGCGGCAATCTGGCTCAGGCCGATGGTGCTGATGTAGCAGACGTCCTCACCGAACGCGCGGGTCATGCACTGGTACACGCGCTGCGGCTTCATCGGCACGTTGTCGAAGTTCGTCTTGCGCTGGTACTCAATGGAGCCCTTGCGCTGCTGGCATTCAGCGGTCCAGCCGGACCAGTCGCGCAGCCGGCCTTGCGTTTGCCATTCACGCGCCACCTCGACGAACAAGGCCAGTGCCGCCTTCGCATCCGAGACGATGCCGTAGTCGGGTGCAAAGACGCGGCCGATCTGCGTCGGTTCGATGTCGACGTGCACGAAGGTGCGGCCCTTGGTGTAGACCTCGACCGAGCCGGTGTGGCGGTTGGCCCAGCGGTTGCCGATGCCGAGCACGAAGTCGCTGGCCAGCATCGTCGCATTGCCGTAGCGGTGGCTGGTCTGCAAGCCGACCATGCCGGCCATCAGCGGGTGGTTGTCGGGAATCGCGCCCCAACCCATCAATGTCGGAATCACCGGCAGTCCCAGCAGTTCGGCGAACTCCACCAGCAGATCGCAGGCATCGGCATTGATCACGCCGCCGCCGGCGACGATGAGCGGCTTGTCGGCCGCCAGCAGCATCTCCAGCGCCTTCTCGACCTGCTTGCGGCTGGCCGCGGGCTTGTAGACCGGCAGCGGCTCGTAGGTCTCGATGTCGAACTCGATCTCGGCCATCTGCACATCGAAGGGCAGGTCGATCAGCACGGGGCCCGGCCGGCCCGAACGCATCAGGTGGAAGGCCTGCTGGAAGGCGCGCGGCACCTGGGCCGGCTCCAGCACGGTGGTGGCCCACTTGGTCACCGGCTTGGCGATGGCCTGGATGTCCACCGCCTGGAAGTCTTCCTTGTGCAGGCGCGCGCGCGGTGCCTGGCCGGTGATGCACAGGATAGGGATCGAATCGGCCTGCGCCGAATACAGGCCGGTGATCATGTCGGTGCCGGCCGGCCCCGAGGTGCCGATGCACACCCCTATGTTGCCGGCCTTGGCCCGCGTGTAGCCCTCGGCCATGTGCGAGGCGCCCTCGACATGGCGGGCCAGCACATGCGCGATCGATTCGCGCTCGCGCATGCAGGCATACAGCGGGTTGATCGCCGCGCCCGGAATACCGAAGGCTTGCGACACGCCTTCTTTCTCCATCACCAGCACCGCGGCCATTGCAGCCTTCATTCGCGTCATCGTCGTCTCCAGGTCTTGAATCGATGGGGCGCATGGTCGGCGGGCCGCTCGACTACGTGAATCCAAGTCAGGAGATATTTGATATTCCACGGCGGAATGGCGGCTGCGAAAGCGCGCACCATGCAGCCATGGATCGTGTACAGGGCATTCGGCTGTTCATTCGCGTTGTCGAAGCGGGCTCGTTCAGCAAGGCCGCCACCGACCTGGGGCTGACGCAGCCCACCGCCACCAAGCACATCGCCGAGCTGGAGCGCCGGCTCGGTTCACGCCTGCTGCACCGCAGCACGCGAGGCGTGACGCCGACCGAGATCGGCACGCTGTACTACGACAAGTGCCGGATCATCGCGCGCGAGTTGGAAGAGGCCGACAACCTGGCCGCGCTGCTGCAGTCCCGGCTGCGCGGCAGCCTGCGCATCAGCGCGCCGGTGGCTTTCGGCCGGCGCGTGCTGGTGCCGCTGGTGCTGCGCTTCATGCGGCAATACCCGGAGCTGCAGATCGACCTCAGCTTCGAGGACCGCTATGTCAACCTGATCGAGCAGGGCATCGACGTGGCGCTGCGGCTGGGCCGGCTGGCCGATTCATCACTGGGCGCGCGCACGCTGGGCAGCAACCCCTGGGTGCTGGTGGCCTCGCGCGACTATCTTCAGCAGCGCGGCACGCCGCAAGCCCCGCAGGACCTGGCGCTGCACGATGCATTGCTCTACAGCACCGTGCAGGGCGACGATCGCTGGCATTTCGCCGACCGCGCCGGGCAGCCGCTGCAGGTGCCGGTGAAGGGCCCGCTGCGCTCGAACAACCTGTCGGCGCTGCTGGCGGCGGCGCGTGCGGGTTTTGGCGTCGCGGCCTTGCCTTGGTATGTGGCGCATGAATCGGTGCGCACCGGCGCCGTGCAGGCGCTGCTGGCCGACTGGGCCCTGCCTTCGCAGGAGATCCACGCGGTCTACCCGTCGCCGCGCTTGCTGCCTAGCAAAGTGAGCGGCTTCGTGAACTGGCTGGAAGGCCGGTTCTCGGGTGAGTGGTGGTGCCAGCCGGGCTGAGCGCACCGGCGACACCCTCCGCTGCGCAGTTGGCCCGAACCGGCCGCCGCGGCATCATGGCATCAAGCCACCTTGAACACCGCCACCGTCTGCACCAGTTGCTGCGCCTGCACCTTGAGGCTTTCGGCCGCGGCAGCGCTCTCTTCCACCAGCGCGGCATTCTGTTGCGTGACCTGGTCCATCTGACTCACGGCGGTGCCCACCTGCGTCACCCCGGCACTCTGTTCGGTGCTGGCCGCACTGATCTCGCCGACGATGTCGGTGACGCGCTTGATCGAGCTGACCACCTCGGACATCGTGACGCCGGCCTGACCGACCAGCAGGGTTCCCTGCTCAACCCGTTCCACGCTGGCGTTGATCAGGCTCTTGATCTCCTTGGCGGCTTCCGCCGAACGGCCGGCCAGGTTGCGCACCTCGCTGGCCACCACGGCGAAGCCGCGACCCTGTTCGCCTGCGCGCGCCGCTTCCACCGCGGCGTTCAAGGCCAGGATGTTGGTCTGGAAGGCAATGCCGTCGATGACGCCGATGATGTCCGAGATCTTCTTGGAGCTGTCGTTGATGCCCTTCATGGTGTCCACCACCTGGTCGACCACCGAGCCGCCCCGGATGGCGACGGTCGAAGCGCTCAGGGCGAGCTGGCTGGCTTGCCTGGCGTTGTCGGCATTCTGTTTGACGGTGGCGCTGAGCTGCTCCATCGAAGCGGCGGTTTGTTCCAGTGCCGACGCCTGCTCTTCGGTGCGCTGGCTCAGGTCATTGTTGCCCTGGGCGATCTGCGCCGAAGCCGTGGCCACCGACTCCGAGTTCTGCCGCACGTTGGAAACCACCTTCACCAGGCTGGCTTGCATGGACCGGAGCTGCGCCATCAGGCTCGTCGTGTCGCCTGACCGGAGCTGGATCGGAACGCTGAGGTCGCCGGCGGCCACATAGCGCGCCAGGTCAGCGGCCGTTGCCGGTTCGCCGCCGAGTTGGCGAACGATGGAGCGCGCCATGATCCAGCCGCCGACCGCGAAGAACACAACCGTCACGCCGCCCACGACGAGCATGGCCAGCAGCGCGGCGTCGTAGGCCTTTTGCGCCTCGAGCTGCGACTCGTCGGCGAGCTTCATCTGCAAGGCGGCCAGCTCTTCGACGGCTTCGAGGGCCTGGTTCTGGGCCGGCCGCACTTCAGCGAGCAACACCTTTGTGGCCTCCTCGTTCTTGTTGGACAAGCCCAGTGCCACAGCCTTGTCCAAAGGGGCTTGCATCGATGCCGCCGTCGAGCTCACTTTGGCCAGGATGGCTTTGCCGGCCTCGGTGTTGATGACAGCGGTCAGCTGCTTCTCCAGCTTGGCAAATTCGACTCGCAGTTGCTCGAGGCGATCCCTTTCTTTCTTCATGCCGGCCTCGTCGGTCAGCAGGACGATATTGCGAGAAGCAATGCCTACCGTGCGCAGGTTGATGACCATGTCCTTGGCGGCGATGACCCGCGGGAGTCGCTCGTCGGCCACTTTGTCCAACTGGTGCTTGATGCTGCCCATGCTGAAAGTGCCGAGCGCGATCATGCCGATCAGGAGAACAGTCGCGATGACCACGGCGGCTGTGAATTTGGTAGCAAGTTTCATGTTCTGGAAGTTCATGGTGAATCCTTTGAATAGCTGTCGAGCAGGCGTTACTGCAGGGTTTGTTCAATCAGCCCCACGTCGGCGCTGCTGATCAGTCTTTCGATGTCGATGAGGATCAGCATGCGTTTTCGCTCACCCTGGTCGATCGTGCCGATGCCGTTGATGTAGCGCGCGTCCACGGCGCCGTTGAACTCCGGGGCCGGATGGATCTGGCCGGGCGCGAGGTCGATCACATCGCTGACGGAGTCGACCACGGCACCGACCACACGGCCGGCGACGTTGAGGATGACGGTCACCGTGAAGGCGTCGTAGGCGGCCAGTTCAAGACGGAGATTCAATCGCAGGTCGATGATCGGCACGATCACGCCGCGCAGGTTCAGCACGCCCTTGAAGAAGGCCGGCGCATTGGCGATGCGGGTCGGACTCTCGTAGCCGCGTATCTCCTGGACTTTCAGGATGTCGATGCCGTATTCCTCGTCGCCGAGGCGAAAGGTCAGACATTCGCGAGCCTGTTCGCGGGCGCTCGGGGTGCGCGACACCACGGACGGTGGGTGCGTCGCGGCTGGCAGTACGGGGGCGGCGGTTTCAACGGCATTCATGGGGTCTCCAAGCGGTGGGAACGGACGACGCCTGGGTGCCGCGGAATGCGTCCAGCGATGCGGCGTCTGACGGGTCATCGGCTCATCTTCTGAGCTTGTTAATCATTTCTGATTTAGAAAGTGACGAACTGATCGAAAGAGCATGAATAGCGCCCCAGTTGCAGCGTTCCGCTCGCGTGCGGCCGGCCTTCGCCCGGCGGGCCAGCCCTGTCCGACTAGCTGCAGACGCGGTTGCGCCCGAGGCGCTTGGCCTCGTACAGCGCGGCATCGGCGCGGCGCATCAGTTCGGCGGCGTCATAGGGTGCGGCACCGGCCAGGCCGATGCTCAGCGTCACCGCCTGGCCTTCCGGCAGGCCCGGCCAGCGCTGGCCGGCCAGGCGTTCGCGCAGGCGCTCGCAGACCTCGGCGGCGCGTTCGATCGGCGTGTCGGCGAACACCACCACGAACTCCTCGCCGCCCACGCGCGCCAGCGCATCGCCGGCGCGCATGTTCTCGCGCAGCAGCGGCGCCAGCGCCACCAGCACGCAGTCGCCGGCGGCATGGCCGTGCGTGTCGTTGATCTGCTTGAAGTGGTCGATGTCCATCACCGCCACGGCCAGTGGCCGGGCATGGCGCTCGGCCTCGGACAGCAACTCGGCGAAGCGGCGGTCCAGGTGGCGGCGGTTGCCCAGGCCGGTGAGCGGGTCGCGCTCGGCGCGCTCGGCCAGCTCGGTGGCCAGCGCGCGCTGGCGCTGCGCGTCGATCAACGCGTGTTCGGCTTCGCTGCGCGTGACGAAAAGTTGGGATTGCGCGCGCAACTGGCGCGTGACGCGCCGGCGTTCCAGGTGTTCGGCGGCTTCGAAGTGCTGCAGTGCTTCTTCGAACAGGCCCAGCGCGCGGCCGGCGCGGTAGGCCGCCTGGTGGGCGCGGATCTGCGTTTGCGGCGGTGCATCGGGGCCCAGTTCGGCCAGCAGGGCCTGCATCGCCTGGCGCGCGCCGGCGGCGTCGCCGCTGGCCAGCGCCCATTCGCCCAGCGAGCAGGCAATGCGCCAGACATGGGCTTGGTAGCCGCGTTCGCGCGCCAGGGCCTGCGCCTGCAGCAGCAGGGGCTGCGCGGCATCGAGCTCGCCCAGATGCAGCAGCACCTCGCCCAGGTTGCCGGCGATGGCGACTTCGTAGCGTGCATCAGGGGCTTGCGGCAGCAGCTCACGCGCCAGCAGCACGAAGCCGCGCGCCCGCGCCAGCACGGCGCGACCCTGCGCGGGTTCTTCCACGTCACGCAGGCGGTGGAACACGCCGATGGTGATGGCGCACAAGCCGTTCAGCGCCACCATGCGCTCGCGCGCGGGCGCCGGCGCGCCGGGGGCGGTCAGCGCTTCGGCCAGCACCCGCTCGGCCTGCCAGGCATCGCCCAGGCGCTCCAGCGCGGCACCGAGCGCAAACGCGGCCTGCAGCAGCGGGCCGGCGCTGCCTTCACGCGCGGCGGCAATGCCCAGGGCCTGCGCGGATTCGATGGCGATGTCGAAACGCGCCGCTTCGCAGGCACACATCGCCAGCGCATAGAGCAGGTCGCGCCGTTCGGCTTCCAGCCCGGCAGCGGCCAGCCGCGGCAGCAGTGCCGGCGCGTCGTCGACCACCGTGCCGTACAGCCCGCGATGAAAGCACGCCAGGCAGTCGGCGTGGGCGGTGAGCAGCGCGTCGCGATCACTCGCGCCGGCCTCGGCGGGCGGCACGGCATTCATCGATCGACGGCGAAGCCCTTCACGGCGGCATTCTCGATCACCGCGCCCGACACTGCAGCAGACTCAGGGCGGGGCCGACGCGATGAAGCGGAACCTGGGCTGCAGGCCGCCGTCGATGTCGACCTGCTCGAAGAACATGGCATGCGGGCGCAGCCACCAGCCGCTGTCGTTGTAGAGCGGGCGGTAGACCACCAGCGGTTCCCCCGTTTCGCTGTGGCGCGCGACGCCGATGACTTCGTACTCGCCGCCTTTGTAGTGGCGGTAGCGGCCGAGCGGCGTGTCGGGCAGCGGCGGCAGATCACTCATGGTGCGAGGCGCCCGCTTGTGCGTGCATGCGCTTTTCGCCCAGGGCGAACGAGGCCTTGTGGATGCGCTGGTCCCGGACTTCGTAGACGCACAGCATCTCGACCGTGCCCAGGCCTTCGGGGAAGTTGCGCGTGATCAGTTCGTAATCCACCACGACGCTGCCCATCACCGTGCGCGACAGCAGCCGTGCGTGCAGGTCGGGCTCGGCAAAGCGCTGCTGGAAGCGGGCCCGCATCTCGTCGTGGCCGCGGGCCAGCCGCTCGCCATGCAGCGTGTACTGCTCGGCATCGGGCGCGTAGGTGGCGAGCAGGGCCTCCAGGTCCTTGGCGTTGTAGGCGTCGAGCTGGGCCTGGACGACGGCCAGGGGGGTGCTCAGGGTCATGGTGTTGAGGGCGTGCGCTGGTGCCGCTGCGTTCCGGGGGGTCGAGTATCAGACAGTTCGTTGCCGCGCGTGGCGATCGTTCAGCGCCGCAATTGAGCGAGCAAGCCGGCCAGACCTTCGGCCAGGCGCTGCACGGTGGCGGGGTCGGGCAAGGGCAGCGTGAGGCTGCGCTGGCCCGTGCGCGGATCGGTGCTGATGCGCGGGCCGGCAGGTGAGCGGCCTGGGTCCGTGCCGGGCTGCGCGAGTGACTCGACCCAGCGCAAACCCGCTTCCAGCAAGGGCGCCCAGGGGTCGGCCGGCGGCGTGGCCGATGCCGCCCCCGGCGCGTCGGCCGAGGTCTCGATCGGTGGGGCCATGGGTTCGCCGGCCTCGGCGTCCCACGCGGCAAGGTCCGGGACCACGCCCGGGGCCCTGTCCGGGACTGTCGGCTGGGCTGGTGCCGGCTCGCCGATCACCCTCTCATCCATCACCGACTGCGGCAGCCGCGGCGCGGAGCTCGGGGTGGCCAGCGCTTCTTCGGCACGGCCCATCGCGCCCGTCACTTCGTCCACGCTCTCCATGAACTTGGCCAGCCGCGTGCCGTTCATGAACACCGCGCTGTCACCGCCGTCCAGCACGCCGGCAAACAGCGACTTCTTGAACGCCAGCACACCCAGCATGCCTTCCTCGATGCTGCCCTGCGCGACGAAGTTGATCACCTGCACGCCGCGTTGCTGGCCCATGCGGTGCACGCGGCCGATGCGCTGTTCAAGCACGGCCGGGTTCCACGGCAGGTCCATGTTGACCACGATGGCCGCGGCATGCTGCAGGTTGAGGCCCACGCCGCCGGCGTCGGTCGACAGGAACAGCCGGCACGCCGGCTCCTGCACGAAGCGGTCGACCAGTGCGCCGCGCTTGTCGCCGGGCACGCTGCCGTGGAACAGCACATGATCCCAGCCGCGCTCGCGCAGGCGGCGCGCCAGGATCTCGTGGGTGCCCAGCCACTGGCTGAAGACCACCGCCTTGGCGTCGGGCTGCTCGAACAGCTCTTCCAGCAGCGTCACCAGCTCGTCGGCCTTGTGGCCGAAGTCGGTCTCGTGGTCGAGCAGGAAGGTGCTGTTGCAGGACATGCGCATGTTCTGCAGCGCGCACTGCAGCCGGCGCTGGTCGGCGTCCGACAGGTAGCCGGTCTTGCGCCAGCGCGAGACGATGCGCATCACGATCTGCCCGTTCTCATCGTGATGGACGCGCTGTTCGCGCGTCATCGGCACGAACAGCGTCTTGTCCATGCGTTCGGGCAGCTGCGCCAGCACCTCGGCCTTGCGCCGGCGCAGCAGGATGGGTGCCAGCGTGCTGCCGATGCGGTTGAGGTCGCGGTAGCCGACCACCCGCCCGGCCTCGTCGACCTGCTGGTGCTCGTGCAGCAGCCGCCAGGTGGGGCCCAGCCGGTGCTGGTCGACCAGCTGCACGATGGCGATGAGTTCCTGCAGCCGGTTCTCCAGCGGCGTGCCGGTCAGCACGATGGCATAGGGGCAGGCTTCCGGGCCGGCGATGCGCCGGAGTGCACGCGCGGCCAGCGTGTTCCAGTTCTTGACGCGCTGCGCCTCGTCGACGATCAGCAGCTCGGGCGCCCAGGCGGTGATCAGGTCGGCATCACGCACCAGCGCTTCATAGTTGGTGATGCGGCAGAAGGCGTCTTCCCGGTACTGCTGCTCGCGCGCCGCACGCAGGCCTTGCAGCACCTGCGCCGGGCGGCCGGCGAAGCGGGCGATCTCGCGCTGCCACTGGTGCTTGAGCGACGTGGGGCAGACCACCAGCACGCGCTGCACGCCGAAGTGACGCGCCATCAGCTCGGCGGCGGCGATGGCCTGCACGGTCTTGCCCAGGCCCATCTCGTCGCCCAGCAGCACACGGCCGTTGCGCGCCGCGAACAGCGCGCCTTCGGCCTGGTAGGGGTACAGCCGGGCCTTGATCAGCTTGTTGAGCCCCTTGTCGGCGGCGCCGCGTGGGTAGGCCTCGGCCAGCACCTGCCGGCGATGATCGGCATCGCGCAGCTGCGCAGCGAAGGTCAGCGCGCGATCGTCGATGCGCAGTTCGTGGCTGCTCTTGCGGGCCGCGGTGATGAAGCCGTCCAGCTCGGCCATGCGTTCCGGTGGCAGCACGCCATCGGCGGCGGTGCCGAAGAGCTTGCCGGCGCGTGCGCGCAGCGCGGGTGGGCAGTCGGCGCCGGGCCGGAAGCGCACCGTGCGCTGGCCGGCGTGGTGCAGGAAGACCTCGCTGTACGGCGGCGAAAAGCCACGCGCCAGCGCGGCCTTGCCGCCGCGGCGTGCGCTCAGGCGCGCCAGCGTGAATTCGATGTGCTTGCAGGTGCCCAGGTCATTGGTCGCGAAGTCCAGGCAGGTGCACAGGTTGTCGCCGGGCTGGCTGCCGCGGATCGTGACACGGTAGTGTCCGCCGCTATCCCGGTTGGACACACGGAACTCGGAGAACACCGGCGACAGCGCCGCATCGCCCAGGTTGCGCAGCTCGAAGCCTTGCTCGCGGCCGAACTGGCGCCGCAGCGTGCGCTGCCAGTCATCGGCGCTCAGGTGTTCGGGCTTGCGCTGGCGTGACAGCCGGGGCTCGGCGGCCGGCTTCGCCTTGCGGCGGCTGGCGGTCTTGGGCTTGATGAAGTCGCTGAAGGGCGGTTTCACCGTGGGATCCTCCGGGCGCTCGAGGTGAGCGAGGCCCGGAGGATCGCATGTTCTCAGGCCTGCATGCGCCGCCGGATCAAGCTCGCCACGCCGATGAGGCCGGCGGCGAACAGCGCGGCGCTGTGCGGCTCGGGCACGGCGCTGCTGATGCGGGTCAGCAGCACATCGTCGACGTAGCTGGCGCTGCCGGTGCCGCCGTAGACCGTCAGGCTGACCAGCGACTGGCTGCTGTCCAGCGAGGACAGCAGCGAGAACTGGGTCCAGTCCGGGTTGCCGAAGTCTTCCAGCACGGTGCTGCCGGTGCTGCCGCTGCTGTAGCCGAAGACGACCAGGCTCAGCGGGCCGAGGTCGGCATTGCGCAGCCAGAGCGACAGCTCGGCGATCTCGCTGACCGCGATGGCGCTGAAGCTGGTGGTGACGGCGGCGCCGCTGCCGCTCACATCCTGCAATAGGGACGAGACCGTGCCGTCATAGGCGTCGCTGCTGCTGAGCGTGGCGTCGCCGATCAGGGTCCAGCCGGTGCTGCCGCTTTCGAAGCTACCGTTGCTGATGAGGTTGTCGGCGGCCTGGGCGGCCGGCAGCGCGGCAGCGAACAGCACTGCTGCGAGCAGGCGGGAAGGGAGGGCGGACATCATGGTGGGCTGTGTTCTCATGGCGGATCTCAGGTGCGGGGGCCGGTGGGCGGGGTCGGCGGCGTGCCGCCGCCGGAGCCGCCGCCGCTGCTGGTGGCCGTCTGGTCGATGCCCAGCACCAGGCCGCCGGCGTAGCCCGCGCTGGCGCTGCCGGACAGGGTCAACAGCTCCGTGCCGGTGCCGTCGCTGAAGATGTTGTCGGCGCTGAAGCTGGTGACCGAGGTGTTCTGCCCCTTGGTGTAGAGCGCGCTGTTGTAGACCGCGGTGGTCACGGCCGGCGGGAAGGCGAACTGCGTGGTGGCCATCGCGGTGCTGCTGCTGCCCAGGCTGGAGCCGGCCAGGAACACCATGGCATGGATGTGCGTGATGCGTCCGGCATACCAGCCCGGGAAGATCGTCGTGAAGGTCACGCGGCCGGTGCTGTCGCTGACCTGCACGCCGCGCAGGTAGGTCAGGCCGGCCTGGCCGGCGTTGTTGCTCGCGTCATAGCCCGAGTAAAGGCCGTCCTTGTCGCAGTGCCAGATGTAGACCGAGGCACCGCTGATCGGCGCGCAGGCATTGTTCACGTCGACCAGCTTCAGGCGCAGCGTCAGCGCGACACCGGTCTTGCCTTCGGTGATGTTGCTGCGGACCATCGCGGTGTTCGAGAGGATCGCGCGCAGCGGGTACGGCCCTTCGACTTCCTCGGCCACCAGCGTGCAGGTGGTGGTGGACGCGGCGAGGATGCGTTCGAGCTTGCCGTCGGTGGCGGCGTCCAGCGGCGTGGCCGTGGTGGCGGAACTGCTGTCTTCGGCGCCGCCGCAGCCGATCAGGCCGATCGCGCTCAGGCCGCTGAGGGCACCGAGTGCGCCGCGCCGGCGCAGGAGGAGGGGGTTGGGGGTCATGGGTCGTCCTGGAAGCTCGTGAGAAGGGGGCACGCCGAAGACGTGTCGCTTCGGTCGCCGGTGCGCGTGCAGGCTCTGCCGGCGCCGTGGCTTGATCCTCGTCAATGAGCTTCACCGGAACTTGGTCAGTGTGTGTCGGTGCCGACATGGTCGTTACCGCACGCGCGACCCTCGTGGCCGCAGTTCTCACCGCTTCGGCATCACCGCCTCCGCCCGCGGGCTGCCCGCGGTCGCTTGCTCAGCGTCATGCGCCCGCAGCAAAGCTCAGTGCGTGCGCGGCGTTGTAGCCCAGGTCGAAGCGGCTTTCGAGTGACAGCGTGGTGTTGTCTGCATCAGTCAAGCGTGCGATGCCCGAGCGCAGCAGGCCGGCGAACTCGGACGCGTCGGGAGGTTCGGCGCGCAGCGGCTTGCCAGGGCCGCACAGGTTCTCAAAGGCCGAGGGCATGGTCGTCTCCGATGATCCAGATCATCGCTTGCTGCAGTACACGCGTGACGAACGCGTCGCCGCGCTTGATGCGTTGTGCGAGTTCATCAGGCGCATAGATCGTCGGGTTCACCGTGCGGCCCAGTCGCTGGCTCAATGCTTCCAAGCTGGCATAGAGTTCGCCGTAGTTCACGTCATCGCTGATCACCATCAGATCCACATCGCTGCTGGCCGTGTCTTGCTTCTTGGCCACCGAGCCGTAGACAAAGGCGGCGCGAATGTGATCAGCCAGCGGCGCAATGGCCACGCGCAGCGGCTCCGCGAGGCCAATCGTCTTCTGCGCGATGCCGCACAACTCGGCGTAGATCGGTGACTGCGGATTGGCCTGGTAGTGCTTCTGATTCCCCGACGGTCGCACGGTCACCAGTTCGCTTTGCGCAAGGCGTGCCAGTTCGCGCTGTACGGCGCCGGAGCCACTGTTGACGAGCGCGATGAGTTCGTTGGCGTAAAAGCTGCGCTCAGGCTGCCCGAAAAGCAGACCCAGCACGCGCTGCTGCGTGCCGCTGAACAGAGCGTCCGCCAAGCTGACGCGAAGCGCCGGAGTCCTTGCACTGGCGGCTGAGGTGGCTTGTTTTGTACCCATTTCGGGTTTGATCATACCCAATTTGGGGTGAATCAAGCCCGCAATGGGTTCTGATTTGCTCGGACCTCAGGTGCGGCGCTCAGACCCGGTACACCACGCCGGGCAGCACGCACAACATCTCGAACGCCAGGTTGGCGCCAACCAGTGCGGTCGTGCCGTGCGGGTCGTAGGGCGGCGAGATCTCCACCAGGTCGGCGCCGACGATGTTCAGCCCGCGCAGGCCGCGGATGATCTCCAGGCCCTGCTGCACGCTCAGGCCGCCGATCTCGGGCGTGCCGGTGCCGGGCGCAAAGGCCGGGTCCAGCCCGTCGATGTCGAAGCTGAGGTAGACGGGACCATCGCCGGCCGCGCCGGCAACACGTTCGGCCACTTCCTTCATCAGCGGCACCAGGCTGCGGTGCCAGCACTCTTCGGCCTGCACGACACGGAAACCCTGGGCCCGGCACCAGTCGAAGTCATCGGCGTGGTAGCCGGTGCCGCGCAGGCCGATCTGCACCACGCGCTGGCAATCGAGCAGGCCTTCTTCCACTGCGCGGCGGAACGGCGTGCCGTGTGCGATCTTCTCGCCGCCCATCGTGTCGTTGACATCGGCATGGGCATCGACGTGCACCACGCCGATCGGCCCGTAGCGCTTGTGCATCGCCCGCAGGATCGGCCAGGCGATGGTGTGGTCGCCGCCGATCGTGATCGGCCGGCAGCCGGTGGCGATGATGCGGTCGTAGGCCGTTTCGATGCGGCTGATCGAATCGACGATGTTGTAGGCGTTGGTCGCGACATCGCCAATGTCGGCGACCTGCAGCGAATCGAAGGGCGCGGCGCGGGTGGCCATGTTGTAGGGCCGCAGCAGCACCGATTCGCTGCGCACCTGGCGCGGGCCGAAACGTGCACCGGATCGGTTCGAGGTGCCCAGGTCGAAGGGCACGCCGACGAAGCAGGCATCCAGACCTTCGCTGCTGGCCTGGTGCGGCAGCCGCATCATCGTCGCGATGCCGGCGAAGCGCGGCACTTCGTCACCGCCCAGCGGCTGGTTGAATCGCGGAGCGGCGGGGGAGTCCGAAGGGTTCATGAGGAAGGGGCCGGCAGCAGGGGGTGAAGCCATGATAGGAGCCGGTGCGCGTGGCCGCGCACCGTCCATCAGCGGGCGGCTTGCGGCGGCGGTGCCAGCCACAACTCCACCACACCCGGCGTGGCTTTCAGGCGTGCGGCCAAGGGCTCGGCGTGCCGCGCGCCGGCGGGGCTCAGGTTCGCTGGCGGCGACCGCTCATCGAGCCAGTCCACCAGCGCGGTGGCGCAGGCTTGGTCGTCCGGCGTGTGCCAGCGCAGCACGTCGGCACGCACCGGCGTCGGCGGCACGCGCTTGTTCATCTGCGCGCGGGCCAGCATGTCTTCGCTCACCGGCACCTTGGCGCCGGCGTCCTGCAGCGCCTGCCGCACCGCCAGGTCGTCGGCTTCGCGCGTGCGGCCGTAGGCCTGCACGTAGATCCGCTTGTCGCGGCAGCTCGCCAGCAAGGGTGCGTGCGACGGTTGCGGCATGGCACGCGGGACACCGGGGCGTGACGCGCCGGTGTCCGGCAGGGGCGTGGGCCGCGCCATCGCCTGGGCGCGGGTGGGGGGGTCATAGGCCGCGGCGGCAGGGGCACCGGCGGCGGGGGCGCTGGCGGCAAGCCGGGCGTCCAGGCTGTCCAGACTGTCCGGCAGGCCGGCGGCGACCGCGCTGGCGCCGCTGACCACCGCCACCGGCACGCTGCTCTGCTCGCTGGCCTTGGCCACGCGCAGGCAGTTGCCGAGACGATTGGCCAGGCGGGGTCGATAGTCGCGCCCCCAATAGCGCGGCGGGCAGTGCGCGAATTGCGGATCCGCGTCGCGGCGGGCCACCGTGTCTTCGGCGTACAGGCAGTGGCCGGGGTCGTCCACCGCCAACAGCCGCGTGCAGGCGGAGGGCGGCGGCTCCGCCGCGCCCCTGGTGCTGTCCTGGCAGGCATAGCGGGCGTCGTTCAGCACGGCGTGTGCCGTGAAGAAGCGTTCGGTCTGCACCAACTCCCCGGCGTCGTTGCGCACCAGCACCTCATGCGGCGTGAACCAGCGAACAAAACCATTCGGGCACAGCGTGTCACCAATGCGCAGCAGCGAAGCGGCCAGGGCCTGCACCGCGCCATCGTCCGGCGCCGACGCGGCACCGGCCGGGCGCAGCTTGCCCCACAAGTCGGTCAGCTCTTTCAGGGCCTTGTCGTCGGCTTCGGTGGCCTTGGACGCCGCGCTGCGCCAGGCGTCGAGCGCCTGCCACACCGAGACGCCCAGCGTGGCCGCGGTGGTCAGCCCGATCGACGCGCCGACGGCGCCGCTGGTCAGCCGGGCGCGCAGGCTGGCGGCCGCGGCGCCGGCCGCTGCTGCAGCAGCCCCGAGCATGCGGCCGTCGTCGCGCTTGAAGAAGCCGACGGCACCGCCGTCGGCAATGCGCTGCAGCAAGGTCTTCGGCAGCCGGGCGCCAATCGAGCGGCCGAGCATGAAGTAGCTTTCCCACTGGGCCTCGTCGAAGGACTGGTCGGAGGTGCTTTGCTGCGGAAAGTCAGGGTGCTCGGCCTTGAAGTTGATCAGGTCCACCGGCAGGCCGGTGAACATGTTGGGCTTGACCAGCACCAGCCAGCCGCGGCTGCCGTCGCGGTAGTCCACTTCGGCCAGCGCCATGCAGGCGTCGCTGCTCGGCGAGGCCAGGTCGGCCACCGATCCGAAGGCCCGCCAGTCGGCATCGGCAAAGCTCGGGTCGGGCTTCATGAAGTGGATGGCCGCCCCGAGATCGACCCGGGCCTTGCGCACCAGGTTTTCCAGATCGGCGAAGCGGTACTCGGGATCGGCGCCGCAGTCGGCCAGCAGGATCAGCCGCGTGCGCTCGCGCAGCAGGGCATAGACGCCGGTGTTGTCGAAGTGGCCGCCATCGCTCAGGTACCAGAAGGCCGCGTCGTCGCCACGGAATCGGCCCACCAGCTCACGCAGCAGCAGGCGTGATTTGGCGAACCAGGCCAGCCGATCGCTGTCGCCGTGCAGCGCCCGCGCATCCCACCAGTGGCCCAGGCGCACGCCGGCAAACATGGCCAGCGCGGCGATGCCGCTGCGTGTCAACATGCCCAGGCCGGGCGCGAACGCGGCACCGGAGATCGCCGTCCAGCTGCCCAGTGTCAGCACCTGCGACGTCGGCATGGCCTGCCATGGCCGCTCGCCGATGCGCAGCCAGCCGCCGGCCATCACCGTCAGCGCCTGGCCCTTGCGGTCGCGGTTGAACGGGCCCTTGCCCCGCTGTGTCTGGTTCAGGCAGACGTTGATCAGGTGCAGCGGGCCGCCGCCGGCCTGCGGCGCATACAGGTCCAGCGGCTCGTCGTCGCGCGGGTGGACTTCATCGACCGTCTGTTCCAGTTCGTAGCCCTCCACCGGCTCGTCGCCGCGGCGCGACAGCATCGCGGTGCCCAGCGGAAAACGTTCCGAATTGGCGGCGCCAAGCCAGCCGCGCACCAGCCGGGCACGGAAGAAGCGGTGCAGCGAAGAGAGGTTGGCAAAACCGACGTTGTGCCCGCTGAACAGCAGATAGGCGCTGGCGCCGGCGGCGTAGAACAGCCAATGGCGGTGGCCCGCGGCAAACTGCATCTCGGTCCTGCCCGGCACGAAGACCAGACCGAACACCTGCCGGTACAACAAAGCCATCCACCACGCGGCGAGCACGGCGATCAGCACCAGCCCGCCGATGTGCGCCACCATGAGCAAACGCCGGGACAGCCACTGCGGGGCCGCGCCGCTGGAGCCGCCCAGCGCCGGCAGCACCAGCCGCAGCACGCCGGCCGCCGCCAGCAGGCCGGCACCCAGCCGGGCCGTGACCTCCGCCTCGAAGGCCATCAGCCAAGCCACGCGCTCCAGCAGACCGATGCCGGCCAGCGCCGCGCCGACGCGCAGCAAGGTGCCCAGCCAATGCGTCAGGCGCACCCGCACCCGGTCTTCATCGAATGCGCTGCGGCACAGCTCCAGCGCGGCCCAGGCCAAACCGGCGACCCACAGCAGCGTCAACACCAGTGCGCTCAGCCACACGTGGCGACCGAGGCCGATATGCTCGACAAAGAAGGGTCGTTCGAACCAGAGCCAGGCGGCAATCGCCAGCGCCGACAGTCCCGGCAGACCGAGTTGCGCCGCGCCGCCGGCGTTGCGCTGCCGCGGCAGAGCCCAGTAGGCGCAGACCAGCACGCCGCCCAGCGCCGCCAGCGGCGGCAGCGCCAGCGCCAGGGTGGGCAGCCACGGCGGCAGCAGGCGGATGGCGCGCTGCTGCGCATCGTCCGTGTCGGCAGCGGCCAGCGGGTTCCACAGCCGGTCGAGTGCCTGCCACACCAGCAGGTCGAGCCCGGCGAGCAGCGCGCCCAGCAGGATGGCCAGCAGCGCCAGTTCGATGTGCAGCGCAATCAGGTTGCGCAGCATCGTTGCCGCGGCGACGAACACATCGCGCGCCCCGCGTGCAAACAGGTAGTTGCTGTTGGCGCGCAGCCACCAGGTGAACCAGCGCTGGTCGGCGTCGGCCAGCGCGTCCTGCACACGTTGCGCGCCATTGCGCATCCTGGCTGCGCGGTGGAACAGCCGGCCGATCAGCGCACCGATGAAGCCACCGCCGGACACCGTGGACATCAGGTGGAAGTCCAGCAAGGCCCGGTGCCGTGCCAAAGCCACCAGCATGCCGAAGCAGAAGGTCGCGCTGCGGATGCCGCCACCGGACAGGGCCAGCCCCCACAGCGCCACCGCGGGTGCGCCATCTGCAGGGGTGTCCGGCGGCGCGCCGTTCAGCGCCGCTTCGCGCTGACCCAGCTGCTCGGCGATGGGATCGTTCATCAAGGCCCCCGGGACGCCCGCGTCCGCAGGGACACGCGACCACGCAGTGTCGCGCTGATGGGCGGCTGCGCTGCCAACGCAGCGCCGCCGTACTTCCGCAATCCTGATGAGTGACGGGCCGCTACCGGCCTTGTCGCGAGGGGGCCTTGTCGCTCAGGCCGCTCTCAAGCAAATGTGGCTCTGCCACTTTGCTTGACCCCCTCGGGGGGCCTGCCGCGAAGCGGCAGGTTTGGGGGTGCTCTCAAGCAAATGTGGCTCTGCCACTTTGCTTGACCCCCTCGGGGGGCCTGCCGCGAAGCGGCAGGTTTGGGGGTGCTCAGTAACTCGCCCTGAACTGCAGGCCCCAGCTGCGCGGCTCGTTCAGGATGCCGGTGAGGTTGTTGAAGTCGATGGCCGCGACGACCTGCTGGCGGTTGGTGATGTTGCGTGAATAGGCCGCTACTTCGTACTTGCCGTTGGCCCAGGCGTAGCCGATGCGCAGACCGCCTTCCAGCAGCGACTTGGCGGTGTACTCCTTGGCCTCGTACAGGAACATGTTGTACTTGTCCTTGTAGGCCCAGTCGGTCACCACATAGAGGTCGCCGTTGCCCAGCTCGACGCTGTACTTCAGCGTCCAGTTGACGATCCACTTCGGCGCGCGCGGCAGCGGGTTGCCACCGATCAACACCGTGCCGGCCACCGGTCCCGCGGGGTCGGTGACAGTGCAGCCGGTGTTGGGCCGCAGGAACTGGAAGTTCGCATTGCCGCACGGTGCCACGAACAGGTTCGGGTCCTTGATCTCGGTGTCGTTGAAGCTGATGCCGGCCGTGGTCTTCCAGTGGCGGTTGATGTTGGCCTGGAGGTCCAGCTCGAAACCCTGGCCCTGGGCCTTGTCTGCATTGACCAGGCGGTTCTGGTTGACGCTGCCGCTGCCGGCCGTCAACTGCAGGTCCTTGACCTGGTAGCGGAACACCGTGCCGCTGAGGCGCGTGGTGTTGTTGAACAGGTCGACCTTGAAGCCGGCCTCGAAGGACAACGCCTTCTCGGCATCGGCCACCGAGATGGTGTCACCGAACAGCACGCGGCCCTGGATGCTGGGCGCGCGGTAGCCCGTTGCCACACGGCCGAAAACCGTGGTTGACTTGTTGATGGCATAACTGGCGCCAAGGTCCCAGCTGGTGTTGTTCGAGCTGGGATTGGCCGTCAAGGGCCCGACATTGGCGCCACCGAACGGCGTCTGCGTGCGGGCGGCTTCGAACTCTTTCTTGTCGCTGGTGTAGCGGATGCCGCCGCGGATCTTCAGTGCATCCGAGATGGCGTAAGACAGCGAACCGAAGGCGGCATGGGAACTGGACCGCTGCTGTTGAACCGCATAACCGTTCTGCGGGTCGCCCACGGCAAAGGAGTCGAAGTTGAAGCTGTCGACCTGCAGTTTCTCGCGGAAGTAATACACCCCACCCAGCCATTGCAGCGGATCCTTGGTGTTGGACGCCGCACGGAACTCCTGCGTGAACTGCCGCAGCCAGGGCACACCATCCGCCGTCTGCGCGTCGAAGGGAATCAGGGCTGGTTGGCCCGGGTAGTCGGGGCCGTTCGGCACGCCGCCGAAGGTGCTGCCCAGGCCGCCATCGACGTCGCCCCGGCTGTAGTACCGGGCCCGGTCGAAGGCCGTGATGGAGTTCAGCGTGATGCCACCCAGGTCCCAGCGCAGGCGCGCGCTGGCGCCCAGCGAGTTCAGGGTCTGGCTGTTGAGGCCGTCCGATGGGTAGCTGCTGAAGTCGAAGCCGTCGACCAGCTCGTTCGTGCCGCGCTTGATGATGTTGGCGCGGAAGGTGGTGGCGTTGCCGACGAAGTCGCGGCCGTGCAGGTTGAACAAGGCGTTGAAGTTGCCGTTGGTGTAGGCCGCCTGCACGCGGGCCGCGCGGTCGGTGTAGCCCTCCAGGCTGGGTTCGCCGCCCGGGAAGCTGTTGTACACCCGGTCGTCCGCCGACTGCGAAATGGCGGAGGCGCGAATCGACCAGTCCGGGCCGAGCGGCAGGTTGACCGCGCCTTCGAGGTTGAGCGCGCCGTAGCGGCCGAAGCCGATCGTGAAGTAGCCCTCTTCGCGTTTGCCGGGCGCCACCGAATCGAACTTCAGCACGCCCGCCGGCGAATTGCGGCCGAACAGCGTGCCTTGCGGCCCGCGCAGCACTTCCACCTGGGCGACGTCGAACAGCGGGAAGCCCTTCAGGATCGGGTTCTCCTGGACCACGTCGTCCAGCACCAGGCCTACCGGCTGCGAAGCGTTCAGGTCGAAGTCGGTGTTGCCCTGGCCGCGGATGTAGAAGCGCGGAAAGGTGCGGCCGAAGTCCGACTCGATGTTCAGGCTGGGCACGCGCGCGGACAAGGCGCGGATGTCCAGGCCGCTGGCGTTGAGTGTTTCGAGCGCCTCGCTGTTGATCGTCGAGATCGACTGCGGCACGTCCTTGATGTTCTCGAGGCGGCGCGTGCCGGTGACGATGATTTCCTGGAGCTGCGTGTCGTCCTTCTTGGCCTTGTCGGTGGCGGCAGCGCTGGTCTGGGCCAGCGCGCCGTGCATCGGGTAGGCCGACAGCAACGCCAGCGCGAGCACGCGTCGATTGAAGCCTTGTACGTTCATCGAGAGTTTCCTTGAATCGAAGTGGCGTGCACGATGAAGCCGATCGTGCCGATCGGCCCCTGCGCCGGACTGACTCTGACTGGCGCACGGAGTCTGACCGTTTGGTCAGGAACGCGGGATCCTACGCAAGCCGCATGCCACGCGAAACGAGGGTCTTCCCGGCGCCCGGACGCCGCGGGCCGCACAAGCGCGGTGCGGAAGCGCGGCCCCGGCTGCACCAGCATCTGGCATGGCTCTGGCCGGCCGCCGGCTCGCACGAGTGCGGCCCAGCCGTGAACGCGTGCCGCGCTTCAGCCGGCTCCTCACGTGCGCAAACCTGATGCGCGGCGGCTATGGAACCTCAACGACATGTGCACGAAGGCTCCCATCGGGTCACTTTTCAGCCGCGTCGTTTGGGTGATATTCAGCAGGACATCGACGGCGAGCTGGTGCGCTTCTTCACCGGCTCAACCATTGCGGTGGACGGCGGGGTCTGCACGGCGTTGTGAGTGCCGCGCCCGGTTCGGCCCCTGTTCCGGCCGAGGCCATCATCAGCCGGAAGGATGCAAGTCCGACGGCGTGACGGCAGAGTGCGCGGCGCAGCGCCATGGGAGGCATGGCGGCGATGCAAGCCTCAAGGTCGCCGCCCCTGGCCCGCCGTGAATCACAACCCCACCAGAAAGGAAGCGCCATGAGAAGGTACCCGGCAGCACTCACCGTCATCGGCATCCTGCTGATCGGGCTGCCCTGGTTGCTGAGATCGAACCCGGTCGTCGCGTGGCTCGCGTCGTTCGGGCTGATGACGCTGTTCGTGCTGGTTGCCGGCCGGGCTGTCACTGGGCAATGGCTGGGGGCCTTGATCGACGAGCGGAACGTCGTCTCGCTGTCGCGGTTCCAGATGGCGCTGTGGACCGGCTTGCTGCTGTCGGCCTTCTTCTGTGCGGCCATGCTGAACCTGGCGCAGGGTGACAGCGAAGCGCTGAAGATTGCCGTTGCTCCCGAGCTGTGGGCGCTGATGGGCATCAGCGCGACCTCGCTGGTCGCCTCGCCGCTGATCCTGACGACCAAGGCCGAAAAACCGCCCAACGAAGCCGAAGCTCAGAACAGTCTCGTCCTGTTGGACCGCAAGGAAGAGACTCCCGGCAATGCCGACCATGTCGGGCAACTGGTGGTCAACCGGGACATCAAGAACGCACGATGGTCCGACCTCTTCACCGGCGAGGAAGTGGGCAATGCCACCCATCTGGACCTGACGCGCATTCAGATGTTCTTCTTCACCATCGTCACCGCGGTCACCTACGGCGGGCTGGTGGTGCAGAAGTTCTGGACGTTCGGCAGCGATGGCATCAATGAGTTGCCGAACCTGCACGCGAGCATGGTTGCCTTGCTGGGCATCAGCCACACCGGCTACTTGGCCGCCAAGGCGGTGCCGCACAGCCGCGACGCCAACGATCCGGCCTCCATGCGGCCGGCCGCACCGGCGCCGGACCTGCTGTCCGATCAACCACCGCTGGGGTAAGAGCATGCCGTTTCTGCAGCGATACACCATCACGCCGAGCTACCTGACGAAGCCGTCGAGGCGACGTTCAGGCCGGCTCATCATGCCGGACGTCAAGTTCATCGTGGCCCATGACACCGGGAATCCGGGGTCGACGGCGGCGGGCAATGTGCGCTACTACGAGCGTTCGCGCGACGAACTCAGCGCGTCTGCCCATCTCTTCGTCGACGACAAGCAGATCATCGAGTGCATTCCGGCGCTGACCGGTCCGCCCGAGAAGGCCTGGCACGTGCTCTACAACGTGGACTCGGACAATCGCCTGTACGGCCACGACGCGAACGACGCTGCCATTGGCGTCGAATACTGCTACGGCAGCGGCATCGATGCCGATCTGGCCTATCGCAAGTACGTCTGGACGATCGCCTTGCTGTGCCATGCCTTCAAGCTCGATCCCGCGCGGTCGGTGGTGGGCCACGCGTTTCTCGACCCCACGCGCAAGACCGATCCTGGCACGGGCCTCGGGCACAGTCGTCGCACCTACGACCAACTGCTGCGAGACATACCGCTGGAGTTTGCCGAATGCACCGGTGCCGGCATCGGTACTCCGGCAGCGCCTGCCTTCACCGCGCAGACCGGACAGGTGCGGTCGACAGCGCGAATGAATCTTCGCAAGGACCGCCCGTCACGCATGGCCGAGGTGGTCGAGGTGCTTGCTGCCGGTAGCACGCTGGCGTACGTCGGCTGGACCGACGAGGGCGAAGCGGTCAGCGGCAACACGAAGTGGTACCGCGACGCAAGAGGCTGCTACTTCTGGAGCGGTGCGGTGATGGCCGTGTAGGGGCGGCAACTGCCCGCGGGCACCGCGGTGCCCGATCCGATCAAGGCTTGTTCAGCCCGCCGAGAAAGATCTGGCACAGCACCTGCGCCATCTTCTCGGGCGGGTGATCGTCGGCCATGCGCGGGTACCACTTGTAGGCCCAGTTGCACATGCCCAGGAAGGCGAGGGTCGCCAGTTCGGAGTCGATGGCCTTGAAC
>NZ_DATILJ010000316.1:0-3257 GCF_035476535.1 Aquabacterium sp.
AACCGGCGGGACGCGACGATCCTGGTCGAGCCGCGGCGCCTGATCCACATCCCCGACATCTTCGACGCGCTGAAAGTGAAGCTGTCGAAGCAGCTGGCCCAGGTGATCGACCTCGAACAGCCGCTGGTCGCCAAGCAGGCCGTGCTGGCGCCAGCCGACCTGGCCGCGCTGTACAAGGACAGCGCGGTACCGGTGCACCGCTTCGCGTTCAAGCAGCTGCATGCCATCGCGCATGGCCCGGCGGGCTTCAGCACCGATCTGGTGGCCCAGACCCTGCCCGGATTGAAGATCGACGACAAGATCGCACAAGTGCTGTTCCCGACCGATGGCGACATCAGCTTCGAGGAGCTGACCTGCATCGGCCTCGATCCGAACCTGCCGGACACGCTGCTCGGCATCGTGAAGATCAAGAAGTCCGCCGGCTACAGCGGCGGGCCCTGCACCTCGGGCAGCGCCGAGTACGTGTCCTGGTGGGCCGACACCGACGGCAATGGCTCGTTCGAGACCTTCCTCGGCACGGCCAGCGTGCAGATCTACGACATTGCCGCCATCCCCGCCGAGGGCATCCACATGGCCGTGCGCCTGCCGGTGGACCTGGCGCAATACCGCAAGCCCTGCCATGCCGGGCCGGTGGTGCTGCCGATCCGCGCCATCCTGTCCTGGTCCGTGCCGGTGCCGGGCAATGCGCCGGGCACCGTGCCGACCTGGGGCAACCGCGAGCAGACGCTGGTGCATGTCACACCCACCGGCGTGGTGCACGGCCCGGCCGGCAAGATCGCGATCCTCGGCGGCATCCCCGTCAGCATGATCAGCGATGTGAGCGGCATGACCACGCCCGATGCAGTGTTCGCGCTGAACAACGCGGCCGTCGGCGGTGATTGCCCGTTTGGCGCCGCCGTCACGCTGCAGGGCGCGCCGCTGCCGGCCGGCTACAGCTACAAGGTGGAAGTGCAGCCCGAAGGCGGCGGCATTCCCGCGCCGGTACTGACCGAGCTGACCCTGACCCGCGCCGACGGCACGACCCACCAGCACAACGCCAACCCGGTGACCCAGCGTTTTGCGTACCTGCCCTTCGAGCAGAACGTCATCAGCCTGCTTGGGCACTGGGATTCGAGCGGCGATGCACGCTGGATCGTCACGCTGTCGGCCTACGACCCGGGTGGCAGCCTGATCAGCACCGACAGCCAGCTGATCCAGCTGGACAACACCGCGCCACAGGCCGACATCGACATCACCACCGGCACCGGCAACTGCGGCAAGTTCGCCAGCGGCACAGCGATAGGCGGCACCTTCGTGGCCCGCGACGCGCACCTGCTGTCCTGGAGCATCGGCATCAAGCCGCCGGGCATCAACGACCCCGGTGAAGCCATCACCACGCCCTCGGCCGGCAGCGTCAACACCGCCCTCACCGGGGATGCCTGGTCGCTCGACACCACCGGCATGAAGGGCTGCGGCTATGTCGCCGAAGTGGTGGTGCGCGACCGCACCATCGTCGCCAGCCAGGGCCAGGGCTGGCACGCCAGCGCGAGTGTCGGCTTCTGCCTCGAGGAGCCGGTGGACGACGCCATCGGCTGAAATGCCGTCCCCCAAGGCGCCAGCAGCACCTGGGTGATCGCCGGGCCGCCCCTGCCCCAGCGCCGAGTGGGCCGGGTGAGCGCCGGGTGGGCGACGGGCACGCCACAATCGTGCCCGTCGCCCACCCTCGCCCCGAAGGCCCGCCCGATGAAAGCCGCCAACATCCTTGACACCATCGGCAACACGCCGCACATCCGCATCAACCGCCTGTTCGGCGCTGCGGAGGTCTGGATCAAGTCAGAGCGCAGCAACCCGGGCGGCTCGATCAAGGACCGCATCGCGCTGTCGATGATCGAGGATGCGGAGCGCTCGGGCGCGCTGCAGCAAGGCGGCACGATCATCGAGCCGACCTCGGGCAACACCGGCATCGGCCTGGCGATGGTGGCCGCCGTCAAGGGCTACAAGCTGGTGCTGGTGATGCCCGACAGCATGAGCATCGAACGCCGCCGCCTGATGCTGGCCTACGGCGCGACCTTCGACCTGACGCCGCGCGAAAAGGGCATGAAGGGCGCCATCGCCCGCGCGCAGGAACTGAAGGATCAGACGCCCGGCGCATGGATTCCCCAGCAGTTCGACAACCCGGCCAACATCGACGTGCATGTACGCACCACCGCGCAGGAGATTGCCGCCGACTTCCCGCAAGGCCTGGACGTGCTGATCACCGGCGTCGGCACCGGCGGCCACCTCAGTGGCTGCGCGCAGGTGCTGAAAGCCAAGTGGCCGCAGCTGAAGGTGTTTGCGGTGGAGCCCAGCGCATCGCCGGTGATCAGCGGCGGCCAGCCCAGCCCGCACCCGATCCAGGGCATCGGCGCGGGCTTCATCCCGAAGAACCTGCGCACCGAACTGCTCGATGGCGTGATCCAGGTCGAGGCCGAAGCGGCGCGCGAAATGGCCCGCCGCTGTGCGCGGGAAGAGGGCATCCTGGTCGGCATCAGCAGCGGTGCGACGCTGGCCGCCATCGCGCAGAAGCTGCCCGAACTGGGCGCCGGCGCACGCGTGCTCGGCTTCAACTACGACACCGGCGAGCGTTACCTGTCGATCGACGGCTTCCTGCCGGCCTGACCCTTCGCGGCTCGCACGAGATGTCATCGACACGACAGCTGCAGATCGCGGCCACGGCAGGTGCCAGCACGCTGACGCCGGAACAGAAGCGCTTCAACAGCCTGACGCGCCAGATCGAGCAGGCGCGTGAGACGCTGCTGGCCTGGCAGGAACAGATCCCCTTGTACTGGCAGGCCCATGCCGACGTGGCGGGCCCGCTGTTCGAATCGCTGGAACAGGCCCAGCGCGCCTGGGTGCAGGCGATCGACCGGCAACTGGCACAGCCCGGCTGGACCCAGAGCGAGCAGCGCATACTGCGCGAGCTGCTGTGCGACGTGGTGGCCGACCTGCTGGCCGAGCAGGACGAACCCGATCCGGCGCTGAAGGCGCTGTTCGACCAGCACAACGAGGTCGACTACGACACCGAGCAGCAGCAGGTGCGGCTGGCGATGAAGGACATGGTTGAGACGATGACCGGCCTGGACCTCGGCGCCGACCATGCGCTGGATTCCGATGCCGAGCTGTTCCAGCGCCTGCACCAGGAGATGGCGGCCCGTGAAGCGGCCGAGGCAGCGCAGGCCGAGACGCGCGAGCAGGCCAGGGCCGGCCGCCGCAAGACGGCTGCCGAGAAGCGCCGCGAG
>NZ_DATILJ010000317.1:0-15884 GCF_035476535.1 Aquabacterium sp.
CTATCTGGATTCAGCGGCCAACCGCAGTGGCGGCGCGATCGAGATCCAACTCGAGGTGCTGCTGCAGACCCAGGCCATGCGCGAGGCCGGCCTGCCGGCGCATCGGCTGAGCCAGTCCAACTTCACCGATGCCTACTGGACGCTGGCCCAACTGGTGGCCCATCACACGATCAACGGCTGCAACCTGCAAAGCGGCGATTTGCTGGGCACCGGCACCTTGTCCGGCCCGCTGCCGCAGCAGGCGGGCTCGCTGCTGGAATTGACGCAGGGCGGCAAGCAGCCGATCACGCTGCCGAACGGCCAGACGCGCACTTTTCTCGAAGACGGCGACTCGGTGATCCTGCGGGCCTTCTGCGAACGGCCGGGCGCGCGGCGCATCGGCTTCGGCGAGTGCGCCGGCACGGTGGTGGCTGCATAAGCCACGCCTCAGCGCGCGCGCAGCCGCGCCACCTTGTGCAGCAGCTCCAGCAGTAGCGTGCGCTCGCCCTCGCTCAGGGCCTGCAGCACCTCACGCTCCTCGGCCAGGATGTTCTTGGTGGCCTGCGTCACCAACTCCTTGCCCTTGCGGGTGACCGACACATTCTGCGCACGGCGATCGGTCTCGCTGCGCTCGCGTTTCACCAGTTCCCGCGCTTCCAGGCGGTCGAGCCAGATCGTGATGCCCGGCGCCGTCATGCCCAGCGCCTTGGCCAGGCGGCCGGGCGTGATCGCGGCGTTTTCCTTCACCAATTGAAGGATGGTGTACTCCACCGGACGCAGCGCCAAGGGCGCGCCGGCCGCCTGCATGAAAACCTCGGTGGTCAGGATCGCGGCCTGCGCCAGCTGGTAGCCCAGCACACCGTGCAGACTGCCTTCCTCCAGCTTGCCCAGCGGCGTCAGTTCGTCCTCGGAGCGTTTCGATGGCGGCATGGCGGGCATTCTCGCCTGTGGCGTGCGCGCCGCATCGCGGGCGCTCTCCGGGTTTCTTCGGATCCGCCATTTAACTTAAGTAAGTAAATTAACTGGACGGTCCACCCGCAGCTATTCTCGTTCCGTTCAGGAGACATCGATGAGACGCCCCATGCCTTCCCATGCCACGGTCCAACGCCGCCAGCCACGGCGCGGTGTACTCGCCATTTGCACCGCCGCCGGCCTGTCCTTGACCGCTTGCGGCGGATCGGACGACGGCCCGGTGCAGCTCAGCCCGGCCACCGGCGCCACGCTCAGCGGCGCCTGCACCGAGTTGGCGGCCAAGCTCGGCACGCTGAGCAACACCAGCATCACCGCCAGCACCACGGTGCCTGCCGGCACGCTGAAGGTGGCGGGCAACGATGTGCCCGAGCACTGCCTGGTCACCGGAAAGATGGCCCAGCGCACCAGCACGGTCGATGGCCAGTCGTATGCCATCGGCTTCGAGATGCGGCTGCCCAAGGCCTGGAACGGCCGCTTCTACCACCAGGGCAATGGCGGCATCGACGGTTCGGTGGTCACCGCCACCGGCAGCTTTGGTGGCGGCCCCACCACCCATGCGCTGCTGCAGGGGTTTGCGGTGCTGAGTTCGGATGCCGGCCACGCCGGCTCGCTGGGCCCGACCTTCGGCATCGACCCGCAGGCCCGGCTGGACTACGGCTACCAGGCCGTGGGCAAGCTGACGCCGATGGCCAAGAGCCTGATCCAGACGGCCTACGGCAAGGGCCCGGACCGCTCGTACTTCGGCGGCTGCTCGAACGGCGGCCGCCACACCATGGTGACCGCTGCGCGCTACGCCGATCAGTACGACGGTTATGTCGTCGGTGCGCCCGGCTTCAACCTGCCGAAGGCGGCCGTCGCCAACATCTTCGGCGCGCAACGCTACGCGACAGTCGCCACCAACCCGGCGGATGTGTCCACCGCCTTCACCGCCGCCGAACGCGCGACGGTGGCCAACGCGGTGCTCGCCAAGTGCGATGCGCTGGATGGTGTCACCGATGGCCTGGTCCAGGACACCACGGCTTGCCAGAAGGCCTTCAGCCTGGCCACCGACGTGCCCACCTGCACGGCAGAGCGCAACGGCAGCTGCCTCAGCGCGGCGCAGAAGACCGCCATTGCGCCGATCTTCAGCGGCGCCACCACCAGCACCGGTGCGGCGGTGTATGCCAGCTTCCCGTACGACAGCGGCCTCGGTGCGGCGGGCATCGCGTTCTGGGAGTTCACCGCGCCGCTGGCGCTCGATTCCGGCGCGGTCGGCATGATCTTCAAGGTGCCGCCGGAGCCGGTGGCCGGCTTCAACGGCCCGGTGTTCTCGCTGACCTCGAGCATCGACACGCTGGTGGCGCAGATCAACGCGACGAACGCTACCTACACCGAGTCGGCGATGAGCTTCATGACGCCGCCGAACCCGACCGACCTGTCCAAGGTGAAGAGCCGCGGCGGCAAGATGATCGTCTACCACGGCGTCAGCGATGCCATCTTCTCGGTCAACGACACCACCAGCTGGTATGAGGGTGTCAGCGCCGCCAACAACGGCGACGCCACCGGCTTTGCGCGCTTCTTCCGCGTGCCGGGCATGGGCCACTGTTCGGGCGGCCCGGCCACCGACCAGTTCGACCTGGTCTCGGCCATCGTCGCCTGGGTGGAGCAGGGCAAGGCGCCGGACAGCATCACCGCCACGGCGCGCGGCGCCGGCAACGCGGGCGGCGTGAATGCCGAGCTGCCCGCCGCCTGGTCGGCCAGCCGCAGCCGGCCGCTGTGCCCCTACCCGAAGGTGGCGCGCTACAAGGGCACCGGCGACGTGGAAAGCGCCGGCAATTTCAGCTGCCAGTGACGAGGGATCCGGCCGCACCGGCCGTCAGCCGGTCGGTGACCCAGGCGCCGTGCGGCGCGGCGCGCTGATCCGCTCCGGGATGCGCCGGCTGCTCAGGCCGCCGGCGCGCTTTGCCGCAGCGCCATCAGCACATCCAGCGTCTCGCGCAAGCCCCGGTGCAGGGGCTTGTCGCGGCGCACCACGGTGGCCAGCTGCCGCTGCAGCGGCGGCGACAGGGGCTGCACCTGCAGCCCTTCGCGGTCCCTGGGCGAACGCACGGCCATCTGCGGCAGCACCGCGCAGCCGAGCCCGGCACCGACCAGCTTCTTGATCGCCTCGACGCTGCCCAGCGACATCACCGGCGCCGGTGTCACGCGGCTGCGCGCAAACCACGCATCGGTCAGGCGCCGGGTGTTGCCGCCGGGCTCGAACAGCAGCAGCGGCAACTCCGCCAGCGCCGCGGCTGTCAGGCGGGCGGGCAGCGCCATCTGCGACGGGGCCACGGCCACCAGGTCATCGTCGATCAGCGGCGTGATCTCGAGCATGCGGCCGCTGGCCGGCAGCGTGACCAGGCCGATGTCCAGCAGGTTGTCTTCGACGGCCTTGACCACCTCGGCGGTGTTGCCGGTGCTGATGGTGATGTCCAGCGTCGGGAAGCGCTTGCGCAGCTTGCGCAGCAGCGGCGGCAACAGGTAGATGCAGACCGTGGCGCCGGTGCCGATGCGCACGCGCCCCATCACGCCCTTGGCGTGGCGCGCCAAACCATCGAAGGCGGCGGCCACCGCGGCGTTGATCTGCTGCGCATGCGCCAGCAACTCCTGGCCGGCGGCCGTGGGTTGCGCGCGGCGGCCCACGCGTTCCAGCAGCCGCACGCCGACCTGCTTCTCCAACTGCCGCATCTGCAGGCTGATCGCCGGTTGCGACAAGCGGTGCCGCTGCGCGGCCGCGGTGAACGAGCCCAGCGCCGCCACATCGACAAAGGTCTGCAGGTAGTCCAGGTTCAGGCGTGCCATCACCCCAACAATAGCTGATGCTTTGCATAGGCGGCAAAGGCTTCTCTTATGCGCCGGGCTGCGGCACGATCTTGCCAACACCGCAGTTGACGCGGGACGGGACACAGCATGCACGACGACTTGCGGCAGGCGCTGCCGCCTTGCCAAGCCACGCCAGCCTTGCAGCTGCGCGACAGCACCGACGAAGACGCGGCGGCCCTGCAGGCTATCTACGCCCATCACGTGCTGCACGGCCGGGCCAGTTTCGAGGAGACGCCGCCCACGGTGCCGGAGATGCGCCAGCGCCAGGCGGCGGTGCGCGCCGCGGGCTTGCCATTCCTGGTGGCCGAGATCGACGGCGCGCTGGTGGGCTACTGCTACGCCACGCCCTACCGCCCTCGGCCGGGCTACCGCTACACGATCGAAGACTCGGTCTATGTCGCGCACGACCGCGGCGGCCAAGGCATCGGCGTGGCGTTGCTGGCTGCGCTGATCGCACGCTGCGAGGCGGGGCCCTGGCGCCAGATGCTGGCCATCATCGGCCACAGCGGCAACGCCGGTTCGCTGGCGCTGCACCGGCGCATGGGCTTCGAGACCGTCGGCACGATGCGCTCGGTGGGCTTCAAGCTCGGTGAGTGGACCGACACCGTGCTGATGCAGCGCCGCCTGGGGCCGGGTGACAGCACGGCGCCCCTGTCGGCATTAAGGCAGCGCTAAGGGCCTGTTCCCCAAAACCGAATTGTTCTTTGGCCGGCGCGCGCGCACAGTGCGCCCTCATGACGCAGCCGAGCCCACCCGAAAGCACCCGCACCAGCCCCGACGACGACCCGGCGCCGTGGCGCGACTGGATCGGCCGCAGCGAGCAGCGCAGCGACTTGGTCTGCGCCGCGCCGGTGGCCGCGATGTCGGCCACGCTGGACCGCGATGACGGCGAGCCCATGCCCGGCAGCGACGTGCCGCCGCTGTGGCACTGGCTGTTCTTCACGCCGCAGGCCCGGGCCAGCGAGATCGGCCCCGATGGCCATGCCCGGCGCGGCGGCTTCCTGCCGCCGGTGCCGCTGCCGCGCCGCATGTGGGCCGGCGGCCGGCTGGAGTTCAAGCACCCGCTGCAGATCGGCGACGAGATCACGCGCCTTTCGCGCATCACCGATGTGTCCAGCAAGAGCGGCCGCAGCGGAACGCTGGTGTTCGTGACAGTGCGGCACGAGGTGTCGAACGCCCGCGGCCTGGCGATCAGCGAAGAGCACGACATCGTCTACCGCGACCACCCGCAGCAGGCTGCGGCTGGGTCAACATCGCAGCCTGGGGCGCCCGTCGCAGCGGCGCAGCCGGCGCCGGCGGATGCGACGTTCGGCCGCGACATCGTGCCGGACCCGGTGTTGCTGTTCCGCTATTCCGCGCTGACCTTCAACGGCCACCGCATCCACTACGACCGCAGCTATGTCACCGAGGTCGAGGGCTACCCGGGGCTGATCGTGCACGGCCCGTTGATCGCCACGCTGCTGTTGGACCTGCTGCGTCGCGAGCGGCCCGACGCACGCGTGCGCCGCTTTGCCTTCAAGGCCGTGCGGCCGATCTTCGACATCCACCGCTTCAGCGTGCACGGCAAGCCGGAAGGCGAACGCCGCTATGCGCTGTGGGCCCGCGACCACGAAGGCCAGCTGGCCATGCAGGCCCACGCCGAGATTCACTGAACCACCACCATGCAGAACACCACCCACGCCTTCCAGGACATCCGCGACGCGGTGCGCGCACTGTGCGCCGAATTCCCCGACGAATACCACCGCAAGGTCGACGCCGCACGGGCCTACCCCGAGGCCTTCGTCGATGCGCTGACCAAGGCCGGCTGGATGGCCGCGCTGATCCCGCAGGACTACGGCGGCTCCGGCCTGGGCCTGGCCGAAGCCTCGGTGATCATGGAAGAGATCAACCGCGCCGGCGGCAACTCCGGCGCCTGCCATGGCCAGATGTACAACATGGGCACCTTGCTGCGCCATGGCTCGGCCGCGCAGAAAGCGCGTTATCTGCCCAGCATTGCCAGCGGTGAACTGCGGCTGCAGGCCATGGGCGTCACCGAGCCCAGCACCGGCACCGACACCACCAAGATCAAGACCACGGCCGTCAAGAAGGGCGAGCGCTACGTCATCAACGGCCAGAAGGTCTGGATCTCGCGCATCCAGCATTCCGACCTGATGATCCTGCTGGCCCGTACCACACCGCTGGCCGACGTGAAGAAGAAGAGCGAAGGCATGTCGATCTTCATCGTCGACTTGCGCGAAGCGATTGGTTCAGGCCTGACGGTGCGGCCGATCCCCAACATGGTCAACCACGAGACCAACGAGCTGTTCTTCGAGAACCTGGAGATCCCGGCCGAGAACCTGATCGGCCAGGAAGGCCAGGGCTTCAGGTACATCCTCGACGGCCTGAATGCCGAACGCACGCTGATCGCTGCCGAATGCATCGGCGACGGCCGCTGGTTCATCGACCGCGTGACCAAGTATGTGAAGGACCGCGTGGTCTTCGGCCGGCCGATCGGCCAGAACCAGGGCGTGCAGTTCCCGATTGCCGAATCGCACATCGAGGTCGAAGCCGCCGACCTGATGCGCTGGGAAGCCTGCCGCCTGTACGACGCGCACCAGCCCTGCGGCGCGCAGGCCAACATGGCCAAGTACCTGGCGGCCAAGGCCAGTTGGGAAGCCGCGAATGCCTGCATCCAGTTCCACGGCGGCTTCGGCTTTGCCTGCGAATACGACGTCGAACGCAAGTTCCGCGAGACCAGGCTGTACCAGGTGGCGCCGATCTCCACGAACATGATCCTGTCGTATGTGGCCGAGCACGTGCTCGGCCTGCCTAGGAGCTATTGATGTTGCCGCTGCAAGGCATCACGGTGGTCGCGCTGGAACATGCGATCGCCGCGCCGTTCTGCACCCGCCAGCTGGCCGACCAGGGTGCGCGCGTGATCAAGGTGGAACGCCCCGGCGTCGGCGACTTCGCTCGCGCCTACGACCAGCGGGTGCAAGGCCTGGCCTCGCACTTCGTCTGGACCAACCGCTCGAAAGAGAGCCTGGGCCTGGACTTGAAGCATGCGCAGGCGCCCGAAGTGCTGCAGCGCCTGCTGGGCCAGGCCGATGTGCTGGTGCAGAACCTGGCGCCCGGCGCGGCGGCGCGCTTGGGCCTGTCCTATGAAGCCTTGTCCGGGCAGTTCCCCGGCCTGATCGTCTGCGACATCTCGGGCTATGGCGACGACCCCGCCAGGCCGGGCCCCTACCGCGACAAGAAGGCCTACGACCTGCTGATCCAGAGCGAATCCGGCTTCGTCTCGATCACCGGCAGCCCGGACGAACCGGCCAAGGCGGGATGCTCGATTGCCGACATCGCCGCCGGCATGTACGCCTACACCAACATCCTGACCGCACTGATCGAGCGCGGCCGCACCGGCCGCGGCAAGCGCATCGATGTGTCGATGCTCGAGAGCATGGCCGAGTGGATGGGCTACCCGCTGTACTACGCCTACGAAGGCGCGGCACCACCGCCACGCGCCGGCGCCGCGCACGCGACGATTTACCCCTACGGCCCGTTTCCCACCGCCGGCGGCCACACGGTGATGCTGGGCCTGCAGAACGAACGCGAATGGGCAGCCTTCTGTGCCACGGTGCTGCAACAGCCGGCGCTGGCCACCGACGAGCGTTTCTCGACCAACAGCCGGCGCAGCGCCGCCCGCGCCGCCTTGCGCGACATCATCGTGAGCTGCTTCGCCGCACTGAGCGCCGAGCAGGTGGTGGCGCGGCTGGAAGAGGCGGGCATTGCCAACGCCCAGGTCAACGACATGGCCCAGGTCTGGGCCCATGCCCAACTGCGCGCGCGTGAACGCTGGGTCGACGTGAGCACGCCCGCCGGCCCGGTGCCCGCTCTGCTGCCGCCGGGGGCGTCTAACGCCAGAAGTGTGCGCATGGACCCCGTGCCGGCGCTGGGCCAGCACAGCCGGTCCATCCTGTCCCAGCTGGGTTACACCGCAGACCAGATCAACGAACTGCAGCGCGACGGCGCGCTGTGAGGAATGCCTCGATGAGTGACCAGACACCCGACCCGGGCCACGCGCTCGCGCAGTTTGCCGCCACGCTGCGTTTCGAGAGCATTCCCGCAGCCGTGCTGCGCCGCACCGAAGACCTGTTCCTCGACTGGTTCGCTTCCGCGCTGGCCGGCAAGGGCGCGCGCCCTGTCGAGAGCATCGCGCGTTTCATGCAGCGCATGGGGCCGGCGGACGGACCCAGCGAGATCCTGATCCACCGCAAGCGCTCCAGCCCGCTGGTGGCGGCCGCCATCAATGCTGCCGCGTCGCACTTTGCCGAGCAGGACGATGTGCACAACGGCTCGGTGTTCCATCCGGCGGCGGTGGTCTTTCCGCCGGCGCTGGCGGTGGCGCAGGCGCTGGGCGCCAGCGGCCGCGATCTGCTGCTGGCCAGCGTGGTGGGTTACGAAGTGGGCATCCGCGTCGGTGAATTCCTGGGCCGCTCGCATTACAAGGTATTCCACACCACCGGCACCGCCGGCAGCATCGCCGCGGCCGCGGCGGTGGGCCGGCTGCTGGGCCTGTCGGTCGACCGGATGCAGCATGCCTTCGGCTCGGCCGGCACGCAGGCCGCGGGGCTGTGGGAGTTTCTGCGTGACGCGGCAGACTCCAAGCAGCTGCACACCGCGCATGCGGCCACCACGGGCTTGACCGCGGCCTACCTGGCGCAGGACGGTTTCACCGGCGCGCGGCGCATCTTCGACGGCAGCCGCGGCATGGCTGCCGGCATGTCCAGCGACGCCGATCCGTCGCGCCTGGCCGATGGCCTGGGCCAGCGCTGGGCGCTGGCCGAGACCTCGTTCAAGTTCCACGCCTCCTGCCGCCACACCCACCCGGCGGCGGATGCGCTGCAGCAGCTGATGCGCGAGCACCGGCTCGCTGCCGATGCGGTGCAGCGCGTGACGGCGCAGGTGCACCAGGGCGCGATCGACGTGCTGGGGCCGGTGATCGACCCGCAGACGGTGCACCAGGCCAAGTTCTCGATGGGCACGGTGCTGGGCCTGATCGCCACCACCGGCCGCGCCGGCCTGGCCGAGTTCGACGCGCAGTACCAGGCGCCGGCGGTGCTGGCCTTCCGCGACAAGGTGCAGATGGTGCTGGACGACGAGGTCGACAGCGCCTACCCGGCGCGCTGGATCGGCAAGGTGAGTGTCTTGACCACCGATGGCCGCACGCTGGAGGCCCGTGTCGATGAACCCAAGGGCGACCCCGGCAACACGCTGAGCCGGGCCGAGATCGAGGCCAAGGCAATGCAACTGGCCGCCTACCGCGGCGGCGCCAGCGAGGCCGAGATGCGCAGCGTGATCAGCCGCGTGTGGTCGCTGGCCGATGCCGCGACACTGCCGCCGTTCCTGGGCTGAACGCCGATGCGACAACGTTCCTTGCTGTTCGTGCCCGGCACGCGGGCTGACCGCTTTGACAAGGCGCTGGCGGCCGGTGCCGACGCGGTGATCATCGACCTCGAAGACGCGGTGGCGCCAGCCGACAAGGCCGCCGCGCGCGAGACGGTGCGCGGCTGGTTGAATGCCGAGAAGCCAGTGCTGCTTCGCATCAACGCAGCAGACACCGCCTGGTTTGCCGACGACCTGGCGCTGTGCGCCTCACCCGGCGTCAGCGCCGTGGTGCTGCCGAAAGCCGAATCCGCTGCGCAGGTGGCGACGGTACGGGCCGCCGGTGCCCGCGCCGTGCTGCCGCTGATCGAAAGCGCCGCCGGTTTTGCCGCGCTGAACGAGATCTCCCGTGCCCCCGGTGTGCAGCGCCTGCTGTTTGGATCGATCGACTTCCAGGTGGACCTGGGCATGCGCGACGCGCTGGAAGACGAGTTGCTGTACTTCCGGGCGCAGATCGTGCTGGCCTCGCGGCTGGCCGGCATCGCCGCGCCGATCGATGGCGTCAGCACCGCGATCGACGACAGCGAGCGCCTGGCCGCCGATGTGCAACGCGCCAAGCGCCTGGGCTTCGCCGGCAAGCTGTGCATCCACCCGCGCCAGGTGGCCGGCGTGCACAGCGGTTTTGCACCGACCCCCGATGAAGTGAACTGGGCCCGGCGCGTGCTCGAAGTGGCCGCCGCAGCCGGCGGCGCGGCGGTGGCGCTGGACGGCAAGATGGTCGACAAGCCGGTGATCCTGCGCGCCGAGGCCATCCTGCGCGAAGCGGCCTGAGCCGCCGCGCGCCGGGCTCGTCAGTCCAGGCGGATGTTGAGGTCCTTGATCAGCTTCGCGTAGAGCGGGCCGTCGTAGCGGATCACTTCTGCGAACTGCTCGGCGCTGCTGCCCACCGGGACCTGGCCCAGTTCCTCGATGCGCTGGCTCACATCGGGCAGGCGCACGATGCGTGCGATCTCGGTCGACAGCTTCTTGACGATGGGCGCCGGCGTGCCCGCCGGCAGGAAGAAGCCGAACCAGCCCTTGGGCTCGAAGTGCTTGTAGCCCAGCTCGGACATCAGCGGCACCTCGGGCGCCATCTTCAGGCGCTCGGTGCCGGTGGCGCCCAGCACCTTGAACGCGCCGGCCTTCACATGCGCACGCGCCGTGCCGACATCGACAAAGGCCGCGCTGACCTGGCCACCCAGCAGGTCGGTGACCAGCGGCGCCGCGCCCTTGTAGGGCACGTGGATCAGGTCGAGCCCGGCCTGCGACTTGAGCAACTCGCCCTGGATGTGCGCGCTGGTGCCGTTGCCGTAGGTGCCGAAGCTGTGCTTGCCCGGCTGGCTCTTCACCAGTGCGACGAACTCGGCCATGGTCTTGACCGGCAGGCTGTTGGGCACGGCCAGCAGGCTGGTGGAACTGGACAACAGCGAGACCGGCGCGAAGTCCTTGTACGGGTCGTAGGGCAGCTTGGGAAACAGCGTCGCGCCCTGCACGATGGCGGTGATGCCCAGCAGCAGCGTGTAGCCGTCGGGTGGCGCCTTGGCCACTGCGTCATTGCCCAGCACGCCGCTGGCGCCGGGCTTGTTGTCCACCGTCACGGTCTGGCTCCAGGCCTCCTGCAGCTTGGTGGCCACCAGGCGGGCCAGGATGTCGGTGCCGCCGCCGGGCGGATAGGGCACCACCAGGCGGATCGGCTTGTTCGGGTAGGCCGGGGCCTGCGCGGCCGCCGGGGCGGCCAGCGTGGCCAGTGCCGCGGCGGCCAGTGCCGTAGTGGCCAATAGCGCGCGGCGTGAAAGAGGGCGGGTCGACATGGCCATGGGCTGTCTCCTGTTGGGGGGCTTGGGGTGTTGGGATCCGGGCGCTGTTCAGGGGGCTGCGAATTCAGCGTCTTGCAGCGTGCGCCAGGCGATCTTGCCGGTGCCGGACTTGGGCAGCTGGGCGACGAACTGCACCTGGCGCGGCGCCTTGTACACCGCCATCTGCGTGCGCGCCCAGGCGATGAGTTCGGCTTCACTGAGCTGGCCGCGTACTTCTGGTTTTAGCACGACCACGGCTTTCACCGCCTCGCCGCCGCGGGCATCGGGCGTGGCGATCACGCACGCCTCGTGCACGCCGGGGTGGGCATACAGCAGGTTCTCCACCTCGGCCGGCCAGACCTTGAAGCCCGAGACATTGATCATGCGCTTGAGCCGGTCGCGCATGAAGAAGTAGCCTTCGTCGTCGACCGAGCAGAGGTCACCGGTGCGGAAGAAGCGCTTGCCGTCGATCATCAGGAAGGCCAGCGCATCGGCCTCGGGGCGTTGCCAGTAGCCCAGCATCACCTGCGGCGCGCACGTGATCAGTTCACCCACCTCGCCGGCAGCCACCGGCGCGTGCGTGACCGGATCGATGATGCGGGAGTCGACCTCGAAGGTCGGCACGCCCAGGCAGCAGGCTTTGCCGCGGCCGACCGGGTTGCAGTGCAGGAACGAAGCGGTTTCGGTCAGGCCGTAGGCTTCGTTGTAGTCGATGCGATAGCGTTCGCGCAGCAATGCCGATACGGCCTCGGGCATCGCGGCGCCGCCGCCGACCAGCATCTTCAGGCTGGACAGGTCGTGGCCGTCCAGCCCCGCTTGGCTGAAGAAGTCGACCACCATGGTCGGCGGCGCGGCCCAGAACACCACCCGATAGCGTTCAATCAGTGCGGCCGCGGCGGTGCGATCCCAGCGCGGCTGCATCACCACGGTGCCGGCCAGCAGCATTGGCAGGTTCATGCCGTTCTGCATGCCCAGCAGGTGGAACATCGGCGCCACGGCCAGCACCACGCAGCCCTCGGGCAGCGAGCGCCACCGTCGCGCGGCGGCGATGGAGTGCATCACCGTGCGGTGGCTGTGGCGGCAGCCTTTGGGCTGGCCGGTGGTGCCCGAGGTGTAGGGCAGCAGGCACAGGTCGTCCGGCGTGGCCTGGGCCGGCGCGGGCGGCAGCGCCGCGGCCAGGGCGCTGCGCCAGTCGGTCACGCCGGATGGCAGGGTGATGTCGGCACTGCGGCGGACCCAGTCCGGCACGGTCCCGGCGTCGCCGGCCAGCACGTCGGGCGCCACCGCATCGGCATAGCGGTGCGCGATCACATGGTCCAAACGACCCGAATGCGGACCACTGTGCGGACCACCGTGCGGGCCGTCCGCGGCCAGCAAGGTGACGGCACGTTCGGCCAGTTCGGCACCGACGATGGCCACGCGCGCGCCGCTGTCGTCGGCAAAGTAGGCCAGTTCGGCGGCAGTGCTCATGGCATTCACCGGCACCACCACCGCGTCGGCGCGCAGCACCGCGTAGTACGCCACCGTGAACTGCGGGCAGTTCTGGCTGAACAGCAGCACGCGGTCGCCGCGCTGCACGCCGCAGCGCTGCTGCAGCCAGCCGGCCAGCTGCTCCACCTGGCGCAGCAGCGTGTCGTAGCGCAGTGGCGTGTCGCAGAACACGATGGCGGTGCGCTCGGGCGCACGGACCGCCGCGGCCGCCAGGTTGCCGAACAGCGTGCGCTGCGGCGGCTCCAGCGTGCGCGGCAGACCGTCGGGCCAGAAAGGCTCGGGGGTGGGCGCAGTGATGCGCTCGGGGGTGGGCTTGGCGGAGGGCTGCAGCGCGGGGGTGCTCATGCGGGTGGGGCGGGGTGCTGCGAGGTTGGCGGATGCTACGCAGCGGGCGGCGCCGCGGCGATTCGCGATTGCGGAAGCCCACCCTTCGCATTGGCGAAGAACTGGTGCAAACCCGCAGGCCGCATGCTGCGCCCCGGCCCCTTCCGGCGCGATGAACGCCGCCCTCCACAAACACGAATGGCGTGCTCCGGCGCTTGCGGGCATGCTGCGGCGCATCGTGATGAAGGAGTGGTCCATGGTTGGCATGATCGAAGGCAAGGTGGTGGTCGTCACCGGCGCGGGCGGTGGCATCGGCCGCGAGATTGCGCTGGCGCTGGCGGCCGAAGGCGCGCGGGTGGTGGTCAACGACATCGGCACCTCCACCAGCGGTGAAGGCCAGGACGCGGGTCCGGCGCAGAGCGTGGTCAACGAGATCAGGGCGGCCGGCGGCGAAGCCGCGGCCAACCTCGACAGCGTGGCCGACCGCAGCGGCGCGGCGCGCATCGTGCAATGCGCGCTCGACAGCTTCGGCCGGGTCGACGGCATCGTCAACAACGCCGGCATCCTGCGCGACCGCTTCTTCCACAAGATGAGCGACGAGGAATGGGACGCGGTGATCAAGGTGCACCTGTACGGCAGCTACCACGTCAGCCGCGCCGCGGCGAACCATTTCAAGGAACAGGGCAGCGGCGCCTATGTGCACATGACCAGCACTTCCGGCCTGGTCGGCAACTTCGGCCAGGCCAACTACAGCGCGGCCAAGCTCGGGCTGGTGGCCTTGTCCAAGAGCATTGCGCTGGACATGCAGAAGTTCAGCGTGCGCTCGAACTGCATCGCACCATTCGCCTGGAGCCGCATGATCGGCTCGATCCCGACCGACACGCCGGATCAGCAAGCGCGTGTCGACAAGATCAAGCAGATGACGCCGAACAAGATCGCGCCGCTGGCCGTCTACCTGCTGAGTGACGCGGCCAGGGAGGTCAACGCCCAGGTCTTCGCGGTGCGCAACAACGAGATCTTCCTGATGAGCCAGCCGCGGCCGCTGCGCTCTGTGCAGCGGGGCGAAGGCTGGACACCGCAGCAGATTGCCGAGCATGCGATGCCGGCCTTGAAGGCGTCGTTCGTGCCGATGGACCGCTCCGCCGATGTGTTCAGCTGGGATCCGGTGTGACCCGAATCAGGAACACCGGAGACAAGCCGATGACGAGCACGATGTGCTGGACCCGCCGTGCTGCCGCGCTGGCTGTGCTGGCATTGGCCGCCGGCGGCGTTGCCGCGCAGAACACCGCGCCGGTGCGCCTGCTGGTCGGTTATGCCGCGGGCGGGCCGGTGGACGCGTCGGCGCGGCTGTTCGCACCGGCGCTGGCCAAGGAGCTGGGCGTTCCGGTGCTGGTCGAGAACAAACCCGGCGCCAATGCCACGCTGGCCGGCGACATGGTGGCCAAGGGCCCGGTCGATGGCTCGCTGCTGTGGTTTGCCGCCAGCCCGACGATCACGATCAGCCCGAACGTGATGAAGAAGATGGCCTTCGATCCCGCCAGGGACCTGGCGCCGCTGGCCCCGGTTTTGAGCTACTACAACGTGCTGGTGGTCAACAAGGACCTGCCGCAGCAGAACCTGAAGGAGTTGATCGAGCACGCGAAGAAGCATCCCGGCCAGCTGGCCTATGGCTCGGCCGGCATCGGCGCTTCCAACCACCTGTGCGGCGAGCTGTTTGCACAGCAGGCCGGCATCAAGCTGACCCATGTGCCCTACAAGGGCAACGCCCCGGCGATGACCGATGTGATGGGCGGCCAGCTGGCGATGATGTTCGACATCGTCGGCAGCGCGCGCAACTACATCGCTGGCGGCAAGGTGCGGGCGATGGCCGTGACCTCGCCGCAGCGCAACCCGTCGTTGCCGAATGTGCCGACGATGGCCGAGGCGGGGCTGCCCGGCTTCGATGTCGGCGGCTGGTACGGCGTGTACGCAGCGGCCGGCACGCCGGCGGCGCTGGTGACGCGCTACAACCAGGCCATGGTCAAGGCCCTGGCCCAGCCCGAGCTGCGCGCCAAGCTCGAAGAAATGGGCTACGAGCTGTGGACCGGCGCGCCCAAGCTGCTGGCCGACCGGGGTGGCAAGGAGCGCGCGATGTGGGCCACGGTGACCAAGGGCATCGAGATTGAGTAGATGGCCCACCCCCGAAGCGCCTGCGGCGCTTCCCCCTCAAGGGGGCCGAGCCCGGACACGAAAGGTCCAGTGGACCTTTTGTGCCTGGCGAGGAGCCGGGCCAGCAGGCCCGGCGCGGCCTGCAAGGCACGCCAGCGGACCGGCAGAGCCGGATCCGCGGCGTTCGCTTGGGGGTCCGGCTGCAGGATCGATATGACTCGCATTCATCAATCCTTCGATCGCTGGTGTGCGCAGGCGCCCGACCGGGTGTTCCTGCACCTGGCGGACGGCACGATGACATTCGGTCAGCTTGGCCGCCTGGTGGCCACGCTGGAAGCCGAGTTGCGCGCAGACGGTGTGCGCCCCGGCGACCGCGCGCTGATCGTCGCCGAGAACTGCCCCGAGCATGTGGCGCTGATCCTAGCCTGCAGCCGCGTCGGCGCCTGGTCCTGCGGCGTGAATGCCCGCATGTCCCCCGGCGAGGTGGCGGGCTTCGCGGCCCGCGCGGATCACCGCGTGGCCTACTTCACCAGCAGCGCCTCGAGCGCCGCCGCGGCGCATGCGCAGCGCCACGAAGCCACGCCCTCGGCCCTGCCCGGCCTGCTGCGCAGCGTGGTGCGTGCCGACGCGGTGCCCGAACCCGCGCCGCTGGGCGAGCAAGTGGCCGCGGTGATCTTTACCTCGGGCACCACCGGTGCGCCCAAGGGTGTGCTGATGACGCATGAGGGCGTGCTGCACTTCGGCCGCGTCTCGGCCGAGTCCCGCGTACTGGACGCCGACGACCGCTCCTACGCCTACCTGCCGATGACCCACATCTTCGGCCTGGCCACCGTGCTGATGGCCTCGCTGCAGGTCGGCGCCAGCCTGGTGATGCGCAGCCAGTTCGACCCGGCCGACGTGCTGCACGCGCTGGCCACGCAGGGCGTGAGCCAG
>NZ_DATILJ010000318.1:0-21683 GCF_035476535.1 Aquabacterium sp.
CGCGCAGGCCACGCAGCAGCTGCGCCAGGCCCAGGCGGACCACGGCATGGTCATCGACGACCAGAAGGTGTAAGTTTTCGTTCATGCGACAAGCGCGACCATAGCAAAGCTCGCGCCAATCGCAGCACCCGATTGCGGCGAATGGTGCCGCGCGCGGTACAAAAGTACCGTCCGCGAGACTGGGCGCCTCGCCGCCGGCCACTTCCGGCCACTTCCGGCCAATTCCGGCCACCTCAGGCCCATGCGGCCCGTCTAGCGCCGCGCGAAGGTCTTCAGCGGCGCCGAGGCCTGCACGAAGTCGGCCACCTCGTCGAGCACCGGCGCCAAGCGCTGAAGCGGCCAGGCCAGCGCGGCCACCGCGGTTTCGTGGCTGAGGCCGTCGTACTCCCGCAGCCGCACCGCGGTGCCGGCCTCGCGCAGGGCGATGGCCAGGCCGCGGGTGTTGCGCACCGGATCGATGCGCTGGTCCTTGGCGCCGACGATCAGCAGCGCCGGCACACCGGGCACGGCAGCATCGGGCGCGATGTGGCGCAGCGGCTGCGAATCGGGCGGCACGTTCGGGTGGTGGAAGGCAGCTTGCACTTCCGGCGTCTTGATCGGCAGGAAGTCGTAGGGCCCGGCCAGGCCGATCCAGCCGGCCAGCTCCCGCGCGCTGTGGCCGGTGGGCGCCAGCCAGCGTGCATCGAGTGCCAGCATCGCCACGTTGTAGGCGCCGGCGCTGTGGCCCATCAGGTAGATGCGCTTGTCGTCGGCGCCCCAGGACCGGGCCTGGCCCAAGGCATGCGCGGTGGCCTGGGCGCAATCGTGCAGGAACTCGGGGTACTTGACCTCGGGGTGCAGCCGGTAGTCGGCCACCATCACCAGCATGCCGCGCGCGGCCAGCGCCTCGCCGACGAAGCGGTAGTCGGCCCGCTCGCCGCGGTTCCAGGCACCACCGTAGAAGAACACCACCAGCGGCCAGCCGCCGGGCGGCGCGGCCGATGCCGGCCGGTACAGGTCGTAGCGCTGGCGCGGCAGGCTGCCGTAGGCCAGCGCGTGCGCCACGCGCAGGCTGTTCACCGCCGCCAGGCCGTTCAGCGCCACGGCCGGCGAGGCCAGCACCAGCGCCGCGGCCGCCGCGAGCACGGCGGCAGCACCGAGAAACAGATGTCGGATCTTCATGAGCAGCAGCTACGTCAGCCTGTCGATTCTGGATGCAGACGGCGCCGGATAATCGCCTCCACCCCGCATTTTCAAGCCCTCCACGGAGCACTCCTGACATGAACATCACCACCATCGGCGTCGTCGGCGCCGGCACCATGGGCAACGGCATCGCGCAGGCCTGCGCCGTCCGCGGCCTCTCCGTCGTGATGGTCGACATCAACGATGCCGCAGTGCAACGCGGCGTCGGCACCGTGTCGGCCAGCCTGGACCGGCTGATCAAGAAGGACAAGATGACGGCCGCCGACAAGGACGCCGCGCTGGCCCGCATCCAGGGCTCGACGAACTACGAGGACCTGAAGGCCGCGCAGCTGGTGATCGAAGCCGCCACCGAGAACCAGGCGCTGAAGATCAAGATCCTCGGCCAGCTGGATGCGCTGCTGCCGGCCGAGACGATCATTGCCACCAACACCAGTTCGATCTCGATCACCCAGCTGGCGGCCACCACGCAGCGCGCCGATCGCTTCATCGGCATGCACTTCTTCAACCCGGTGCCGCTGATGGCGCTGGTGGAAATCATCCGCGGCCTGCAGACCAGCGACGCGACGCACGACGCGGTGAAGGCGCTGGCCGTGGCCCTGGGCAAGACGCCGATCACGGTGAAGAACGCGCCCGGCTTCGTGGTCAACCGCATCCTGGTGCCGATGATCAACGAGGCCTTCTTCGTGCTGGCCGAGGGCCTGGCCACGGCCGAGGACATCGATGCCGGCATGAAGCTGGGCTGCAACCAGCCGATCGGCCCGCTGGCGCTGGCCGACATGATCGGGCTGGACGTCTGCCTGGCGGTGATGAACGTCTACGTCGAGCAGTACGCCGATTCCAAGTACCGCCCGGCGCCGCTGCTCAAGGAGATGGTGGCCGCCGGCTGGCTGGGCCGCAAGACCGGGCGCGGCGTGTACCGCTACTGACGCAGCTCCAGCGCGGCCGCCCGCATCGCCCGCAGCGCTGACAGCGCGGCGTCGTGGTCATAACGGCGCAAGGCATCGTCCACAGCCTGCACCGCGGCTGCGCCGAATCCGGCGCGCAGCAGCGGCGCCAGTTCGCGAAAGCGCGCATTGGCACCGAAATCGGCGATGCGCAGCGCGGCCTCCAGTGCCTGGCAGGCCGCATCGAGTTCGGCCGAGGCCGGCGCCGCCACAGCGCGTGGTGGCGCCGATGCAGCCGGCAGGTGCCGCCGGATGGCCTGAACCAGCGAGGCCAGCTCGCTCTGCAGCGCGCCTGCGGCAGCCTGCAGGGGGGGCGGGGACTCCGCGCCCTGCCCTTCGGGCCGCAGGACCAGCTCCAACGCCTGGGCACGAGCCATCAGGGTCGTCGCGCCCACCGCGCCGCAGGCGCCCCGCAGCGCATGCACCAGCTTGCGCGCGGCATCGGTGTCGCCGGCGTCCAGCAGCGGCTGCAGCGTCGGCAGGCCGGGGGCGTAGTTGTCCGCAAACTGCTGCAGCACGCGCACGAACACGTCGTCGCGGCCCGGCAGGTACAGCAGCGCGCGTGACATGGTGATGCCCGGAATCGCCAGCACCGGCGCTGAACGGGCCGCCGGCTGCGCCGTATCGGCCGTCACCGCTGCGGCGCCCGCCGGCACGGCCGGCAACCAGCGCGCCAGCATCTCGTACAGCAGCCGCGGGTCCACCGGTTTGCCGATGTGATCGTTCATGCCGGCGGCCAGGCAGGCATTGCGGTCGTCGCCAAAGGCATTGGCGGTCATCGCCAGGATCGGCGTGTTGGCGTGCTTCGGCAGCGCGCGGATGTGCTGCGTGGCCTTGAGCCCGTCGAGCTCGGGCATCTGCACATCCATCAGGATCAGCGCATAGGCCTTCGCACCGGCGCGGGCGACGGCCTCGCGGCCGTTGTTGGTGACGTCGACCTGCAGCCCCACCGCCTTCAGCAGCTCGACGGCGACTTCCTGGTTGACGTTGTTGTCCTCGGCCAGCAGCACCTGCGCGCCGCCGAAGTCGGGCCGTACCGCGAAGTTCGCGCGGCTGGGCGCGGGTGCCGCGGCGCGGTGCTGCATCAACAACTGCAGCAGGCTGCTGCGCAGCAAGGCCGGCATCACCGGCTTGGCGCAGAACGCATCGAAGCCGGCCTCTACGGCGGCCTGCCGCAGGGTCGGGTCGTCCTGGGCCAGCAGCAGCAGGCAGCCCAAGCCCGGGTTGCGGCTGGCCAGGCGCAGGCGTTGCAGGTTGAAGCCGGCGTGGGGCTCCGGCAGCGGCCAGTCGCTGAGCACCAGGTCGCAGGCATGGCCGGTACCGGGCTCGGCCGGCGTGGCGGCCAGCCGGGCCAGCGCGTCGGCCGCGCTGGCCACGGCATCGACGCGCAGGCCCAGCTGCTGCAGCATGCCGGCCAGCGCCTCACGCGCCGGCGCCAGGTCATCCACCAACAGCACCCGCAGGCCGGCCAGCCGGGCGTCGGCCTGGCGCGCCGGTTCTGCGTCATGGCCGCGTTCCAGCCAGGCGGTGAACCAGAAGCAGCTGCCAACACCGACCTCGCTCTCGACGCCCACCTCGCCTTCCATCAGCCGGGCCAGCCGCCGCGTGATCGCCAGCCCCAGGCCGCTGCCGCCGAAACGCCGGGTGGTGGAGCTGTCGGCCTGCTCGAAGGCATTGAACAGCACGTCCAGCTTGTCGGGCGGCACGCCGACGCCGGTGTCGTGCACCGCAAAGCGCAGCTGGATGGCGTCGTCACGCGCCTGCAGCAGTTCGTAGCGCAGCAGCACCGAGCCGCGCTCGGTGAACTTCACCGCATTGCTCAGCAGGTTCAGCAGCGCCTGCGACAGCCGGGTCGGGTCGCCCAGCAAATAGCGCGGCACGCCGGCGCTGGCCACCACCAGTTCCAGCCCCTTGGCGCGGGCGCGTTCGGCGGTCAGCGCGCAGCTGCGCGAGATCACCGTGTCGATCAGGAAGTTGGTGCGTTCGAGCCGCAGCTTGCCGGATTCGATCTTCGACAGGTCCAGCACATCGTTGATCACATCCAGCAAATGGTGCGCGGCCTCGGTGATCTTGCCCAGGCGTTCGGCGTCCGAGGGATTGCGCGGCTCGCGCTGCATCAGGTGGGTCAGGCCGATGATGGCGTTCATCGGCGTGCGGATCTCGTGGCTCATGTTGGCGACAAAGGCGGTCTTGGCGCGGTTGGCGGCCTCGGCGCGGTCGCGCGCGGCGGTGAGCTGCTCGTTCAGGGCCTGCAGGCGCAACTCGCTCTCGGTGTGCGCGTGCACCGCCTGCTGCAGTTCCTGCGTGCGCTCGACCACGGCTTCCTCGAGGTGGTCGCGATGGCGCACCAGCTCGGCTTCGATGCGCTTGCGCTCGCTGATGTCTTCCTCGATCGCGACGAAGTGCGTCACGAGGCCATCCGGTTCGCGCAGCGGTAGCACGGTCAGGTACTCGTGGTAGGCCTCGCCGCTCTTGCGCACGGCCAGGCGCTCGCCGGACCAGGCGTCGCGGCGTTCACCCAGCGCCAGCATCGCGGCGTAGAAGTCCGGGTCGTCGGTGCGCGCGGCCTTCAGGCGCGGGTTGCGGCCCAGCACCTCGTCACGCCGATAACCGCTAATGCGCTCGTGGGCCTCGTTGACGTACTCGATGCGACCCTGGGGATTCATGATGACGATGGCGTTCGGGCTTTGCTCCACCGCCAGCGACAGCTTGCGCAGCATCTGCTCGGCCTGCTTGCGCTGGGTGATGTTGCGCGCCACGCACAGCACCAGTCGGCGGCCGCGCACGTGGATGCGGTTGATGCTGATCTCCACATCCATCGCGTCACCCTGGCGTGGCTGCCAGCGCGTCTCGAAGGTCTGCAGCTGTGGAGACTCGCGCGCGACCGCGGCCAGCGCACGTTCACGCGAGTGCAGGATGTCGAAGTCCCAGATGTGCAGCGCCTGCAGATCCTCAGCCGTGTAGCCCAGCAGCTCGCAGAAGCTGGCGTTGGCCTCGACGACATGGGCCTGCATGTCGACGACGAAGACCGCATCGCGCGAATGGTCGAAGAAGAAGCGCCGCCGCGCCGCTTCTTCCTCGCGCAGTGCGTCAAGGCGGCGCGAGGCCCGCCGCGCGCGCAGCTGCTGCGCGGCCGCGACCAGCAGCAGCAGCACCGGCACCAGGTGCAGCCCGGTCTCCCAGCCCGGCGGCCGCTGGAAGACCAGCAGCGCGTCGACCAGCACGGCCAGGCCGATCAGCAGCCACGGCAGGCTCATGCTTCAGCGCTGGCCGCCGACGCTGGCCAGCTTGGCCGCGACGTGTTCATCCGAATCGGCGTGGGCCTCGGCAATGGCCCGCAACTCGTCGAAGCCGTCGATGAAGGCCTGCACCACATCGGGGTCGAAGTGCAGGCCACGCTCCTTGACGATCATCTGGTAGGCCTGCTGATGCGGGAACGGCGGCTTGTAGACGCGGCGCGAGATCAGCGCATCGAAGACATCGGCCAGCGCCATCAGCCGCGCGGCCACCGGGATGTCGTCGCCGGCCAGGCCATCGGGGTAGCCCAGGCCGTCCCAGCGTTCATGGTGGCTGCGCGCGATCTGCTTGGCCAGTGTCAGGAACTCCACCGGCCGCGCCACGTCGGTCTCGGCATGTTCGATGGCCTCGGCGCCCAGGCCGGCATGGGTCTGCATGACGAGCCACTCCTGCGCATCGAGCTTGCCGGGCTTGAGCAGGATGTGGTCGGGGATGCCGACCTTGCCGATGTCGTGCAACGGCGCCGATTTGGCCAGCAGCTCGATGGTGTGGTCGGTCAGCATTGCCACGAAACGCGGGTGGTGCTGCAGCCGGCGCGCCAGCGCACGCACATAGCCCTGGGTGCGCAGCAGGTGGTTGCCGGTTTCGGGGTCGCGGATCTCGGCCAGCCGCGCCAGCGCATGGATGCTGACATCCTGGATCAGCTGGTTCTCGCCCATGCGCCGCGCCACCTCGGCTTCCAGCCAGACATTGCGGTCACGCATCAGCTTGCGGGCCTGCGCCAGTTCGAGCTGCGTGTCCACGCGGGCCAGCAGGATCGGCGGGTGGATCGGCTTGGTCACGTAGTCCACCGCACCCAGCTTCAGGCCGCGCTCCTCGTCGGCCTGGTCGTCCAGCGCGGTCAGGAACATCACCGGGATATCGGCCGTCGCGGGGTCGCTGCGCAGGCGTTCGAGCACTTCGTAGCCGTCCATCTCCGGCATCATCACGTCGAGCAGGACCAGCTGCGGCTGCGGCGCCATGACCGCCAGCTTCAGCGCGCGCGCACCGCTGTTGGCCGCGCGAACCGCATGGTGCGGCTGCAGCAGTTCACCGATCACCGTCAGGTTCTCGGGGTTGTCGTCGACGATCAACACGAGCGGCAGGGTCACTGGCTCGCCTCCCTGCCCCATCCTACCTGTGCAGGTGCTATCGGCAGGAGGGAATAGTGCGCGCCGCCCATGCAGAATCGCCGGCATGCACGCCACGCCCGAACGCATCGTCTGCCTGACCGAAGAGCCCACCGAGGTGCTGTACGCGCTGGGGCAGCAGCACCGCATCGTCGGCATTTCGGGTTTCACGGTGCGGCCGGCCCAGGCGCGGCAGGAGAAGCCGCGCGTCAGCGCCTTCACCAGCGCGAAGATCGATCGCATCCTGGAACTGAAGCCGGACCTGGCGATCGGTTTCTCCGACATGCAGGCCGATATCGCCTCGGCCCTGATCAAGGCCGGCGTCGAGGTGTGGATCAGCAACCACCGCTCGGTCGCCGGCATCCTGGGTTATGTGCAGCGCCTGGGCGCGCTGGTGGGGTGTGGCGAAGCCGCCGCGGCCTATGCCGCCCGGTTGGCGGCCCAGGTGGACGCGGTGCGCGCCGCCAGTGCCATGCTGCCGCGGCGGCCACGGGTGTACTTCGAGGAGTGGGACGAGCCGCAGATCAGCGCGATCCGCTGGGTCAGCGAGCTGGTCGGCATCGCCGGCGGCGACGACATCTTCCCGGCGCGCGCCGCCGCCGGCCTGGGCCGCGACCGCATCGTCGCCGATGCGCTGGAGGTGCCGGCCATGGCGCCGGACATCATCATCGGCTCCTGGTGCGGCAAGAAGTTCCGGCCCGAACATGTGCGCGCGCGGCCCGGCTGGCAACAGGTGCCGGCCGTGCGCGACGGTGAGTTGCACGAGATCAAGTCGCCGCTGATCCTGCAGCCCGGCCCCGCCGCGCTGACCGACGGCCTGGCGGCCCTTCAGGGCATCATTGCCGGCTGGGCGCTGCGCCGGGCAGCGTGACTTTCTTGAAGACCTTGACGAGGGACACACCATGAGATTCCAGGCCCTGCTGCTGAGCCAGACCGAAGATCGCAAGACCCACGCCGAGCTGGTCGAGATGGACGATGCGCGGCTGCCCGAGCGGGCGGTGACGGTGGACGTCACGCACTCGACGCTGAACTACAAGGACGCACTGGCCATCACCGGCCGCGGCGCGGTGGTGCGCAATTGGCCGCTGGTGCCTGGCATCGACCTGGCCGGCACGGTGGCGGCCAGCCTCAACCCCGAGTGGCAGGTGGGCGACGCGGTGGTCGCCACCGGCTGGGGCCTGGGCGAAAACCACTGGGGCGGTTTGACGCAGCGCCAGCGCCTGGACACCGGCTGGTTGCTGAAGATTCCGGCGCCGTTCACGCCGCGCACGGCGATGGCCGTCGGCACCGCCGGCTTCACCGCCGCGATGTGCGTTCAGGCGCTGCAGCGCCATGGCCTGCAGCCGGGGGACGGCGAGGTGCTGGTCACCGGCGCGGCGGGCGGTGTCGGCGGGATCGCCGTGGCGCTGCTGGCCGCCATGGGCTACAGCGTCGTGGCCTCGACCGGGCGGGCGCAGGAGGCCGACTACCTGCAAGGCCTGGGCGCCGCGCGCATCGTCGATCGCAACGAGTTCACGCAGCCCGGCAAGCCGTTGCAGAAGGAAGCCTGGGCCGGCGTGGTCGATACCGTCGGCAGCCACACGCTGGCCAATGCCTGCGCCGCCACCCGCCAGTACGGCGCGGTGGCCGCCTGCGGCCTGGCCCAGGGCGGTGATTTCCCGAGCACCGTGATGCCCTTCATCCTGCGCGGCGTCACGCTTTACGGCATCAACAGCGTGCTGGTGCCCAACCCGCTGCGCGCCCAGGCCTGGGCACTGATGGCCCGGCATCTGGACCTGGCCACACTGGAAGCCATGAGCACCGAGATCGGCCTCAGCGAGGTGATCGGCTATGCACCTCAACTGATCGCCGGCCAGGTGCGCGGCCGCACCATTGTCGACGTCTGGAGATAGGTCCGCGCGGCCACCAGGCGGCCGGGCGTCAACACACTACCCCGGCATCAGATCGGAGGGCAGGTCCTCTTCTTCGCGCTCGCCATCGGCCTTGCCGTTCTGCTGGTCGCGCATGTCCTGTACCGTCTTCATGCGGCCCATGATGCTGGCCTCTTCGGTCAGCGAAAACGCAAACGGGTAGAGCGAACGTTCGCTGGCCGCGCGCTCGGGCTGGCCGCCGAACTCGCCGATCTGGCTCAGGATGTATGAAAACTCCACCGACAGCAGCACCGCCGGTGCGCGCACCGAACGGTTGAGCCGCTCGCTGCCGAGCACCTTGCAGCCCAGCATGCGCTCGTAGTAGCGCACGTGGCGGGGGTTCACCTCGATCAGCAGCGTGTCGTAACCGCGGATGCGATGGGCCACGATGTAGGCCACATGGAACAACGCAGCGAGCACGCGCTTGGTGGCCGTGGTGGGGTCGACGGCGAGCTTGGTGAACTCGCACAGCTTCTTGCCCTGAGCCCGCAGCGCATTGACCTCCTCGGCGAAGGAATCGTCGCTGGCCAGCTTGTCCGAGCTATCGAAGGAGACGGTGATGGTGCCGATCGAGGCATCGTTCTCCATCGCCGCCAGCGTGAACTTGTGGACCGAGGGGTCGGTCGGCAGGCCGGCGACCTTGTAGCCGCGCCAGGCGTAACGATGTTTCAGCAGGCTGTCGACCAGGCCACGCCGCCCCTTCTGGTCGGCCACCTTGATCTTGAATCGCCGCGGACCGGGGGCACCATCGGGCAGCAGGTCGATGCGTGGGCTCTCGACCAGCATGCTGCCGGAATTGCGGCGCCACATCAGCGATGCGGCAATGATGGTGCTGGATTTCAAGGTGTCCTCGCCCTCCGGCGACGGTGTCCCAAATGGGTGCACAAGTCACGATGATAGCCGCGAACGAGTTGTAACTTTCCGAACTAAGGCGACAGAGTTCTCGGCCTCCCGCACCTAGGGGATAGGAGGAGCGGAGGACCGCGCCGCGCCGACAACGCCCGCCAATCGGCCTACACTGGCGGCGCTCCAGGGGAGTTCCGATGAGGCAATTCATTCGACATCCGGTCGACGTGCCGGTCGAGATCGGTATCGGCGAGGCGCAGGCCGCTTTGGCCTTCCACACCCACGACATCAGCCAGGGCGGCCTGGCGGTGCATTCGGACCTGGCGGTCGATCCCGGTGTCCAGGTGGAGATCCGCATCCGGTATGTGCAACCGGCCTTCGAAGCCCGGGCGCGGGTGGCCTGGTGCAGACCGGGCGACACCGAGGGCTATGAGCTGGGTGTGACCTTTCTCGACGCCGACGACGCCTTCCGCGCCCGCATGGTCGAACAGATCTGCCACATCGAGGACTACCGCAAGTCGGCGCTGCGCCAGGAGGGCCGCGAGGTCAGCCTGGAAGACGCGGCGGCCGAATGGATCGCCAAGTACGCCGCCGAGTTTCCGCAGATCGGCACCGGCCAGGTGCACTGAACGGGCCGGGCGCGGTCAGCTGCCGGCATCCGGCCAGCGAAACGCCGGCGGCTGCTTGTCGAGGAAGCGCTGCACCGCATCGGCTTGGTATGCGCTGCCGAAGCATTGCGCCTGGTGCTCGGCTTCCAGCGCCAGCATGGTCGGCAGGTCGCTGGCCAGCGACTGCGCCACATCCTGCTTGATCAGCCGCGTGGCCAGCGGCGAGGCCCCGGCAAAGCTGCGGGCCAGGGCCCGGGCCCGCGGCATCAGGCTCTCCGCCGGCAGCACCTCCATCACGATGCCCAGCTTCAGCGCCTCTTCGGCATCCACCTCGCGGGCCGACAGCATCAGCTCCTTTGCGCGCTGCACGCCCACCACCCGCGGCAGTGTGTAGACGGCGCCGAAGTCCGGGCCCAGGCCGACGCGCATGAACGACAGGCAGAAGCGTGCCCGCGGGCTGGCGAGCACGAAGTCCGCGGCCAGTGCCAGGCCGAAGCCGGCGCCGTAGGCCGCACCGTCGACCGCCGCAATCACCGGCCGGTCCAGCTGGATCAGGGCGCTGAGCCAGGGCTGCACGTCCAGCATGCGCTGGCGCCAGCCTTCGTGGGTCATCGTCGGCCGGGCTTCGGCCATGCCGCGCAAGTCGCCGCCGGCGCAGAAGGCGCCGCCGGCGCCGGTCAGGATCACCGCGCGGACGCTGCTGTCGGCGACGATGGCGGGCACCACCTCGGCCAACGCGGCCTTCATCTCGGCGCTGATCGCGTTGCGGGCTTGTGGGCGGTTCAGCGTGATCGTCGCCACGTGATCCTGAACCTGGTAGTCGAGCGCTTGCAGCGTGGTGCTCATGTCACTTCACCGGTGTTGACATCGTCTGTCGATGCCCGGAGTTTCGCAGCAAGCGTCGCCGCCCGCCCGTAGCCATCGCCTGAAACACTGCTTCAGCCGTTGCCGCCGGCGCTGACGATTGAAGTGGTGCCGAGTGCGCGCAGCAGTCGAACCGATACCGCCGATCGCCAGACTTCCCGACATCCCAGCCGCCTCTGGCGCTGGCTGGTTTTCCACCCTGTTGGATCGGGACTTCGTCATGGATCTGCAAACCTGGACGCTCTACGCGGGCGTGGCGCTGATGGTCATCGTGCTGCCCGGGCCGGCCGCGCTGCTGTGCGTGAACCACGGCCTGCGCCACGGCAGCCGGCGCACGCTGGCCACCGTGCTGGGCGGCACCCTGTCGGCCGCGGTGCTGATGGGCCTGAGCGCACTCGGGCTCTGGCAGCTGCTGGTGTCCGCGCCACTGGCGTTCGAGATCGCCCGGGCCTGCGGTGCGGCTTTCCTGATGCTGCTGGGCGTCAGCACCTGGCGGGCGATGGCGCAGGCACTGCCCGAGCCCGCTGCGGCGCAGTCTGGCCGCAGCCCAGCGAAGACGCTGCCGGCGCTGTGCCGCGACGGTTTCCTGCTCGGCATCAGCAACCCCAAGGACCTGCTGTTCTTCGGCGCCTTGTTGCCGCAGTTCCTGGATCCCGACGCCGCCCGCGCGCCGCAAGTGGCCTGCATGTTCGTGACCTGGGCATTGATCGACGGCCTGGCGATGAGCGGTTATGCCGCGCTCGGCCAGCGGCTGCTGCACTGGTTGGCCGACCCGCGCCGGCTGCAGCTGTTTCAGCGGGCCAGCGGCGCTGTGCTGGTCAGCGTCGGCCTGGCGCTGGGCCTTGCACGGCCGGTACTCGGCCATTGATCGATCGACGCTTTCACTTCCACAAGGACATCCGATGCATGCCTCGTCATTCCTTTCCTCACCGCTTCGCGCCATCGTGCTGGTGGGCGCCACCTGCGTGCTGGCCGGCCTGTCGCTTCCCGCGCCGGCGGCAGTCATCGTGCAGGACCTGAACTTCGGCTCCGGCCCGCTCACCGCCTACGATGGCGCCAGCGTCGTGTTCGAGAACAAGGCATCGATCTCGTCCTGGGGCCAGACGATCTGGGCCGACCGCGTCGACCGCGGCGGCATCGGGCAGTTGCGGCTGGTCTACGACTACGTGGCCTTCGACCCGCACGGCAGCGTGCCCGAGCCATCGTCCCTGGCCCTGGCCGGCCTGGCGCTGGCTGCGCTGCTGCGGGCTCAGCGGCGGCGCTGAAGCCCAGGCGGCTCGCGCGCATCCTCTGCTATGTTTCGCGCGCCCCTTTCGACCGCACCGCGGCCCGCGATGAACCTCAGCTTCCTGCGCACCGTCACCGGCAAGACCCTGCTGCGCCTGGCGCTGGCCGGTGCGGCCGTGCTGCTGCTGGCCAGCCTGCTGGGCACCTGGCTGCTGTTCCGCCAGGTCGAGGCCACCGAGACGCAGCACCTGATCGCGCTGGTCAGCGAACGCGCCCGCGTCGCCGAGCGCGTGCTGCGCCACACGGCCGAGACGCATGAGGCCGTGCGCCAGGCCTTTGCGCAGAAGTGGCCGAGCTACCAGAACGCCGCCGCCGGCCGGCGCTTCGACACGCTGATGGCCCGCTACCCCGACGGGGCCTGGCGCAACCGCCGGGAGATCGCCGACGGCCGCCTGTACCCCACCGGCTGGGTGCACCGCAACAGCCCGCTCAGCGACGACTTGCGTCGGCGCATGGTGCTGTTCTACGACCTGTCGCAGACCTATGGGCCGGGTGCAGCGCTGCGCCGCGACAACCTGTTCTTCGTCGGCCTGCCCGACGAGTCGAACATGGGTTACGACCCGGTGCTGTACCCGAACTGGATCTTCGACATCGGCGAAAGCTTCAGCCATCTCGATTTCGAATGGGGCCGCATCGCCTACGCCCCGGCCGCGCCAGGCGCTGCCACGCGCTGGGCCACGCCGCTGGTCGATGCCGAGGTGCCGACCGGAGCGGGCCCGGTGTTCACCGCGCTGACGCCGATCCATATCGGCCAGCGTCATCTGGCCACCGTGGGCTCGACGATGCTGCTGAACGATTTCCTGGGCCGCGTGATGCCTGGCACCGCGCCGGGCTCCGTGAGCCACGGCCGCACGCTGATCTTTGCCGCCGGTGGCACGCTGATCGCCGACACCGCGATGGGCGAGCGCTTGTCGCCGCAGGTCGGCAAATTCATGCTGGCGCAGCTGGACAGCCCGCTGGCGGCCGCACTGCAGGCCGCGCGGCGCGAGGCCGACCGCGCACCCCAGGCCGGCTACAACCAGGCCAGCGACACCTACTTCGGCCTCGCCCGCATCGAGGGTCCGGACTGGTACGTCGCCGCCACCTTGCCCGGCGCCCTGCTGCGCCAGCGTGCACTGGGGCCGGCGCTGTGGGCGCTGGGCGCCGGCTTCGGCGTGCTGCTGAGCCTGCTGCTGATCTTTGCCCTCGTGCTGCGGCGCCAGGTGGCCGCGCCGCTGGGCGCGCTGACCCGCGCCGCCGAAAGCCTGGCCACCGGCGACACCAGCGTGCGCCTGCCAAGCCGGCGCGACGACGAACTGGGCCGGCTGGCCCATGCCTTCAACGACATGACCGAGAAGGTGGCCCAGCGCGACGCCGCGTTGCGCGAGGACAAGGACCGCATCGAAGCCGCGCTGACCTCGCTGCGGCTGAACGAGGAGCGCTGGCGCGCGATGACCGACAACGCGTCCGACGTCATCGCGGTGATCGACGAGGCGGCCTGCTTCAGCTACGTCAGCCCGTCGGTCGAGAAGATGCTCGGCAGCGATGCGGCAAGCCTGATCGGCCACAGCGCCTTCGATCGCATGCACCCCGACGACGTGCCCCAGCTGCGCGCGCGCCTGCTGCAGCCGAGCGGCAAGGCCACGCTGGTCCGCGCCCACCATGCCAACGGCCAGTGGCGCACGCTGGAAATGGTCGATACCGACCTGCGCCAGCACCCGGCGGTGGCCGGGCTGGTGCTCAACATCCGCGACATATCCGAGACCGTCCAGGCCGAAGAAGCGCTGGCGCAGCAGCGCGAAGCCCTGCACCAGAGCGAAAAACTCTCGGCGCTGGGCGGCCTGCTGGCCGGCGTGGCGCACGAGTTGAACAACCCGCTGGCGGTGGTGGTGGGCCGCGCCATCCAGCTGCAGAGCGCGGCCGCCAGCGCGGCCGACCGTGACACCGCCAGCAAGATCCGCCAGGCCGCCGAACGCTGCGCGCGCATCGTCAAGACCTTTCTGGCGATGGCGCGCAAGCAGGAGGCCGAGCGCCGGCCTACCGACATCAACGGCGTCATCGCCGACGCCATCGACGTGCTGGCCTACACACTGCAGAGCGGCGGCGTGCAGGTGCAGACGCGGCTGGCCAGCGGACTGCCGCCGGTGCTGGCCGATGCCGACCAGCTGGCCCAGGTGTTCCTGAACCTGTTCAGCAATGCCCAGCAGGCGATGGCCACCGGCACCGGCCCGCGGCAGCTGACGGTGTGCACCCGCGCCGTGCCCGGCGAAGCGATGCTGACGGTTGAAGTGAGCGACAGCGGCCCCGGCGTGCCGCCGGAACTGGCCGGGCGCATCTTCGAGCCCTTCTTCACCACCAAGCCGGTCGGCGCCGGCACCGGCGTCGGCCTGTCGGTAAGCCTGGGCATCGTGCAGGCCCATGGCGGCACATTGCGGCTGGACACCAGCCCCCGCAGCGGCGCCACCTTCGTGCTGAGCCTGCCGACGCTGCACCACGCGGCGCCCACCCCGCCCGCGGTAGCGGCCGAACGCCCGGCACGCAGCCGGCCGCTGCAGATCCTGGTGGTCGACGACGAGGTCGAGATTGCCGAGATCCTGCGCGAGATCCTGGCCGAGCACGGCCACCACGTGACGCTGGCCCATGGCGGCGAAGAAGCGCTGCAGCGGCTGTCCGAGGCCGCGTTCGACCTGGTGCTGAGCGACCTGAAGATGCCCGGCATGGATGGCCCGGCGCTGTACCGCCAGATCCAGCAGCGCTACCCGCAGCTGGCGCGGCGGGTGATCGCCGTCACCGGCGACACGCTGGGCAGCAGCGCCCACGACTTCGTGCAGACCAGCGGCGTGCCGGTGATCGACAAGCCCTTCGACCCGGACGAGATCGTCGCCTGCGTCCATGCGCTGATGGCGCAAGCCGAACGCGCGGACGCCGAATGAGAAACCTCACAAGCGCTCGATGCGCGCGACCAGCTCCAGCACCTCTTCGGGCGTGAAGGGCTTGTCCAGGCTGGGCAGGCCGGTCTCGCGCAGAAAGGGCGCGACGCTGGCCGACAGCGTGTCGCCGGTGATGAAGGCCAGGTGACCCAGCATCTGCGGGTGATGCTGCTGCAGCGCGCGCCACAGCGCCGGCCCGTCGAGGTCGGGCATGCGGATGTCGCACAGGATGAAGCTGCACTCGTGGTGGTCCAGCCAGGCCAGCGCCTCGCGCCCACTGGCCACCGCCACCGCCGTGCAGCCCGCTGAGCGCAGCACATCGCACAGCACCTGCGCCACCTCGGGCTCGTCGTCGACCACCAGCGCGGTGCCGGCCGGCAGCATGCGGGCCCGAGTTTCGTCGCCCGCCGCAGCGGGCTCCGCCGAGCCAGCACCCAGCGGCAGTTCAAGCTCGAAGCAGGCCCCGACATCCGACTCGACCAGGCGCAGCTCGCCGCCATGTTCACGCGCGATGGCCCGGCTCACCGACAGGCCCACGCCGGTGCCGGCGCCCTCGGCCTTGGTGGTGAAGAACGGGTCGAAGATGCGCTCGCGCAGCGCGGCCGGCACGCCGGGGCCGTTGTCGGCCACGCGCAGCGTCACCTGCTCATCGCTGTGCTGCGCCTGCAGCGTCACGCGTCGCGGCTCGGGCTGGCTGCTCAGCGCCTGCTGCGCGTTGACCAGCAGGTTCACCAGCACCTGGCCGATCTGGTCGGCATCGATCTCGAGCGCCGGCAGCTCGGGCGCGAAGCGCTGTTCGACCTCAATGCCTGAGCTGCGCAGGTTGTAGCCCACCAGGTCGACCGCGCCGGCCGCGACATCGGCCAGCTGCACGATGCGGCGCTGCGCCGGGCGCTGCCGGGCCATCGAGAGGAAGGTGCGCACGATGCGCCCGCAGCGGTCGGCCGCAGCATGGATCTTCAGCGCGTCGGCCTGCACCGCCGGGTCCAGCGCCTTGCGCTGCAGCAAGGCCGAGCGGCCCATCAGGATCGCCAGCGGGTTGTTCAGCTCATGCGCCACGCCGGCCAGCAGCGCGCCCATCGCCGAAAGCTTTTCGCTCTGGCGCAGCGCTTCACGCTGCCTGGCGATTTCGCGCTCGGCCGCCTTTTCGGCCGTCAGGTCGGCGGCGAAAGCGGTGAAGTAGGTGGCCTCGGCCACCCGCGTGATCGACACCGACATCTGGATCGGCAGCAGTGTGCCGTCGGCGCGCCGGGCCGTCACTTCGCGCCGGTCGCCCAGGCGCGCGCCGCTGTCGGTGGACATGGCGTGGCGCAGTGCCTCGCGATAAGCCTCTTGCTGTGCGGGCGCCAGCAGCAGGTCGACCAACTCGTGATGCAGCACGTCGGCGCGGCGGTGGCCGAACATCGCCTCGGCCGCCGGGTTGAATTCGACGACGCGCCAAGCTTCGTCCATCGTGATCACCGCCAGGTGGGCGTTGTCGACGATGGCCGACTTGAAGGCTTCGCTCTCCTGCAGCCGGCGCGTGGCCTCGCGCTGCGTGGCCAGCGATGCGGCCACCGCCAACGCCGCCGGCTGCCACAGCCGCGGCAGCCGGGGCACGGCGGCGGCAGCATTGCCCGAGGCCTGCTGGATGTAGCCGGCCAAAGCCAGCGCCGGGTCGATCAGCTCGCGCCGCAGCAACCACAGCGCGAGGAAGAAGTTCAGCCCGAGGATCGCGACGATCACGCCGTAGGGCACGAAGCGCGGCAGCAGCAGGCGCGTGATCTCGGCATCGCTGAAGCCGTACACCAGCGTCCAGGGTGCGTCGGCCAGCGTGTGGGCGACCAGCGTGTGCTCGGCGAAGCCCTGGCCGGTGCCGGGCGCGGCCCTGGCGGCGGCCAGCGCGGCGGCGAGCGCCTGGCTGTCGACGCCGGTCCACAGATCGCCCAGCCGGCGAATGGCATCCGGCGCCGAGCCAGCGGAGTCGCACAGCACGGTGTTGCCGGCGTCCAGCAGCCACAGCCGGCCGACTTCCAGCGGCATGCCGCGCACTAGCGCCGCCAGCGTGGCCAGCTTGACATCGGTGCCGACGATGCCGGCAAAGCGCTCCTGCACATACACCGGGCTGCCCAGCGAGACCATCGCGCCGGCGCCGAAGGCATCGATGTAGGGCTGGGTCCAGTAGGGCTTGCGCTGCGGGTTGGCGCGCGGCTCGCCGGCGGTGAAGATCTCGTAGTCGAACCAGCTGGCCACGGTGCCCAGCAGCGAGTCCTTGCCGCCGGCGGCAATGACCTCGGCGCTCGGCGCCCAGGGGTAGGTGGCGACATAGTCGCGGTTGGCCGAAAAGAAATAGGACCACTGGAAGTGCGGCGTCACGTTGTGCGTCAGCCGCACCAGACCGAAGAACTCCAGCGCCTGGTCCAGCAGCACGCGGCCGGTGGCCGGCCGGCGCGGATCGCCGGCAAACCACAGCAGCTGGCCGACGAAGGGGCGCTGCGCCGCCGGCAGGGCGTCCAGCGTATAGCCGTCCAGCTGGTGCTGGTGCAGGCGCGGCGAAAAGTAGCTGCGCAACCGGCTCGTCGCGCTGGGCGGGCTGGTCAGGTAACCCTCGGACCAGGCGCGCATCTGCGCCACATGGTCCTGGGCCTGCTTGGCCACGCTGTTCAGCGCCACGGCCTGGCCGCGGCCGGCGCTCGCCAGGTCGTGCAGCACCTGCTGGCGCTGCTGGCGGTACTGCAGCGTGGCCAGCACCAGCACCACCACCAGCAGCGGCAGCGTCAGGCCCAGCATCAACCAGCGCGTGCGGCGCGACAAACGACTTTCGCCGGCAGGCGGTGGCCAATCCGCGGGCGCCTGTACGGCAGCCATCGCCGGCTCAGGCTCTCACGTACATGTAGCCGGCGCCGCGCACGGTCTTGATGACCTCGGGCTTGGTCGGATCGGGCTCGATCTTGCGCCGCAGCCGCATGATGCGCAGGTCGATCGAGCGGTCGTACACGTCCCAGTCCTTGTGGTGCGCGCGCTCCATCAGCTGGTCGCGGTTGAGCACCCGGTTCGGGTTGTCGCTGAGCACCTGCAGCAGGTCGAACTCCATCGAGGTGATGGGGATCTCGACGCCATCGGGGCCGTAGAGCTTGCGATGCGCCAGGTTCAGCCGGCAGCGGCCGAACACAGCCGTGCCCGGCGGCAAAGGCACCGGGGCCAGCGGCATCAGCTCGCGCCGGCGCAGCACGCTGGTGACGCGGGCCTGCAGCTCGCGCATGTCGAAGGGCTTGCCCAGGTAGTCGTCGGCACCGATTTCGAGGCCGACGATGCGGTCGATCACCTGCGCGGTGGTGGTCAGCATGATGAGGCCGGTGCGCGGGCAGTGTTCACGCGCCCAGCGGGCCAGCGACAGGCCATCCTCGCCGGGCATGCGGATGTCCAGGATCGCCAGGTCGGGCGGCTGCGCGGTCATCAGCACCCGCGCCTGCAGCGCGTTGGCGGCTGTCTGCACGGCATGGCCGAGGTCCGCAAAATACTCCTGCAGCACCTCGACCAGCTCGGGTTCGTCATCGACGATCAGCAGGCGGGCGGGAGGGTTCATGGCAGCGGCGGTGGGCAGGGTCGCAAGGCGCGGCCAGTATGCCGGAGCACGCCGCGCGCCCTGCCCGGCTGATACAACAGAAACGCTGGCCGGCCAGCCGCCCTGTCGGCGCGCCGCCTCAGGCCGGCAGGGCTCGCCACATCAGGCCGGCCCGGCTTGCCACATCAAGCCGGCACGGCTGCCCACATCAGGCCGGCACGGCTTCCGGCGCAGCTTCGGCCACCATGCTGTGGCGCAGCGGCAGCGTGACGCGGAACGTGGTGCCGCGGCCCGGCGCACTGTCCACCGTGATGCGGCCCTGATGCTTCTGCACGATGCCGTAGGACAGCGACAGCCCCAGCCCGGTGCCCTTGCCGATGGGCTTGGTGGTGAAGAACGGGTCGAAGATGCGCGGCAGCACGTCCTTCGGGATGCCGCTGCCGTTGTCGGCGACCTCGAACCAGGCCTCGCCATCGGCGCTGCCGGTGCGGATGACGATGCGGCCGCGCTCGCTGCCCATCGCATGCGCCGCGTTGACCACCAGGTTCATCACCACCTGGTTGATCTGCGTCGCCAGGCATTCGATCTCGGGCACCTCGCCGTATTCCTTGACCACATCGGCCTTGTAGCGCAGCTCGCTGGCGACGACGTTCAGCGTCGAGTCGATGCCCTGGTGCAAGTGCGTGAGCTGCCAGTCCTGCAGCGCGTCGACATGCGAGAAGTCCTTCAGGTCCTGCACGATCTGGCGCACGCGCCGGATGCCGTCCTTCGACTCGCGCATCAGGCTGGGCACGTCCTCCTTCAGGTAGCCGATCTCCAGCTCCTCGTGCAGCGCACGCAGTGTGGGGCCGGCAGCGGTCTGCTCGTAGGCGTCGAGCATGCGGAACAGACTGGCGAGATAGCCTTCCAGCGTGCCGAAGTTCGAGAAGATGAAGCCGATGGGGTTGTTGATCTCATGCGCCACGCCGGCGGCCAGCTGGCCGATGGAGGCCAGCTTCTCCTGCTGCACCAGTTGCGCCTCCAGGTGCTTGCGCTCGGCGATCTCGGATTGCAGCGCTTCGTTGGCCAGTGTCAGCTTGCGCGTGCGCTCGTCGACGGCGGCCTCCAGGCTGTCGATCTGCTGCGCCAGCTGCTGCGTCATCTGCCACTTGGCGGTCAGCGCGTGCGCCAGCTGCCGCACCTCGATGTTGTCGAAGGGCTTCTTCAGGATCAGCAAGCGGTCGCGCGCATCCAGGCGCTTGAACACCTCTTCCCACGAGGTGTCGGAATAGGCGGTGCAGATCACCACCTGCAGCCGCGGGTCGGCGCGCCACAGCTGCTCGATGGTCTCGACACCATCCCAGCCCGGCGGCATGCGCATGTCGACGAAGGCCATCGCATACGGCAGGCCCTTGTCCAGCGAGGCCTGCACCAGCGCCAGGCCCTCCTGGCCCTGGTAGGCCGAATCCAGCTCGAAGGGCGGCGCCGCGGCGGCCGCGGGGGCGTCGTCGTCGCCGAACAGCGCCGCGCGGGCGGCGTCCAGCGCCGATTTGGCCGCCGTCGGCGGTGCGAGGATCTTGCGAAAGTCTTCATGGATCGTCGGCATGTCGTCGACGATGAGGATGCGGCGGTTGTACAGCGGGGTCATGCGATCTCCGAGGGCGCGCGCAAGGCGAAGGCCGGCGCGGTGGTTTCTTCTTCCTTGAGCGGCAGTTCGAGCGTGAAGACGGCCCCCTGCCCCGGGCCGGCACTGGCGGCTTTCAGCGTGCCGCCCATCTCGCGCGCGGCCAGCACGCAGCTGTGCAGGCCGAAGCCATGGCCGTCTTTCTTGGTCGTGAAACCGTGCGCGAAGATGCGCGTCAGGTGCTCGGCGGCGATGCCTTCGCCGCTGTCGGCCACCACCACCTGCAGCGTCTTGTCGTCGGCCACCGCCACGCGCAGCGTCAGCCGGTGCGCGGTACCGGGCACACGCTGCATCGCATGACGCGCATTGCCGATCAGGTTGACCAGGATCAGCAGCACGCGATGCTTGTCGAGCATCAGCGCGGGCACCGGCGCGAACTCGCGTTGCACCTCGACATCGCGGCCCGGCAGGCCGCCGGTGTCGATGCGCAGCGCGTCCTCGATCAGCTCGCGGATCTGCACCGGCTCCACCAGGCTGGACGCACCGGCATAAGCCTGCTGCGTGGTGACGATTTCCTTGATGTGCTTGACGTTGCGCGTCAGCGCGGCCAGTTCGTCGGCGATGCCCTGGCGCTCTTCGGCCAGTGCCTGCGCCAGCTGCTTCAGGTAGGCCGGCAGCATGCGGCCGCGCTTGTCGTTGGTCAGGTAGTCGCCGATGTCGCCGGCATGCGCGTCGAGCAGGCCCACGGCACGTACCAGGCCGCTCACTTCGGAGGCCAGCAGCCGGCTGCTGATCAGCTCGGTGGAGACGTTGACGCTGTTGAGCACGTTGCCGACGTTGTGCAGCACGTTGGTGGCGATCTCGGCCATGCCGGCGTGGCGCGCGTTCTCCAGCTGCTGGCGCTGCATGGCCTGCTGCTCGCGCGCCTTGCGCACCGCTTCTTCGGCCTCCTCGCGGCGGAAGAAATAGTGCCCGGTGGTCAGCAGGATCACGATGATCGGCACCGCGGCGATGACCACGACGATGCCCGATTGCCGGAAGCTCAGGAACAGGAAGGTCGCCACCGAGGCATTGCCGGCATAGGCGATGCCCAGCCAGCCGAAGGAATCGACGAAGATCCTCAGGTTCAGCGGCTCGTTGCGCTTGAGCCTCGGCAGCATCGTCACCAGCAGCGTGTTGATGATGAAGTAACCGAAGGCGAATGCGATCGCCGCCAGCAGCAGCAGCCCGTCGTAGGCCAGGCCGTGGCGCTGCAGCGCCTGCAGCACCGCCTGCAGCAGCGAGCCGGCACCGAACATCGCCAGCGCCGCCATCGCCGGGCTGGCGATGCGGCTGGTCCAGCGCTTGGAACTGCGCCACGAGCCGACCAGCGCTTCGCAGGCAGAAGCCAGCGCCGCGGCAGCCGGGCCGCTCATCAGCAGCAGCAGGAAGATGAAGATCTCGCCGGCGGTGAAGGAGTTGGTCGAGCGCGGGATGCGCACCGGCACCAGGCCGGCCACCATCGCCAGCGCGGTGGCCACGGCGATCTGCGCCCAGCCGGCGAAGGACATCGCGGCCACTGTCTGCAACGCATGGCCGAT
>NZ_DATILJ010000319.1:0-17680 GCF_035476535.1 Aquabacterium sp.
CGCCGGAGCCGCGCGCTCGCACATCGAAATGCCGGGCACCACAGCCCGATCGACGGGGCATTGTCCGATACCTGCATCAAGTCACGGCAGGCGCTAGGGCGAAATCCGCCACGGTTTGCCCGGCTTGTCGCGTTGACAATCGCCCGTTCGTCACCGCCGCGCAGCGACACTACGCCGTTTCGCCCACTGGCCAGGCGGCCGCATTGCCGGCCCCGCGCCTCCGCCGACCCCGGCTCGCCAAAAACAACGCCCGATCATGTACGTTTGCCCGACCTGCAAGGCCCCCCTCGTCGATCTGAAATGTGCCGGCTGCGCGCGCGAATACGCGACGTCCCGGGGGATTCCGGTGCTGCTGTCCAAGGACACGCGCTTCGAGGCCGCGGCGGACATCGTCGATGTCTACGAGACGATCTACACGCAGCACACCGGCGTCTGGGTGAACCAGGGCCGGTCACCGGCGTTCATCGCCTACTTCGCCGGCCTGGTGCGCCGCCATGCGCCCCGGCGCTTGCTGGAGATCGGTTGCGGCGAAGGGGTGCTGCTGGCCGCGCTGCAGGCCGGCGAACGCCACGGGACCGAGCTCGCGGTGCAGGCGCTGGAACGCGCGCGCAGCCACAACAGCGACGCGCAGCTGTGCATCGCCCTCGGCGAAGAGCTGCCATTCGCAGACGCGTATTTCGATGTCATCGCCAGCGTCGGCGTGATGGAACACTTCATCGACGATCGGGCCGCGACCCGGGAGATCTACAGAGCGCTGGAACCCGGTGGTCGCTACCTGGTGCTGATCCACGTGCACCTGACGGCATGGCAGAGCCTGCAGCAGAAGATTGCCGAATACGTGTTCCCGCGCCCGCGGCCGCTGCGCCTGATGCGCTGGCTGGCCGGCAAGATCTTCCGGCCCATCCATCAGCCGGTCCAGAACGGCTACAGCGTCGCCAGCGCGCAGCGCTGCCTTGAAGAATGCGGCTTTGTCGTCGACGAGCTCATCCACAAGGCCAACACGCCCGCGGCACCGCTGATCGGCCCGCATGTGGTGATCTACGTCTGCCGCAAACCGGCGCCCTAATTCTTGTTGGCCTGTTCGATGAGACGGCCGGCAATCGAATCGGGCCTCACCGGCTCGATGTACAGCACAGCCGTGATGGGGAAGATGATGTGGTCGGCACCATTGATCTCGTTCTTGCGCTTCACCAGCGACAGGCGTGGCCGCCCAGCCTCGACCGCCGCTTCGCCGGCGACGCTGAACGCGTCCCGCAGCACAGGATGGTCGGTGCCCAGGTGATCGATTCGACCGTAGAACACGCTGCCATTGGTGAAGGTGACGGCATGGTAGGGCGCGGTGATCTGCGGCCTGTGGAACCGCCGCTGGTTCTGGTAGACCAGCACCATCAACAACGCGACGATGGCCACGCCAATGGCCCCGAAAACGGCGACTCGCATCGTTCGCTCCAAGTTGCACGAAGTGGCGACTATTGTTGCAGCGCGGGTCGCCTCTGCCATCAGCCTCTTGCGACATGAATATCCTGTACCTCTGCCATCGATTCCCGTTCCCGCCCAAGCGCGGCGGGAAGATACGCCCCTTCAACATGATTCGGCACCTGACGGCGCGCGGCCACGCCGTGACCGTGTGTTCGCTGGTGCGCTCGGCGGCCGAAGCCGATGAAGGGCGTGGCATCGCGCCGCATTGCGCGCACTTCGAGATGGGGGCGGTCAGCGAACCCATGCAGTGGGCGCGCATGATCGTGCGGCTGCCGCTGGTCACGCCCTCCTCGATGGGCTATTTCTACTCGCCGGATTTGGCCCGCCGGGTGCGAAGCTTGTTGCGTCAGCAGCACTGGGACCTGATCTTCGTGCACTGTTCATCGGTGGCCCAGTACGTGGCGCATGTCACCGACATCCCGAAGATCCTGGATTTCGGCGACATGGATTCGCAGAAGTGGCTCGAATACGCGGACCGCAAGCCCTTCCCCTTGTCGCTGGGCTACCGCCTCGAAGGCACGAAGATGCTGTGGGCCGAGAAGCGCCTGGCGCGCCGCTTCGACCTGTGCACCGCCACCACGCGAGCCGAGTGGCAAACGCTTGAAGACTATGGCACCGGCGCCGCCACCGACTGGTTTCCGAATGGCGTCGACGCCGACTACTTCAGCCCGGTCGACGCGCCCTATGACGCGGAGACGATCAGCTTCATCGGCCGCATGGACTACTACCCGAATCAGGAGTGCATGTCGCGCTTCTGCGCGCAGGTGTGGCCGATGCTCAAGGCCAGCCGGCCCCAGATGAAGCTGTTGATCGTCGGTGCCGACCCCTCGCCCGAGATGCGCGCACTGGGCCAGATCCCGGGCGTCACCGTCACCGGTTCGGTGCCCGACGTGCGGCCGCATGTGCGCAGTTCCGCGCTGATGGTGGCGCCGCTGGCCATCGCCCGCGGCACACAGAACAAGATCCTCGAGGCCATGGCGATGGGGGTGCCGGTCGTGACCAGCCGGGTCGCCGCAGGGGGTGTCGATGCGGAAGCGCCATCACACCTGCTGGTGGCCGACTCTGCGGCAGAGATCACACAGGCGATCCTGCGCATCGTCGAGAATCCCGCCGAGCGTCAGCGTCTGGCGGCGGCCGGCCGTGAGCGCATGCTGAGCCACCACGCCTGGCCGCGTTCAATGCAGCGGCTGGACGCCATCATCGAGCGTTGCCGCCAATCGTTCGCGCCCGTCATCGAAAGGACTGCATGAAGATCAGCATATTCGGCCTGGGTTACGTCGGCGCGGTGTCGCTGGCTTGCCTGTCGCGGGACGGCCATCAGGTCATCGGCGTCGATATCGACACCGCCAAGCTGGACCTCATCAAGGCCGGCAAGACCCCGGTCGTTGAAGAAGGCATGGTCGAACTGATGGCCCGCGTGGCCGCTGCCGGCAACGTCACCGTCAGCGCCGATGTGCGGCAAGCGGTACTCGACTCCGAGTTGTCACTGGTCTGCGTCGGCACGCCCTCGGCGCCGAACGGCAGCCAGGACCAGGGCGCGGTGCTGGGCCTGGCGCGCGAGATCGGCCGTGCGCTGGCGGACAAGACCATTCCGCATGTCGTGGTGTTTCGCTCGACGCTGGTGCCGGGCACCGTGGAAAACGTGCTGCGCCCCATCATCGAGGCGGAATCCGGCCGCCAGGACGGCGTGGACTTCCACCTGTGCTTCCAGCCCGAGTTCCTGCGCGAAGGCTCGTCGATACGCGACTACGACAAGCCACCGTTCACTGTGGTCGGCGCCAACCACGCTGCGGCCACCGAGAAGCTGCGCGCGCTGTTCGGTCACCTGCCCTGCAAGTTTCTCGAAACCTCGGTGCGCTCCGCCGAGATGATGAAGTACTGCTGCAACAACTTCCACGCGCTCAAGATCACTTTCGCCAACGAGACCGCGCGCCTGTGCGACGCACTGGGCGTCGACCCGTTCGAGGTAATGGACCTGGTCTGCCAGGACACGCAGCTCAACATCTCGCGGGCCTACCTGCGGCCCGGTTTTGCGTTCGGTGGCTCGTGCCTGCCCAAGGACCTGCGGGCCACCAGCTACCTGGCGCGCAACCATGATGTCGAGCTGCCGATGCTGTCCAACATCCTGGCGTCGAACCAGGCGCACCTGGCAGTGGCGCTGCGCAAGATCCTGGCCACCGGCAAACGCCGCATCGGCTTCGTCGGCCTGTCGTTCAAGACCGGTACCGACGACCTGCGCGAGAGCCCGCTGGTGACACTGGCCGAACACCTGATCGGCAAGGGCATGCAGCTCTCGTTCTACGACCCGGAGGTCCACCTGGCGCAACTGCTGGGTGCCAACCGCCGCTACATCGAAATGCACCTGCCGCACATTGGCCAACTGCTGCGGCCGCGCATCGACGAGGTTATTGCCGAAGCCGAGGTCCTGGTGGTCGGCCTGAGCGGCACCGATGTGCAACAGGCCTTGGCGCAGCAGTGCCGCGCCGATCAGCTGGTATTCGACCTGGTGAACCTGCCCGATCCAGCATCGATCCAGGCCCGCGTCGAAGGGCTTTGCTGGTAACCATGCCGCATCCTGACACCTTGATCGCCGGCGAGCCCCGCTTCGCGGACCAGCCGCTGGCTGACATCCTGCGCCAGGACGGCCCGGCCGCCGCCTGGCACCATGCGCTGCAGCAGTTGGGCCCGGCACGCGCAGCAGCAGCCGCGACGAATGGCTTCGCGGTCGGGCTGACCGGCGTGAATGGCAGCACGTTTCTCGCAGTCGACCGTTTCGCGATTCACAGCCTGTGCTATCGGCTCGTCGACGGACGCCTGCATTTCGCCGAACGCGCCGATCAACTCGGCGATGGCGATCTCGACCCGCAGGCGATCTTCGATTACCTGTACTTCCACTGCATCCCCTCGCCCCGCACGATCTTCCGCAACGTGTTCCGCCTGCCGCCCGGGCATTACGCGCTTTATGAAAACGGGCAGCTGACGGTGGCGCCTTACTGGGTGCCTGAATTCACTGAACCGCGCGGGCCAGTGTCGTTCGACGCGCTGAAGGCCGAGTTCCGCACGCTGCTGCGCGAGGCCGTCGCGACCCAACTGGACGGCAGCACCGCCGCCTGTTTCCTCAGCGGCGGCACCGACAGCTCCACCGTCGCCGGCATGGTGCGTGAAGCCACGGGCAAGCCGGCCGCTACCTACTCGATCGGCTTCGAAGCAGAAGGCTACGACGAGATGGCGTTCGCGCGCATCGCCGCGAAGCACTTCGGCACCGAGCACCACGAGTACTACGTGACACCGGCCGATCTGGTGCGCAGCATTGCCGATGTCGCCGGCTCCTACGACCAGCCCTTCGGCAATTCGTCGGCCCTGCCCGCCTACTACTGCGCACTGAGCGCCCGGCAGGACGGCGTCACGCGCATGCTGGCGGGCGACGGCGGCGACGAGCTGTTCGGCGGCAATTCCCGCTATGCCAAGCAACGGGTGTTCGGCTGGTACGCGCACGTGCCGGCCTCGCTGCGACGCAGCTTGGTGCAGCCCTTGTTCGAGCTGCCGGCGACCAGCCGCGTGCCGCTGCTGAAGAAGGGCTCGAGCTATGTCGAGCAGGCCAAGGTGCCGATGCCGGACCGGCTTCAGATGTACAACCTGCTGCTGCGCCTGGGCACGGCCGACGTGCTGGAGCCCCGGTTCCTGGCCCGCGTCGACTTGGGTTCGCCGGCGGCACAGCAGCGCGAGGTCTGGGCCCTGGCCCGGGCCGGCGACGAGTTGAACCGCACGCTGGCCTACGACTGGCGTTACACGCTGGCCGAGAGCGACCTGCCCAAGGTCAACGGCAGTGCGCGGCTGGCCGGCATGCAGGTGCGCTACCCGATGCTCGACGACCGCCTGCTCGACTTTTCGCTCGGCCTGCCGGCGGCGTACAAGCTCAAGGGGCTGAAGCTGCGCTGGTTCTTCAAGGAGGCGCTGCGCGGCTTCCTGCCCGACGAGATCATCACGAAGAAGAAACAGGGTTTCGGCCTGCCCTTCGGCGTCTGGCTCACGCGCCATGCACCGTTGATGGCGCTGGCTCAGGACTCGCTGGCCAGCCTGTCCGGACGCGGCATCGTGCGCCCCGCCTTCATCCGCCAACTGGTGGATCAACGCCTGCAGGAGCACCCCGGCTACTACGGCGAAATGATCTGGATCCTGATGATGCTGGAGCAATGGCTTCAGCGCCATGCACCGGGCTACCGCCTGACCGACTGAGCGCGCCCCCAACCTGCCGCTTCGCGTCAGGCGCCCTTGCGCAACAGGTTGCGCAGATCGGCCCAGAACGGCGCAGGGTCGTCGGCCGACCAGACGTAGTAGCGCACCCGCGGGCGCAGGAAGTCGCCCACGAAGCGGCCCAGCTCGGCCAGGCGGCGCACACGAAACAGACGGTCCTTGATGGCCGACGGCTGCAGCCACAGGCGATGCAGGCGCTTGAGTTCGGTCGCCGCCATGCGGCATCGCAGATCGTCACGCGCCGGTGGCACGCCAGGCGTCGGCCAGCCCATCGCGCTGCGATGCGCCAGCAGCGCGAAGCCGGCGCCGGCATGGGCGGCCAGCGGGAAACTGCCCCAAAAGCGGCCGTTGATCTCCATCAGCACGGCGCGTCCGGTGGCGAGGTCGAGGCGGTACTCGACCATCGCGACCCCTTCCCAACCGATGGCGCGCAGCAAATCGATCGAACGCTGCTGAAGCGCACGATGCTGGTCCAGCGGCACGGCATCGCACACGCTGGAGAAGCCGCCTTCAGGCGGCCATTCGGCAATGCGCAGGTGCTGGAAGCGCTGCACCACCTGGCCATCGCGCAGGAAGAAGAACTGCCCCAGGCCACGCCCGGCGCAATACTGCTGCACCAGCGGCCATTGGCCGATCGGCGCGTAGCGCCTGCCGATGGCCAGCAACTCTTCGGCCGAGTACACGTATTCGGCCTTCATGAGTTCGAGTCCGGCAGCGCCCAGCGCGGCGGCGACGGCCCCCGGATCCTTCCACTTCAGCACCGCGGGAAACGGAAAGCTCGCCGCGATGCGCTGCAGATCGTCCAGCGACGCCGGCTCCTCGGTCCGTGGCACGTCGATGCCCTGGGCCGCCGCCACCTGCAGCGTGCGCCCCTTGTCCAGCGCCGCGGCGAAGGCGTCGTCAGGCGGCAAGGCCAGCCGCAAAGTCGGCTCCAGCGTGCGGCGCTGCGTCGCGAGCCAGGCCATGTTGGCCTCCGACACGGTCACCAGGCTGCAAGGGCCGTGACGGCGGCCCAGCTCGAGCAGCGCTGCCAGCATGGCCGGGCTGCGCGGCGTGGCCACGATGCGCGACTCGGCAACGAAGCGTGACGCCAACCCGATGGCCTTGGCGTCGTGGCTGACCGCGATGACGCGCACACCGGCGCGACCCAGCTCGCGCACGATGGCCAGTCCGATCTGCGATTCGACGCCGAGCACGATGCACGTGCCCTGAGCCTCACTGGGCGCCGGCTTCACGCTGCCTCCTTCGCATCAGGTCCTGCAGGCCGGCCAGGCGTCGCGCAATGGCCGCCTTCAGCAGGTGCCGCTTGTTTTCGGTGAGGTAGCCGATGCCGACGACCGACAGCGCCGTGAGCAGCGTGACGCACCACCAGAAGCCCTTGCCGCTGTTGTCTCCGCGCAGCACCGCGCCCCAGAACAGGAACAGCGGTTGATGCAACAGGTACAGCGAGAAGGTGTAGCCGGCGACCCAGCGAACCGGGCGCTCGACCCGCAGCAGCCAGGCACCGAGTTGCGGTGCGACGCGGCGCATCCCGGCAAAGTTGCTGAACACCAGCACGCCGAGCACGTAGTCGCCGACGAAGAACTTCGAGAACGTGAGCTGCGTGTGCCGATCGGCGCCCAGCCAGGCCTTGAACCAGGCCGTCACGGCATCGAACCAGCCGATGGCATGCAAGCCCACGATGAGCACCAGGGAGCCAAAGACGAGCGCCCAGGCCAGGGCCAGCGGCATCGTGTCCAGGCGGCGCCAGCGGTACAGCAGCACGCCTGCCCACCAGATCGGCGCCAGCAGCAGGATCTTCGGCCCGAGCAAGGCTGCCATTGCGAGCACGGCCACGATGGCCAACCGAGGCGGCAAGAACATCACCAGGCCGAACAGCACGTAATACCAGAGCTCGTAGGTGATCGACCAGTACGGCACGTTCGACAGGCTGGTGATCGAGACGAACCAAAGCTCGTTGAGCATCAGCAGGCTGGCCAGTGAGCGCACCGCCAGCTGGTCATAGGGGTAGCCGCCGTAAGCGGCGGGCAGCAATTGCCGCCCCACGGTATCGAGCACCAGGGTCAGCGCCAAGGCCGGCAAGACCACCGAATACACACGCGACAAGCGGCTGGCCGAGTAGCTGATCCAGTCGCGTTCCTTGGTGTCGGTGATGTAGGCAATGACGAAGCCCGACAGTACGAAGAACACGATCACCGAACTGTGCCCGTAGTGCGCGAAGGGCAGGACATCGGCCACCAGCCAGCGCTGGTTGGAGTGGTACAGGTACACCAGACACGCGGCGCCGAAACGCACCAGGTCCAGGTAGATGGAGAAGGCTCGGTTCATGCGCGTGGTTCAGAGCCGGCGCAAGGCCTGTTCAGCGAACCGCCAGCCGGTGGCCCAGGGCCCGGCCGACGGGCGCACCGGCCGGTCCGCGCCAGCCGTGCCCGTGCTCAGCGGAAAGCTGCCGACGCGGAAACGATCACGCTGCGCGGACAGCCATGCGCACAGCGTTTCGAAACGGCGCACGACGATGTTGTCGGGCTCGCTGCTGCCCGGGCGCAGCATTTCGAAGTTGTGCGACACGATGACGAAGTGCTCGCGGCCGCGATCGGCTGCGCCCGACAAGGCGGCGCGCATCTCGGCGAAGCTGCAGGCGCCGACCTGGGCCGGGCGCAGCCGGCCGAAGCCGTCGCGGAACACCGTCAGCGGATAGCTCACGACACCGTCGATCAAGCCGGGCAGCGCGCACCGCTGGCCGGCGTCGATGTCGGCAGCGCTGCCCGACCAGGCTTCGTTGATGCTGCTGTCGACGGTGATGCCGTTGCGGCGCAATGCGCCGTAGGTGCCGGCGTTGGCGGCAAAGCTGCCGGCGCGGAAGGCGCTCACCGGGCGACCGGTCTCGGTTTCGAGCAACTGTTTGCCGAAGCGGATCAGGGCGGTCTGCTCGTCGGGCGTGTAGAAGCTCAGGTGCTGGCGCTTGACGGACACATCGTCCAGGATGGGCGGCCTGATCTCGTCGGTCCATTCCGGGTGCAGGTGCAACTGCACGTCCTGGCCGGCTGCCTCGATCATGCGGACGATGCGCGCGAGGTAGCTTTGCCCGAAACGCGCGGCAAACAGCGGCTCGACGAAGAACACGCCCCGCAAGCCGTTGCGCTGCAGGATTTCCAGCGTCTTCGGCAGCGCGTACTCGCCGCGCGACGAGCGGCCGTAGACATAGCGCTCAAAGGCCGCGGGAAAGCGTTCATCGAGCTGGGACCAGCCGTTGCACCAGACCTCGACATCGAAGCTCAGGTAGACATTCATCGCCGCGCCTCGCCCATCGGCAGCTGGCCCCTGCGGGCAGCCACCAGGTTGCGCACCGCCGACTCGATCAACGTGAAGCAGGTGGCGAAGTAGGCATCCGACAGGCCGTGCGGATCGTGCAGGTGAATGCGGTGCGGCGAGGCCCAATGGCCGAGCAGCGCGATGCTGTTGCTGGCGAAGCCGGCCGCAACCAGGCGCCGCGCGTGCCGCACCTCCATCACCAGCAGCAAGTCGCCGGGCCGAGGCTGATGGTCGGTGATGTCGGTGGCCCGGTGTGCGCCGAGGTCGACGCCATGGCGTTGTGCGCAGTGCAGCGCCACGGGATTCGCGGGCGCACCGGTGGTCGTCGACAAACCGATCGACACCGTGTCGACCCCCATCGACTGCGCCACCGCGGCCGCGAAGGCGCTGCGATTGATGTTGCCCAGGCAGACGAAAACCAGGCGCTGCACCGTGGCCGGCGGCGGGGCGAGCCAGGTGTCCAGGCGGCCCGTCAGGTACTCCGCTTCGCCGAGCAGGCAGCGCACCCAGCCGCGCCAGGTGCCATGGTTGGCTTCGATCAGGCGCAAGGCCCGCGGCCCTTGCACGATGGCCGCTGTCATCGGGCGAACAGGTTGTGTGCCAGGCGTGCGCCGAAGCGTGCCCGGGTGCGGTCCCAGGGCGAGAAGCGCGGCAGCTGGAAACGGTCGGTCGACCGGCGTGCCGCGCCCCATGCGGTGGACACCGCCGCCTCGAAGCCGAGCTCGCGCGCCAGCGCCACCGATTGCGGCGAATAGTCCTCGCCGGGCTTGCCGTTGGGGTAGGCGAACAGCCGCACCGGTTCGCCGAGCAAGGCCTCGAGCGCCTGTTTGCTGGCCCTCATTTCCGCACGCGCTGCATCGGGCTGCAGCCGCGCCAGGATCGGGTGCGACACGGTGTGTGCGCCGATGCCCATGCCGGCGGCGCGCATCGCGCGCACTTGTGGCGAGCTCATCATCAGGTCGGTGGGGGGTGCCACCTGCGCGCAGGCGGCGATGTCATCGACGAGGTTCTGCCGCGCGTCGATGTCCAGGTACTTGATGCGGCCAATCAGTGTGTCGATGGCCTGCCGGCGCTGTGCCGGCGTGGCCGTGTCATGCGCGCCCAGCGGCAAGGCCAGGCGATCGAGGTCCAGGCGCGCCAGCGGCGTGCGGCGCAGCGATTCGATGACGGTGTCGTTCCACATGCGCCCGCCGTCGAGGAAACCGGTGGCGACGAAAAAGGTCGCGCAGAGCCCGTGGCGCTGCAGGATGGGCAGCGCCACATCATGGTTGTCGGCATAACCGTCGTCGAAGGTGATCGCCAACGCGCGCGGTGGCAGCGATGCCGCATCCAACCGCGCCACCGCCTGGTCCAGCGGCAGCACGTTGAACCAGGCCGCGAGCCAGCCGCAGATCGCATCGAACTGCGCGGCACTGATCTCCTCGGGAAACAGCGGGTCCGGCTCAGGCAGCACGCGGTGGAAGATCAGCACCGACAGGCGGGCCCGCTCGCCCGCCGGAGAAAGCGCGCCGAGCAACGGTTTCAGCAGAGGGTCCAACAGCGCGTCAAGCATCGCTGGTCGCCGGCTCGGTGCCCGCCACGTGGCTGACGATGTAGCGGAACTTGCCGGACTTCTCCGGCGGGATGTGGTCCACCATTTCCAGCACCACATCCACCGATTCGCCCAGCCGGCGCTTGAAGCCACGCACGATGTCGCCGTGGCGGGCACCGTCGAAGCCTTCGCCCGCGACGATCTGCACGCGGGTGCACAAGCGCGACTCCTGCACGACCTTGAAGGCCTGCAGGCCGGGCAGGTCACGCAGGATGTAGATGAGGGCCAGCCCGTGCATCACGGTGCCGTCGGCAGCGACGACGAAATCGGTGGTGCGACCCTGGATTTCTTCCAACAGCGGCAGGCCACGGCCGCAACTGCAGCTGCGGGTGGCGAATGTCGCGACATCGCCGGTGCGGTAGCGCACGAACGGAAAGTCGCGCGTCGCCAGGTGCGTGACGACCACTTCGCCCGGGCTGCCGTGGGGCACCGGCTGGCCCTTGGCATCGACCAGCTCGACGATCACGTCCTCGGCCGTCAGGTGCATGCCGCCTGCCGGGCACTCATGCGCGATGAAACCCGCGTCGCGGCCGCCGTAGCCGTTGGCCACGCTGCAGCCGAAGGCACGCGAGATGCTGCGGCGCTGGTCGTCGTACAGCCGCTCGCTGGTGACGAAGACGACGCGCACGCCCAGGTCGTCGAGGCGCACACCGCGCTTCTCGGCATGGCGCGCGATGTGCGCCAGCGCCGACGGATAGCCGAACAGCATGCGCGGCCGGCGGCGACGGATCGCGGCAACGAAACCGTCGAGCCTCTCTTCGCTCATCTCGAAGGCCGACAGCAGTTCCGTGCGCAGCAGCGCGTCGCGCACGCGGCGCACCCGGTCCTGGGCGCCCAGCTCGATCGGCGAGCCCCAGACCACCATCTCGGGGTCGCCGATGTCCACTCCCCACCAGCGCGTGGCGCGCCACTTGGCGGCGACGTCGTGGCTGACGCGTTCGTTGCCGATGTAGAAGATCAGCGGCTCGCCGGACGAGCCACCGGTGTTCAGCCGCACCAGCCGTCGGGCCGCGGCATGCTTGAGCGCATCCCCCTGGCCACGGATGACGGCCTTGGTCAGGAACGGCAGCGCCTGCAGGTCCTGGATGCGCTGCACGCCGGACGGGTCGAAGCCTTGCTGGCGGAAGAGGTCGCGGTAGTACGGGACATGGTCTCCGATGTCCTGCAGCAGCGAGCGCAGGCGCGCGACGCGCAGTTCATCCAGCTGCTCAGCACCCAGCCATTGGGTTTTTTCCATGCGGCGACGCACGGCGACGCTGTCGTGGCCTTTGAGTCGCTCGTGCAGCGGGAACAGGAACGAAGAAGCGAAACGGGTGTACATCGGCGTGGTCGGCAGGCGGCGCGTCAGGCCATCGCCGAGCGGTAGATTTCGGACAGCAGCGGGGCGACCCGGCTCCAGGTGTAGCGCTGAACCTCGTCGAGGCCCGCGCGGGCCAGGCGCTGGCGCAACGCGTCATCGGCGAGCAGGCGAATCACCGCGGCGGCCATTGCCGCCGGGTCGCGCACCGGCACCAGCAGCGCCGTGCTCTCGTGGCGCACCATGAACGGCACGCCGCCGACATCGGTGCTGACGACCGGCACGCCGCTGGCCATCGATTCGAGCAGCGAGTTCGGCATGTTGTCAGCCAGGCTCGGGTTGAGCGCTATATCGCTGTCGCGATAGGCCTCGGCCATCTGGTCGGGGTTCAGGCGGCCGGCGAAGCGAACGCCGGCGGCCAGCCCGAGCTCTTCGGCCAGCCGGCGCAGGCGCGCTTCCTCGGGACCGCTGCCGGCCAATGTGAGCGTGGCGGCGGGGTGGCGCTCGCGCACGATCACCAGCGCCCGGATGGCGGTCTCGTTGTCGTACAGCGCTTCCAGGTTGCGTGCCACCAGCAGGCGCGGTGCGTCGCCGGCCGGCCGCTGGCCAGGCCTGAAGCGCGCCAGGTCGACGATGTTCGGCAGCACCTGCGAGGCCATGCCATGACTGCCGAACACCTGCTCCAGGAAGCCCGAAGGCACGACCAGCCGCGCAGCACGCCGCATCGTCCAGCGCACCAGTTTCTGCGAACGCGCGAGAAAGGCGCCGGCCTCTCCCCCCCGGTAGTTGACGACCACCGGCACGCGCCGCAGCGCGGCGATCCAGATCGCCGGCGCGGCGAACAGGTGCCAGGCCCAGCCCGAGTTGGCCATCACATGGAAGACATCGCTGCGGCCCGCCGCACGCCACAGCGCAACCAGGAAAGGAATCAGCCGAAAGAGCGCGCGCACGCCCGGCAACTGCGCTGCCCAGGCCGGCCGGTAAGGGGCGTTGGACTGAACCACGCTGACAGCTGCACCATCCGCACGCAGCAGTTCGGCGAGTTGTCGCGTCTGGTTGGCCATGCCGCCGGCGGGCGGCGGCAGCGGGCCGACCAGCCCGATGCGAAGACTTGTGAAGCCCATCACCCCGGAGCCGGCACGAGTGCCGCGTAAGGTGCGGGGTAGCGCGCGACCGAATTGCGCCAGTTGCGCTCGGTCTCGACGTAGTGCCGCCCGGCCGCACGCAGCTGAGGCCATATCGCCCGCTGAGCCAGCAGTTCGGCCAGCGCGTCGGCCAGCGCCTGCGCGCTGTCGGCCTTGAACAGCCAGCCGTTGTCGCGGTGGCGGATCAGCTCGCGGTGGCCGCCCACATCGGACGCCACGAACAAGCGGCCTTGCGCCATCGCCTCCAGTGGCTTGAGCGGCGTCACCAGCTCCGTCAGCCGCATCGAACGGCGCGGGTAGGCCAGCACGTCGATCAGATCGTAGTAGCGCTGCACCTCGGCATGGGGGACGCGGCCGACAAAGATGACCTTGTCCTCCAGCCCCAGGCGCTTGGCTTGCGCCTTCAACGCCGCTTCCTGCTTGCCGCCGCCGACCAGCAGCAGCCGCACGCCGGGATCGCGCTGCAGCAGCAGCGCCGCCGCATCGAGCAGCAGGTCCAGGCCTTCGTAGCCGTAGAACGAGCCGATGAATCCGATGACCGTCTTGCCCTCCAGGCCGTAACGCGCCTGCAGCGCCGGGTCGGGCTGGCCGCCGGGTTCGAAGGACTCGATGTCGACCGCGTTGGGAATCACCGTGACCTTGGTCGGGTCGATGCCGCCGCGCGCGACGATGTCGCTGCGCAGCCCTTCGCAGATGGTGAACACATGCGCGACGCGGCGCAACGCGTAGGTCTCCATGCGGCGCGACAGCCAATAGCGCAGACTGCCTTCCCGCGTTGTGCCATGGTCAACCGCACCGTCTTCCCAGAATGCGCGCACCTCGTAGACCACGGGGATGTTCAGGCGCCGGCCGACGCGCAGCGCGGGCAGCGCGTTGAGCACCGGCGAATGCACGTGCAGCAGATGCGGCTTGACGCGGCCAGCCACGTCGAGCAGGCGGTTCTCCAGCTGCCGCATCAGCGCCAGCTCACCCAGGCCCGGCAACGACGGGGCCTTGCCCACCGCCGCCGGCGTCCGGTAGAAATGCCAGCCGTCTACCGTCTCTTCGAGTTCGCTCGTCGCGCTGTGCTTGGGGCTGGTGATGTGGCTCGTCGACCAGCCGAGCCGGCGCTGTTCGCGCAGGATCGACAGCGTGCGAAAGGTGTAGCCACTGTGCAGCGGGATCGAGTGGTCCAGCACATGAAGGACACGCAAGCCCATCACGCCATCACCATGTCCGCCGGCTCGGTGGGCGACGGTGCCACGGCGCCATCGACCACGTTGCGCAGGAAGGCTTCGAACATCAGCAGCGTCCACAGCGATGCGCTGTAGTCGCGCGCGCCCGACTGGTGGGCTTCGACCAGGTGAGTCAGGTAGGCCGGGTTGAACCAACCGGTGGCGGCCAGGCGCGGGCCCAGCACGGCGTCGCGCACACGCTGCTTCAAGGGGCCGCGGAACCAGCGCGCCAGCGGCACGGCAAAGCCCATCTTCGGCCGGTACAGGATGTCATCGGGCAGCTTGGGCTCCATCGCTTTCTTCAGCAGGTACTTGCCTTCCTGGCCGCGAACTTTCAGCGACGAGGGCAGCGTGGCCAGCCATTCGACCAGTTCGTGATCCATCAGCGGCTCGCGCACTTCGAGCGAATGCGCCATGCTGGCGCGGTCGACCTTGGTGTTGATGTCGCCGACCAGGTAGGTCTTCAGGTCCAGGTACTGGATCAGCGCCAGCGGGTCTTCGGTGCCGGCCTGCGCGGCATGTCGCTCGAACACCTGCTGCGCGTTGTAGCCCGCCAGCGCGGACTTGAACTTCGGGCTGAACAGTTCGTCCCGCATCGGATCCCGCAGGATCGAGACCGAATGGAAATACGCCTCGACCGAACTGCGCGCCATGCCTTCGAAGGTGGTCTTGGCGCGGAACATGCGCGGCGCCCAGTCGGCCTTGGGGTAGACCTTGCCGAGCAGGCCGAACAGCGGGCGGCGCAGCGTGGGCGGCAGCGCCGAGCGCATGCGCTCTTCCATCAAGTGCAGGCGATAACGCCGATAGCCGCCGAAGCTCTCGTCGCCGCCATCGCCGGACAGCGCCACCGTCACACGCTTGCGCGCGAGTTGGCAGACGCGGTAGGTGGGGATCGCCGAACTGTCGGCATAGGGCTCGTCGTACAGACGCGCCAGCGTGTCGATCAGGTCGAAGTCGTCGCTCTTGACGGTCTCGACGAAGTGGTTCGTCTTGTAGCGGTCGGCCACCGTCTGCGCAAAGGCCGACTCGTTGAAGGCCGGGTCGTCGAAGCCGATCGAACAGGTGTTGACCGGCTCGCTGGAGACACCGGCCATCATCGCGACCACCGCGCTCGAATCGACGCCGCCGGACAGGAAGGCGCCGAGCGGCACTTCGGCGATCAGACGCAGCCTGACCGACTCTTCAAGGCGCTGGCGCAACTCCGCGCAGGCTTCTTCGGCGCCGATCGGGTTGTCCAGGCTGAAGCGCACGTCCCAGTAAGCCTTGGGCTGCGGCATCGGCTCGCCACGGCGCCAGCACAGCGTGTGCGCCGGCGGCAGCTTGAGGGCCTGCGTGAAGATCGTGCGGGGTTCGGCCACATAACCGAGCGCAAAGTATTCTTCGACCGCCAGCGGGTCGATGTCGCGCTTCAATCCGCCATGGGCGAGCAGCGACTTCAGCTCCGATCCGAACAACAGCATGCCGTCGTCGAGCACGGCATAGAACATCGGCTTGACGGCCAGCCGGTCGCGCGCCATGAAGAAGGTCTGGCGATTGCGATCCCACAGCGCGAACGCGAACATGCCGCGAAAGCGCTTGACGCAGTCTTCGCCCCACGACTCCCAGGCGTGCACGATGACTTCGGTGTCGCTCTTGGTGTGGAACACATGGCCGAGCGCCTGCAGCTCCGGGATCAGCGACTGGTAGTTGTAGATCTCGCCGTTGAACACCACCACCACCGAACCGTCCTCGTTGAACAGCGGTTGCTGGCCGGTGGCGATGTCGATGATCGACAGGCGCCGATGGCCCAGCCCGAGGCCCGGCTCGAGATGCAGGCTGCCCTCGTCCGGTCCGCGGTGGTGCTGCGAGTCGTTCATGCGTTGCAGCACGCTGCGGTCGATGGCGCGCTGCCCACGGGTGTCGAAAAGGCCTGTGATTCCGCACATGGTTGTCAGCTCGTCCGGTGATGAATGCGCCTGTGGCGCAACTGCTGGTCGTAGACGGCCTGGTAGCTCGCCACCATGGCCTGCATGCTGAATTGTCGTTCGGCCGCGCTGCGTCCGGCACGACCCATCGCAGCGGCCGAATCCGGATCTTGCGCCAGCTGCACGATGGCCTGCGCCATGGCACTCGCATCGGCCGGCGGCACGACCCAACCCGTGGACCCCTGGGACACCAGCTCGGCGTTGCCGCCCACCTGGGTGGCGATGACGGCCAAGCCGCTGGCCATCGCCTCCAGGATGGTATTGGAGATCCCTTCGGCCAAAGACGGCAGCACGAAACAACTCAAGCCCCGCATGACTTCTGCCACATCGCTGCGCTCGCCGGGCAGCCAGCACAGCTCGGCCATGCCGGCTTCGCCGACGATGGAGCGCACCGTCTCCAGCAGCGGGCCGCCGCCAATCATCACCAGGCGCAGGCGCTGCCGCAAGTCGGGCTGCTGCTGCAGCGCCTGGACAAACGCACGCGCCAGCGTCGGCTGATCCTTGACCTGCTGCATGCGGCCGACAGTGCCGATCAGCCAGTGCTCGTCGGGCGAAAACGGGCAGCCGTCAAGGTCCGGCCGGAGCCCGGTCGCGGGCCGGAATCGCTCGGTGTCGACGCCGTTGTAGATCTGGCTCATCGCGGCGGCCGGCACATGGACCTTGTCGCGCAAGTAGTGCGCCAGATCGGTCGACAGCGCGATGTAGTGACTGACCCACGGCCGGTAGGCCCGTCGCAGCCACTGGTAGCGGCGATTGTTGCCATCGAGATCGCCGACGTCCCGCCCATGCTCACCGTGGATGCGCACCGGCACGCCTGCGGCCCAGGCCGGCAGCACGCACTCCAGCGCGGCCAGGTTGCGGGTGTGCACGATCGCCGGTTTCAAGCTGCGGAACAGACGGTACAGGCGCGGATAGAGCCGCAGCGCGTGGCCGGGCGGCTTGTTCAGCGCGATGAAGCGCACGTCGTCGCGCCGGACACGGCGGCTGAAGCCGGTGACCTCGGTCAAGGCCAGCACCACGTGCTCGTAGGCGCCGACCGGCATGTGGTTGATCAGGTTGACGACGCCGTTCTCGAGCCCACCCGTGTCGAATCGATAGACCACATGCACGACCAGCGGCCGAGCGCCCACCGCCTCTACAGGCGCCACACCCGATATCCGGCAGCCTGCAAAGTGCCCGGGTCGAACGCCGCCTTCACGTCGATGAACGCGCCACCCTTGATCAACTTTTTCGCGAAGTCCTCGCAGGTGAGCCCGGCATATTCCTTGTGGGCCACTGCAGCCACGATCGCATCGGCGCGCGGCAGCGCGTCCCACGACAGCAGGTTCACGCCGTACTCGTGCATCGCTTCGTCGGCTTCAGCCTGTGGATCGGTGACGCAGACTTCGACGCCATAGGACTGCAGTTCATGGATGATGTCGATG
>NZ_DATILJ010000320.1:0-5014 GCF_035476535.1 Aquabacterium sp.
CGGCGGCAGCAGGTCGGCAATCAGCTCGGCCAGCACCAGGATGCTGACGGGCGTGGACTCCGCGGGCTTGAGCACCACGCAGTTGCCCGCGGCGATCGCAGGCGCCAGCTTCCAGGCCGCCATCAGGATCGGAAAGTTCCACGGGATGATCAGCCCGACCACGCCCAGCGGCTCATGAAAGTGATAGGCGACGGTGTTCTCGTCGATCTGGCTTAACCCGCCTTCCTGCGCCCGCAGGCAGCCGGCAAAGTAGCGGAAGTGATCGATGGTGAGCGGTATGTCGGCGTTCAGCGTCTCGCGGATCGGCTTGCCGTTGTCCACTGTCTCGGCATAGGCCAGCAACTCAAGGTTCCGCTCCAGGCGGTCGGCAATCTTCAGCAGCACGTTGGCACGATCGGCGGGCGCGGTGCGGCCCCATGCGTCGGCGGCGGCGTGGGCGGCGTCCAGCGCCAGTTCGATGTCCTCGGCGCCCGATCGCGCTGCCTTGGTGAACGGCTTGCCGGTGATCGGCGTGATGACGTCGAAGTACTGGCCCTTCACCGGCGGCACGAACTTGCCGTTGATGAAGTTGTCGTAGGCCGGCTTGAAGTCGATCTTGGCGCCGGGGGTATGCGGGTGTGCGTACAGCATGGTGGCTTGCCTCTGTCCGGATGAGGGTGTGACGACGGCGCGATCCGGACACCGCGCGATCCTGGGCGCCAGGCTGCGGCGCGTGGCGGCGGGCTTTCAGTGGCTCGAAAACTCGAGCACGACGCGCGACGGCACCTCGCCCCGCTCCAGGCGCTCGAACACGTGGTTGATGGCCGACAGCGGCTGCAGCTCGATGACGGCCTTGACCTTGCCCTCGGCGGCGAAGGCCAGCGCTTCGGCCATGTCGCGGCGCGTGCCGACGAAGGAGCCGCGGATGGTGATGCAGTTGGCCACCACATCGAACAGCGGCAACGGGAATTCCCCCGGCGGCAGGCCCACCAGCACGCAGGTGCCGCGTTTGCGGGTCATCGCGACCCCCTGGTTGAAGGCGCCGAGCGAAGGGGCCGTGATCAGCACACCATGCGCGCCTCCGTCGGTCGCTTTCTTCACGGCTTCGGCCGGGTCGCCGACCTTGGCATTGACCACTACGTCGGCACCCAGTCGCGTGGCATGCGCGAGCTTGCCCTCATCGATGTCGACCGCGCAGACATGCAGGCCCATCGCCTTGGCGTACTGGATCGCCAGGTGGCCCAGCCCGCCCGCACCCGAGATGGCGATCCACTCGCCCGGCCTGGCGGCTGTTTCCTTGATGCCCTTGTACGTGGTGATGCCGGCGCAGATGATCGGCGCGGCCTCGTTGGCAGGCAGCCCGGCAGGGATGTGCGCCACGTAATTGGGATCGGCGACGATGAACTCGGCAAAGCCGCCGTTCTTCGTGTAGCCGCCGAACTGCGCCGATGCGCACACGGTCTCGAATGCGGATAGGCAGTATTCGCAGTGGCCACAGGCCGAGTACAACCAGGGCACGCCGACCCGGTCGCCCTCTTTCACGGCCGTGACACCCGTGCCGACGGCGGCCACGCGCCCGATGCCCTCGTGGCCCGGAATGAACGGCGGCGTGGGCTTGACCGGCCAGTCGCCGCGCGCGGCATGCAGATCCGTGTGGCACACGCCGCAGGCTTCGGTCCTGACCAGGATCTGGCCCGCGCCCGGCGAGGGAACATCCCACTCGCGCAGCACCAGCGGCTTGCCAAATTGTTCGACGACGGCGGCTTGCATCTTGCGTGTCATGGTTCAGTTCCCCTGGATGGTTGTGTTCGGTTGACGTCGGCACCCATGCCGGTCCATCGCCATCACGGTGCGCGCCCTGGGATCGCGACGTCTGTGCGCCATGCCACGCAGCAAGGTAGCGAAATGCAAAGTCGTGTCGTCGAAGGCGAAGACGCACGAAACGCCGCACGCCGGCGCGAAATCCCGCGCACTTACGGACAAACCCTGGGCGCCAATCCAGATCAGCTTGCTATAGTCAAAAAAACAAACAAGCTTGTCTGTAATTAAACACCCGGTTCACCGCATCTGCGTGGCATGCCGGATTGGAAACAAGGTGACCCCCATGACCGCCCTCACCATGACGCCCCTCAGCGAGACAACCACCCCAAGCCGCGAGACCCTGCTGGAGATCTACCGCATCGCCACGCTGATCAAGCAGGCCGACGACCGCTTCATCGAGCTGATCAAAGCCGGGCAGATCGCCTCGCCCTACTACTCGCCGCGCGGCCAGGAGCTGATCCCGGCGGCGATCTCGGTGAACCTGCGACCCAGCGACGTGGTGGTCACCACCTACCGCGGCATCCACGACCAGCTGGCCAAAGGCATTCCTCTCGAGCCCTTCGTCGCCGAGTTCATGGGCAAGGCCACCGGCACCTGCAAGGGCAAGGGCGGGCCGATGCACATCACGCACGTGGCCTCGGGGCTGCCGGTCACCACCGGCGTGGTGGGCTCGGGCCTGCCCATCGCGAACGGCCTGGCCTGGGCCGCGCAGCTGAAGAAAACCGGCCAGGTCACGGTGTGCAACTTCGGCGACGGCGCCACCAACATCGGCGCCTTCCACGAAGCGCTGAACCTCGCTTCGCTGTGGAAGCTGCCTGTCGTCTTCGTCTGCCAGAACAATGGCTATGCCGAGCACACCAAGTTCGAACTCGGCACCTCGTCGCGCACGATCGCCGACCGGGCCGTGGCCTACGGCATGCGCGGCGTCGAGGTTGATGGCAACGATGCGGTGGCGATGTGGTCCGCCGCCAAGCTGGCGATCGACCGCGCACGCGCCGGCGACGGGCCGACGCTTTTGGACGCCAAGACCTTCCGCTTCCGCGGCCATCTGCTGGGCGACGACAGCCACTACATCGGCAAGGACGAGATGGCGCAGGCCATGGCCGCCGATCCGCTGCCGCGCCTGCGCGCCTGGCTGATCGCTGAAGGCCACGCCAGCGATGCGGCGCTGTCCGACATCGAACGCCACAACGTCGAAGCCTTCGAGCGCGCCGTTCAGTTCGGACTGGACAGCCCCTTCCCCGACACCTCGGAACTTGAGCGGGACGTTCTCGCCACGGAGATCGCAGCATGAGCAGCACACCGAAGACGATCAACATGATCCAGGCCATCAACCTGGCGCTGGACCACGCGATGGAACAGGACGCTACGGTGCTGGCGCTGGGCGAGGACATTGCCGACAAGCAAGGCGGCGGTGTCTTCAAGTGCACCGCCGGGCTGTCGGCCAAGTACGGAACCGAGCGCGTGAAATCGACGCCAATCGCCGAGCAGGCCATCATGGGTGCGGCCGTTGGCGCGGCGCTGGGCGGCATGCGGCCGGTGGCCGAAATCATGCTGATGAATTTCATGACCGTCGGCATGGACCAGTTGGTCAACCACGCCGCCAAGCTGCGCTTCATGACCGGTGGCCAGACCCATGTGCCGCTCACCGTGCGCACGGCCACCGGCGCGGGATTCGGCACCGGCGGCCAGCATGCCGACTACCTGGAAAGCTGGTTCGCGCACACCGCCGGCATGAAGGTGGTGGCGCCGTCGACCCCGGCCGATGCCTACGGCCTGATGCTGTCGTGCATCTTCGACGACGACCCCTGCCTGTTCATCGAGAACCTGCCGCTGTACTTCGTGCCCGGCGCGCCGCCGGTGCCCGGCACGCGTGTGCCCATCGGCAAGGCCAAGGTCGTGCGTGAAGGCCGCGATGTCACCGTGATCAGCTACAGCCGCACGATGCTGGAAGTGAATGCCGTCGCGGATGAGCTGGCCAAGCGCGACATCTCGGTCGAGGTGATCGACCTGCGCAGCATCTCTCCGCTGGACATGGACACGCTGCGCGCCTCAGTGGCGAAGACGCGGCGTGCGGTGGTGGCGCACGAGGCCCAGGTCGACTTCGGCGTCGGCGCGGAAATCGCCGCGCGGCTGCAGCAGGACTTGTTCGGCCAGTTGCTGGCCCCTGTCGGCCGTGTTGGTGCAGCGCGTTCGCCGGTGCCTTTCTCGAAAGCGCTGGAGGCGGCCTACCTGCCCACGGCGGAGCGCATCAGCGCCGCCATTCTTCAAACGCTGGCCTGATTCACTGGATACCTTCCATGCAGATCCTGCTGCCCAAACTCGGCTTCTCGGTCAACGAAGCCAATCTCGTCGAATGGATGGTGGCCGACGGTGCCACCGTCGCCAAGGGTGACCCGCTGTACGCGCTGGAGAGCGAGAAGTCGGTGCAGGAGATCGACGCGCCAACGGCAGGCATCGTGAAGATCCTCAAGCCGGCCGGCGAGGTGTATGAAGTCGGCACGGTGATCGGCGAGATCGCGTGATGAGTCAGAACCCGCCCACCATCACGCCCACCATCGCCTGGCCGGCGAATCTGCCGCCGATGCCGGTGGTCGACTTCGCACAGTTCGGCGCGGTGGAATCGGTGCCGCTGTCGCGCCACCAGAAGATGGCGGCGTCGTTCCTGTCGCGCAACTGGGCGCAGATCCCGCACGTCACCCACCACGACGAGGCCGACATCGATGCGGCCGAAGCGCTGCGCCAGCAACTCGCGCAGGAACAGGGCGGCAAGCTCAGTCTGGTGCCGCTGCTGATCAAGGCGGCTGTGCACGCGTTGCGCGCCCTGCCCCGCTTCAACGCCTCGCTGGTCGGCGATACGCTGGTGCTCAAACGCTACTTCCACATCGGCGTGGCCGTGGAAACCCCGAACGGGCTGGTGGTGCCGGTGATCCGCGACTGCGATCGCAAAACAATCCCTGAGCTGGCCGCCGAGCTGGCTGACAAGGCCGAACGCGCGCGCGGCAAGGGCCTGCCGATGAGCGAGATGTCCGGCGGCTGCTTCACGATCAGCTCGCTGGGCGGTATCGGCGGCACCGCCTTCACACCGATCATCAACGCGCCCGAGCTGGCCATCCTGGGCGTGACACGCACGGCCGAGCGGCTGAGCCTGGTCGACGGACAGCCTCGCAGCCGCCGCGTGCTGCCGCTGTCGCTGAGCTACGACCACCGCGTC
>NZ_DATILJ010000321.1:0-11901 GCF_035476535.1 Aquabacterium sp.
CACCGGCGCCGGCACGGCCACGCCTTCGGGGCGGTACAGGCGCAGCGGAATCGGCCCCAAGGGCCCCGGCGCCTGCAGCTCGCGCAGCTCGGCCATCGCCGGCGGCGCAGGTTGCGTGAAGTAGCGGCGCTCGCGGTAGACCTGGCGCGCCTCCTGCGGCGTCAGCAGGTGCGTGGGCGGCAGGCCGCGTTCGGCGATCAGCTGGATCAAGGCCTGGGCTTGCGGGTCGAGCATGCGCTGTCTCCTGCGGTTGCGGGGTCGGCGCAGTTTAGCGGCGCGCGGCGGCAGGCAACTGGTTGCTTTTGGCAATCTTTCTGTTGACAATGCGCCGATGGCCGAACCGAACATCGACCCCGCCCGTGTGGCCGCGCTGCGTGGCTTCAATCGTTTCTACACCCAGCGCATCGGCGTGCTGCATGAGCGCCTGCAAGGCGGCAGCTTCACGCTGGCCGAGTCACGGGTGCTGTGGGAGTTGTCCCACCTGCCAGCCGACCAGCCGGGCCTGAGCGCAGCCACGCTGGCCCGCACGCTGGACCTGGACCCCGGCTACCTGAGCCGGCTGCTGAAGGCGATGAAGTTGCGCAAGCTGCTGCGCCTGCAGCCCTCGCCCACCGATGGGCGGCAGCAGCTGTTGACGCTCAGCGCCGCCGGCCGCCGCGCCTTCGCGCCGGTGGACGCCGGCTCGCAGGCGCAGATGGCGCAGGTGCTGGCGAGTGTGCCGGCGGTCGACCAGCCGCGGCTGCTGGCCGCGATGCAGACCATCGAAGACCTGCTCGGCGCCCGCCGCAGCGAGCGCCCGCCCTACGCCTTGCGGGCGCACCGGCCGGGCGACATCGGCTGGGTCATCGCCCGCCACGGCGCGCTGTATGCCGACGAGTTCCAGTGGGACATCGGCTTCGAAGCGCTCGTCGCGCACATCGCCGCGCAGTTCATCGACCGCTTCGATGCGCGGCGCGAAGCCTGCTGGATCGCCGAACGCCCCGGCGCGGCCGGCCAGGCCGAGAACATCGGCTGCGTATTCCTGGTGCAGGCGCGTGACGAGGCCACTGGCGAGCCCGAAGCCGGCGTCGGCCAGTTGCGCCTGTTGCTGGTGGAACCCGCGGCGCGCGGGCTGGGGCTGGGGGCCCGGCTGGTTGCCGAATGCACGCAGTTCGCGCGCCGCGCCGGCTATCAGAAACTGCGGCTGTGGACACAGAGCAAGCTGCTGGCGGCCCGTGCGATCTACCGCCGCGAGGGCTATCAACTGATCGGCACCGAGCCGCACCACAGCTTCGGCCACGACCTGGTCGGCGAGATCTGGGAGATGTCCCTTGCCTGAACCGCGCCCGGCAGCATCACCCTGCCCCTGCGGCCGGCAAGACGCCCACGGCAGTCGCGGCCTGCCCGCCGCCTACTCCGATTGCTGCGGCCGCTGGCATGACGGCCCGCTGCAGTTGCAGGCGCCCGATGCGCAGGCGCTGATGCGGTCACGCTACAGCGCCTACGTGCTGCAACGGGCTGACTACCTGCTGGCCACCTGGCATGCCAGCACCCGGCCGGCAACGATCGACTTTGAACCCGGCCTGCGCTGGCTGGGCCTCGATGTGCGCCGCCACGCCAGCACCGGGCCCGACAGCGCGGTGGTCGAATTCGTCGCGCGCAGCAAGCTCGGTGGCCGCGCGCACCGCCTGCACGAAACCAGCCACTTCGTGCGCGAAGCCGGACGCTGGTTCTACCTCGAGGGAAAGACCGACAGGGACGGCCCCTGATCGCGACAATGCGCAGCCCTGTGCACCCGAAGGCCGCCACGGCCGCCCTGCATGACCAACGGTCCCCTTGCCGCCGCCCTGGCCTACATCCTCTGGGGCATCTTTCCGCTCTACATCAAGCAGGTCGCGCATGTGAACGCGCTGGAAGTGGTGGCTCACCGCTCGGTGTGGTCGCTGGTCTTCATGCTGGGGCTGCTGCTGGTGCTCAAGCGTTTTGCCTGGCTGCGCGATGCGCTGCGCCAGCCGCGCGTGCTGGGCGTGTTCATGCTCAGCGCACTGCTGCTGTCGGCCAATTGGCTGGTGTACGTGTGGGCTGTCAGCCACGAGCGGGTCATCGATGCCAGCCTGGGCTATTTCATCAACCCGCTGGTCAACGTGATGCTGGGCTGCCTGGTGCTGCACGAACGGCCGCGGGTCGGCCAATGGGCCTCCGTGGCGCTGGCCGCGGCCGGCGTGCTGTGGTTGACGGTGGGAGCCGGCCAGCTGCCCTGGATCTCGCTGGTGCTGGCGGCGAGCTTCGGCCTCTATGGCCTGCTGCGCAAGACCGCGACGCTGGGCGCCATCGAAGGCCTGACGTTGGAGACGCTGGTGCTGGCGCCGCTGACGGTCGGGCTGCTGCTGTGGTTTCTATTCTTTGGCGACGGGGCGTTCCTGGGCGGCGACGGGGCCACCGATGCCTGGTTGCTGTTGGCCGGCCCCTGCACCGCCATCCCCTTGCTGCTGTTCGCGGCCGGCGCACGGCGCGTGACGCTGGCCACGCTGGGCCTGCTGCAGTACCTGGGGCCGACCATCGGCTTCCTGCTCGGCATCTTCGTGTTCCACGAGCCCTTCGATCCGGCGCGCGGCATCGGCTTTGCGCTGATCTGGGCCGGGCTGGTGGTCTACAGCGGCGAGAGCCTGTGGCGCCTGCGCGGCAGCGCTACTGCCCGGTGAACTTCGGTGGCCGCTTCTCGGCCCAGGAGGCGCGGCCTTCCTGGAAGTCGGCCGACTGGGCGGCTCGCAGCATGTCGCGATTGAACTCGTCCCCATCCAGCCGACTGGTCGCGATGCGGTTCAGGTGCTTCTTCATGCCCAGCACGGCCAGCGGGGCCATGCTGGTGAGCGTCTTCGTCAGACCCTCGGCGGTGGACTGCAAGGCTTCGGCGGCCACCAGGTGCGTGAGAAAACCGATCGCCTTCATCTCGCCGGCATCGATGCGCTCGGCGGTCAGCAGCAGGCGCTTGGCGGTGTCCAGGCCCAGGCGGCTGACGTAGCGTTCCAGCCCACGCTGGTAGAAGTGCAGGCCCAGCCGCGCGGCCGGCATGAACATCTCGATGCCCGGCACGCCGAGGCGGAAGTCGCAGGCCAGCGCCAGATCGGTGGCGCCGCCGTAGACGCCGCCCTGCAGCAGCGCCAGCGTCACCGGCCGCGCGTCTTCCAGCGCGTTGACCACCTCGTCGAAAACCAGGGCGCGGTCGCCGGCCAGACTGCCGATGTCGTAGCCGCTGCAGAAGGATTTGCCGCTGGCCAGCAGCCGCAGCACCAGCACGGCTTCGGTGGCGTTCACCGTTGCGATGTGCTCGGACAGCTGCGCCAGGTCGTCGGGACCCAGGCGATTGGCCTGTTCCGGCCGGCGCAAGCGGATGGTGGCAACGGCGCCATCGATCAGGAGTTCAGGTGTGTTCATGAATTCAAGGTCTTTCCCGGGAATGGCGAACCGTCGGAGTGTGCCGCGTAGGCCGGCTTACCATCGCCAGCAACTCATCTGGCCACCATCGCGCATGACACACCCGCCCGCCCGCATCCCCGGCCGCCGCCTGCTGCACGCCCCAGGCCCGACACCCTTGCCCGACGCGGTGCTGCATGCCATGAGCGCGCAGCCGATGGATCTGGCCGACCCGCGGGTCGACGCCACCATCGCGGCCTGCGAAAACGGCCTGAAACGCCTGCTGCGCACCACTGCGGCCGATGTCTTCCTGTACGCCGCCAACGGCCATGGCGCCTGGGAAGCGGTGATCGAGAACCTCGCCGCGATCGGCGAATGCGTGCTGGTGCCCGGCACCGGCCACTTCAGCGAATCCTGGGCGGTGCAGACCGAGGCCTGTGGCCGCCAGGTGCTTCGCACGCCCTGGCGCGAGGGCTGGCCGATCGATGCCGGCGCGGTGGAGCAGGCCTTGCGCGACGACAAGGCGCATGCCATCAAGGCCGTGTTCGCGGTGCACACCGACACGGCCAGCGGCGTCACCAACGACATCGCCGCGCTGCGCAGCGCCATCGACGCGGCACGCCACCCGGCGCTGCTGGTGGCCGATGTCGTGGCCTCGCTCGGCGCGGTGCCCTTTGCAATGGATGCGTGGGGCGTCGATGTTGCGGTGGGCGCGTCGCAGAAAGGCCTGATGTGCCCGCCCGGGGTCGGTTGCGTCGCGGTCAACGCGGCGGCCTTCGCGGTGGCCGAGCGCAATGCCTCGCCGCGCTTTTATTGGGACTGGGTGCGGCGCAAGAGTGATCTGTCGTACCGCAAGTTCTGCGGCACCGCGCCGCAGAACCTGTTGATGGGCCTGGAGGCCGCGCTGGGGCTGATCTTCAGCGAGGGCCTGGAAGCGGTGTGGCAACGCCATGCGCAGCTGGCCGGTGCGGTGCAGGCCGCCGTCGAAGGCTGGCGCGAAGGTGGTGCGCTGGACTTCTTTGCGCAGGAGGCCACCAGCCGCTCGCTGTCGGTGACCACCATCGCGGTGAGCCCGGGCATCGACACCGACGCGCTGCGCACCGTCGCCCGCGAGCGTTTCCAGGTCGCGATCGCCGGTGGCCTGGGCCCGCTGGCCGGCCGCGCGTTTCGCATCGGCCACCTGGGCGACTGCAACCCGGCGATGATCCTCGGCGCGATTGCCGGCGTGGAGGCCGCGCTGGAGACGCAGGGGGTGCCGGTCGGCAACGGCGGCACGCGGCGTGCGGTGCTGAGCCTGGCGGGGCGCTGAACTCGCGGCGGCGCTCAGGCGAGGTCTTCATGAAGGCACAGGATGTTGCCTTCGGTGTCCTCGAACCAGGCCGCCTTCTCGGACCCCAGCACGCAGACGTGGTCCACCGTCTTCAGGCCCGGCAGGTCGTAGTCGGCAAAGCGCACGCCGCGGGCCTTGAGCGCCGCGACGGCCTGCACGATGTCAGCCACGCGAAAGCTCAGCGCCGTGTGTTCGGCCTTGGTGCCTTCGGGTTTCGGGAACAGCGCCAGTTCAGTGCCGCCGCAGCGGTAGATGAACTTGCCGTCCGCCCGCGCGCCCAGCGGCGGCAGGCCCAGCTGTTGCTCGTAGAAATGCCGGGCTCGGTCCAAATCCTTCACCGGCAGCATGCAGCTGACCGTGCTGTGGGCAAGTGCTTCCATCACCAGGCTCCTTGACGCTGCACCGCGGCCGCGCATGCTGGGTTTGTAGGCGATGTGCGCAGCTTTGCCCAGGGGCAAATCGCGCACACCCCCGCGACCCGGCGTTCAGCGCAGGTCGCCCGCCAGGCTGGCCAGCGTCTCCGGCGCAATCATCACGTGTGCCGGGTAGTGGGTATGGTCGCAGCCCAGCTTCACTGCCGCACCGGCACGCACCGCTTCGCGCGCGGCCGCCGAGAACTCGAAGCGCACGAAGTGCACGGCCGAAGTCTTTTCGTCGTTCTCGCGGTCGAGGTCTTCGTCGGCGATGGCATAGACCCGCGCATGGCCCTCGACCTCGACGAACAGCCGGTCTTCCACGCCGATCAGGCGCGCCAGCTCACGCCGGCGCTCATGCTCATCGGGGTATTCGATCAGCATCGTCGCCTTCCAGTTGCTGCCATCGGGCACCAGCGGGGCGTAGGCCTCGATCTCGCTGACGATGCCCTCTTCCTCGAAGATTTTCTCGATGCGCAGCATTTCCTGGATCTGATAACGCACCGTCTGCTCGTCCTCGAACTGCAGGTTGATGTGCTCGCCGAGCTGCACGCTGCGCAGCCGGCGGTGCGTGATGATCTCGCCCTTGTGGGCTTTGCGGTACTTGGCGTAGGCCTCCAGCGTCATCAGGCTGTCGGGGGTGATGGTGCTCATCGTGTTCACTCCAATCCGTAGGCGTGGCGCAGCAGGCTCAAGGGGTGCTGCAGCGCCTTGGCCGGCGTGCCGGCCTGTTGCATGCCCTGTGCGATGTGGTGGCCGGCCAAGGCACAGTCGCTCGAGATGAAGTCCGGCGCATCCTTGGCCATGGCCTTGAACACCGGCTTGCCGATCTTCATCGCCACCGGGTGGTACGGCGTCTTCACGCCATAGGTGCCGGCATGGCCCGAACAGCGCTCCACGGTGTTCAGCGCGACCTTCACGGTCTGACCGATCAGCTTGAACATCTCTTCGGTCTTGCGGCCGATCTTCTGCACGCGGCCATGGCAGGGGATGTGGTAGCTCACCTTGCCGAGGTCGCGCTTGAAGTCGACTTTCAGCAGGCCGTCCTTCTGGCGCGCCATCAGGTATTCGAAGGGGTCGTACATCGCGTCCTTGACGAGTTGCACATCGGCTTCGTCCGGGAACATCAGCGGCAGCTCCTGCTTGAACATCAGCGTGCAGCTGGGAATGGCCGACAGGATGGCGTAGCCCTCTTTGGCGTACTTCGCGAGCACGGGGATGTTGTCGTCCTTGTGCGATTCCACGGCCTTCAGGTCGCCCAGCTCCAGCTTGGGCATGCCGCAGCAGGATTCCTTCTCGACGATGACGTAGGGAATGGCGTTGTGCTCCAGCACCTTCAGCAGGTCATGGCCGATGCCGGGCTCGTTGTAGTTGACATAGCAGGTGGCGAACACCGCCACCTTGCCCGGTGTGCGTTCGCCGTCGATCACCTGCGTGGAGCGGCCTTGCTTCTCGGCCGTCCAGCGGAAACGCTTGGTGGCCAGCTCGGGCATCCAGGCCTCGGGGTGCACGCCCAGCACCGAATCCATCGTCGAGCGTGCGGCCTTGCTGCGGTTGATCGCGTTCACCGCCTGCACGACCACCGGGATGCCGGCGAAGCTGCCATGCACATCGGTGGAGGCCAGGAACTTTTCGCCGGGACCTACCAGCCCCTGGCTGTGCTTGATGGCCTTGGCCCGCAGCATCAGGTGCGGGAAGTCCAGGTTCCACGGGTGCGGCGGCACATAGGGACACTTGGTCATGTAGCACAGGTCGCACAGATAACACTGATCGACCACGTCCCAGTACGCCTCCTTCTTGACGCCGTGCACCTCGCCGTCATCGGTGGCGTCGACCAGGTCGAACAGCGTCGGGAAGCTCTGGCACAGGCTCACGCAGCGGCGGCAGCCGTGGCAGATGTCGAACACCCGCTCCATTTCCTTGTAGCAATCGTCCCGGTCGTAGAACTGGGGGTTCTTCCAGTCCAGCGCATGCCGGGTGGGCGCTTCAAGATTGCCTTCACGCGTGCTCATCGAGGTGCCTCGTCCAGGTGTTGTTGTTCAGCGCTCAGCAAAAACAGACAAGGGGCAACAAAGCCCCTTGTGCATTCAGTGCTCAGCCGGTGTCAGTCGACCAGCTGGTCCAGCGCCTTCTGGTAGCGGTTGGCGTGCGAGCGCTCGGCCTTGGCCAGCGTTTCGAACCAGTCAGCAATCTCGTCGTGGCCTTCGCCGCGCGCCGTCTTGGCCATGCCCGGGTACATGTCGGTGTACTCGTGCGTCTCGCCGGCCACGGCAGCCTTCAGGTTGTCGCGCGTGGGGCCGATGGGCAGGCCGGTGGCGGGGTCGCCCACAGCCTCCAGGAATTCGAGGTGACCATGCGCATGGCCGGTCTCCCCTTCGGCGGTGGAGCGGAACAGCGCTGCCACGTCGTTCTGGCCTTCGATGTCGGCCTTGTTTGCGAAGTACAGGTAGCGGCGGTTGGCCTGGGATTCACCCGCGAAGGCGTCCTTCAGGTTCTGCTCGGTCTTGGATCCTTTTAAGCCCATGGCAAGCTCCTCTTGGAAGTGGATCGACGGTTGCCCGTTCCCGGACAACACAGCCGCACGCTACTCCAGGCCCACCAGCACGGCCAATACAAAGCTTCAATGCAATCAATAGTCAATAGCTATTAAAAATACAAACTGAATAGCATTATCCAGATCGTGCGCAAGCTGCGTCAATCCAGCCCCAGCAGGCGCAGGGTCAGCGCGTGGGTGCGTGCGCCAGGGTCGGCCAGGTCATGCAGCACATCGAAGTGGTTGCGGCCGGTCAGCGTCTCGCACACGGGGACGGTGCTCGGGCCCCACTGGTCGCGGATCAGGCGGTTCTGGCGGACGAACTCCTCGCTCTCCTCGCTGCCGACAACGGCATACAGCGGCCCGCGCGGTCGTGGAAAAAAGGCCGGGCTCAGGCGGCGCACGTTGGTGGGCGTCAGCCGCAGATCGGACTGCAGAAACGGTGCCAGACGGACGGGCTCCAGGTCATAGACGCCCGAGATGCCGATGGCGCCACCGACCACCCGCGTCGGCAGGTCGCTGCCCACGTCCTTCCAGCGGCAGCTGAGCAGCATCGCCGCCAGGTGCGCCCCGGCCGAATGGCCGACGACGACGATACGCGACGGGTCGCCACCATGCGCCGCGGCGTGCCGGTAGGTCCACGCCAGCGCCTGGGTCATCTGCAACGCGATCTGCTCGATGCTCGCCGCCGGGCACAACGCGTAGTTCGGCACCACCACCATCGCGCCGGCCTTGACGAAAGCCGGCGCCAGGAACGAATGATCGGCCTTGTCCAGCGAGCGCCAGTAGCCGCCGTGGATGAACACCAGCACCGGTGAACGCGGGCGCTGCGCGGCAAACACATCCAGCTGCTCTGCAGCGCTGGGGCCGTAAGGCAGGTCCAGCCGCACACGCAGCCCCCCGCGGGCCAGCACCGAGGCGTCCGCCCAGCGCGCCAGGATGGCGGCATGCTCCGCCACCCGCGCCCGGTTGTTGTACTGCACGTCGTACCACGCGGGATCTTCTTGCACTGCCATCGCTATCCTCCGGGTCAAAGCCTGCTCGGCCAAGGCGGCTTTCTATCGCGCATTGACCGCTTCTCGCAGCATTTCCGTGCTGCTAGAATGCCGGCTTTTCGGGGGCGTAGCTCAGCTGGGAGAGCGTCGCGTTCGCAATGCGAAGGTCAGGAGTTCGATCCTCCTCGTCTCCACCAAGTCAAGATCCCGGGTCGCCCCGAGAGATCCCAGGAAACCGGAAAAGCCCTTAGGAATCAACGCCTTGGGGCTTTTTTCTTGGCCCGCTGGATCCCAGGCGAACCCGCGCGATACGAGTTCACATTGCAGGAACTTCCGCAGTAACCAGAGAATCTTCCCGGTTCTCTCGCAAAAGTTACTGCATGGCCCAGCACCTCATCCCTTCAGCCGCAACCCTCAAGGCGATCAAGCCCGGCGATGCCAGGCGCCGCCTCAGCGACGGCGCCGGGCTCTACCTGCTCTTGTTCGTCAAAGGTGGGTCACATGGCTGGCGACTCGACTACACATTCCAAGGTCGGCGCAAGACCCTGAGCTTGGGCACGTACCCTGCCACCAGCCTCAGCGCAGCGCGCCTGAAGGCCGAGGAGGCCAGAACGATGGTTGGCTCGGGCACCGACCCGAGCAAGGCGCGCCGACAGCAGCGCCACTTGGTGGCCAAGCAACTTCATATCGAGAAGTTGGTGGATGCAGGTCTGCCCGTTCCGGAATCATTCGAAGCGGTGGCACGCGAGTGGTACGCCAAACACTCGCCCTCCTGGGCGACCAGCCACGCCGACAAGATCATCCGGCGCCTGGAGCGCGACGTGTTCCCTTGGCTGGGCGCCAAACCCATCAGCACCCTCAAGCCCCCCGAGTTGTTGCAGGTGCTCAATCGCGTGGAGGTCCGAGGCGCAATCGAGACGACCCACCGAGTCCAACAGAATTGCAGCCAGGTCTTCCGCTATGCCGTCGCGATCGGCCTGCTGGAGAGCGACCCGAGCCGGGACTTGCGCGGCGCGCTGCCCCCGTGGCGGCCGGAACACTACCCGACGTTGACCGACCCTCGCCGTGTCGGTCAATTGCTTCGGGACATTAACGCGTACGAAGGCGGATTCATCACCCGCTGCGCGCTGAAGCTTTCGCCACTGCTCTTCGTTCGACCAGGCGAACTGAGACGCGCCGAGTGGAACGAGATCAACCTTGACGCAGCGGAGTGGCGCATACCAGCACCCAAGATGAAGGGGCGCGTGATGCACATCGTTCCCCTCGCGACGCAGGCACTGGCAGTACTGCGCGAATTGAAGCCGCTGACGGGACCGAATGGCTGGGTATTTCCGGGAAACAGGACCAACGGCGAGCCCATGAGCGAGAACACGGTCAATGCGGCTCTGCGAAGGCTGGGCTACGAGCGGGCGACGATGACTGCCCATGGCTTCCGCGGCATGGCCTCCACCATGCTGCATGAGATCGGCTGGGCGTCCGATGTCGTCGAGCGGCAACTCTCCCATGCCGAACGGAACTCGGTGAAGGCTGCCTACAACCACGCCGAACATTTGCCAGAGCGTCGACGAATGATGCAAGCGTGGGCTGATCACTTGGACCAACTAAAGCAACTGCGAACTGTTGATCCGTAGGTCCCTGGTTCGGGCTTTTCTCATCTGACCTCGTGGCTGCGGGTCTGCGGCGCCATCCGCACTGACGTTTGTGCGTGTCGGCGGTGCGGCAGCAACGAAGCCGCAAGCGTCCGAGAAGGCCGCGTGCCGGTAGCGCGGCGCGCAGCCGAGCTCGGCGCGGCGCAACACTGCCTCAGGTGACTCAGGTGCGCGCGCATCTGGACGTCGGTAATATTTGCGACGCGAGGGACGAGCCCGATGTGCGAATGAGAGAGTTCCCGCGCAGTGTCATCATCGGCCCCAGCCGCCGATTCGAATGGCCGCCGTCAGCGTGAGTGCGTACAACGCCATGCTGAAGGCGACGACCAGAAACAGCCCACTGGGCTGCACCCGCAGCAGGTGCACACAGACCCAACCACCGACCATGATCAACGCTAAACGCAGGACGCTGCCAGCGAGCGGCCAGGCCATTCGACCGGCACCCTGTGAGGCGAAGGTAAGCGTCGCTGCCAGACCGAACAGGCCGTAGCTCGCACCGACGATGTTCAGGTACAGGCCCCCAAGTTCATGGACCGCAGGATCGGCAGTAAACATGTTCATCCATAGACCCGGCCAGACAGCGGCGGTCAGCCCGATGCTTCCCGTGACGGCAGCGACCAGGCCGCTCCCTGCCCATGTGACGCGCAACGCCCGCTCCCTTTGCCCTGCACCAAGGTTCGTCGCGACCATCGCTGTCAATGCCGTCCCGACACCGAACGCGATCGGCACCAGGATGTATTCGAGACGAGCAGCTATCCCGTAGCCGGCGAGTGCGGCCAGGCCGAAGCTGCCCACGAATGCGGTTGTCAGGGCGATGGATCCGTTGCTGATTAACGGACCCACCGAGCTTGGCAAGCCTACGCGCAGGATGCATCGCAGAAGTTCGGCGTGCAGGCGCCATGGCAGACCCCTGAGATTCACCGCGCCCTCAGGTCTCATCAGATAGAACCCCATGCCCAATGCGGCAGCGGCGTTGGTGACCAAGGTGCTGGTTGCGGCACCCGCAATCCCCAGTCCGGGCATCGGACCCCAGCCAAATACGAGCAGGGGGCACAGCGCCAGGTGGGCAAGCGCCGCACCCAGGAGTGCCAGCGAAGGCTGGAGCATGTTGCCAGCGCCCCGCACGATAGCGGCAAGCACGTTGGTCAGCCAGATGACCAGGGCACCGCCGAACAGAACGTTGGAGTAGATCAGCGCGTCTGCGAGCGCGGCGCCCAGCCCGCCCATGGCCTCGTAGATTGCACGCCCCAGGACGAACTGCGCGATTGTGAAAATGACCCCCGCCACACACGCGATGAAGAGTGCGTGCTGCGCCAGGCGAGTCGCATCGTCGCGTCGCCCGGCGCCCAGCGCTCGGGCGACGGCAGCGGTGGTTGCCCCGCCGATGCCGCCCGCCGCCATTTGCAACATGAGCATCGACGCAGGCAGCACCAGTGCGACCCCGGCCAGTGCGCTAGGCCCCAGGCGCCCAAGTATGAAGCAGTCGTAGCCGATCACAATTGTCATCGCGAACAAGCCGATGATGTTGGGCGCTGCCAGCCGAAGAAGCGTCCGCATCAGTGGCGCGTTCAGCATTTGCTGCGTCCTT
>NZ_DATILJ010000322.1:0-4264 GCF_035476535.1 Aquabacterium sp.
GTGCCGGGCTGCGAGAAGCCCGGCACCTGCATCGGCACGTTCTGGTAGAAGGCCGTGCGGTCATTGATCTTCAGCGCGTGCAGCTGGACCTCGGTGCGATCGTCGTCGGTCCGGTAGACCAGGTTGCCGCGCAGCTGGCCGCCATGGTCGGCGGTGTAGCCGGTGTCGCGGATGCCGTCGGACGAGCGGTAGAAGCCGCCGAGCGCAAACGTCAGGTTCTTGTTGACCGGCCCGGAGACGAAGAACTCGTTGCGCAGGAAGTTGTAGTCGGCCGCTTCGATGCGATAGCCGCCTTCGAATTCCTGGCCGCCGATGCGCGTGATGTGGTTGACCGTCGCGCCCAGCCCGTTCGAGTACAGGATGCCCCCGGGGCCGCCCTTGACGACTTCGACCCGCTTGGTCATCAGGTCGTCGCGCACGGCGACGTCGTTGTTCATGAACTGCACTTCCGGCTCCTCGAACCAGGGCAATCCGTCGATGAGCTGCGGCGCGTAGCGGAAGCCACCGGTCACCGGCAGGCCGCGCACGGTGATGTTGTTGCTGGCCTCGCCGGCCGTGCTGCCCTCGGCAAAGATGCCCGGCACGTTCTGCAGCAGGTCGGCCGTGCTCATCGGCGCGAGGCGGCGGATCTCCGCGTCGTTCAAGGTGTTGATGGTGAACGTGGCGTCCTTCTTCAGCGTCGTGCGCCCGCTGGTGCCGGTGACGACGATTTCCTGCACCTTGGCTGGCTGCTTCGCATCGCTGTCGGCCGGAGTTGTGGCCGAGGTTGTGGCCGAGGTCGTGGCCGGGTTCGCTGGTTTCGGTTCGGCCGCGGCCGGTGCCGATGCCGCGCTCGGCGGCGGCGTTGCGGCCTGGGCCGGCTGCGCGTCCCCGGCGAACGCGGCCTGCGCCGCAAGGGCCAGCGGCACAAGGCAGAACGGGGCCCTGCGGAAGGGGGTGGTGCGCTTCAAGGTCATGGGATCAGTCTCCTGGCTGTCGTGGGGTGTTGCAGCGGCCAGAGCCGCACTATCGCCGTGACCTCTCTCCCCGCGGACAGGCGAAGCTGCACGCTGGAGGACATCGACGGATAACTTCGAATGGCGTAGGCGGCCGCATCGTTGACGAAGGCCTCGACGACCGAGCCATCGACGATGATGCGCAGCCTGCGCATGCGTCCGTAAGCCGCGCTGTCGTAGGCGGCGCGCAGCAGCTGCGGGCCTTCGTCCTCGGAAACGGCTGTGGAGCGCGTCTTGTCCACCGTCACGCCGCCGGTGGTGCTATCGAACAAAAGGCGCGTGTATTCGCGGCCATCGGCCGACGCGAGCACGTCGATCGTCACGATGCCTGGTGGCGAGGCGGCGTCGAGCTCGATCTCCAGCTCGTAGGCGCCCAGGCCGTCGGCCAGCATCACCGGGGTTAAGCCGAGCTTCAGCTCGGCATTCGCGACGCGGGCCGGGCCGCGCAGCGCGGCCAGCTCCGGTGCCGGCGCCTGGCCCAGCGTTTGCCGATCGGGCAGCAGGCGCCACGCACGGGGCAGGCCGAAGGCATTGGCCCAGCCGGCGCGCTTCTGCGCATTCGGCGTGCGGCGTTCATCGACGATGCCGATGGCGCGCAGCGTGCCGTCGGCGGCGGTGCCGACGGTCGGCGCAAGATGCCCCGGCACCAGATCCAGGTCCTTCGGCACGCGGTGCGAAGGCTTGAACACGCCGCCGGCCCAGGTCCCGGTCCAGTAGATCGCGCGCGTCGCCGGCTCGCCGTACTTGCTGACGCGGCCGCCGATGGGGTTGACGACAAGGATCCAGACATCGTCGGCCAGGCGCGTGAAGACCGGCATCTCCCAGATCTGCGAGCCCGGATCGAGCAGCCGGTACCCGGGCTCGATGAAGCGCGGCCGCCGCTGCCAGCGCGCGCCCTTCTCGCCCGGCTGCAACACCAGGTACTCGAGACCGCCGCCCGATGCCAGCGCCGCGCCGATCAGCATGTGCCAGGTGTCCCCTTCTTTCCACAGGTAGGGGTCGCGGAAGTCCTTCACGTCGCGCGTGTTCAGGATGGGGCCCAGCTTGCGCCAGGTGCGCAGGTCCGGGTCCTCGCTGACTGCCATCGCGATGCCGGGATTGCTCGCCGCCAGCCGCTCGCCATGGTTCACGCTGGTGTAGAACGCGAAAGCCTTGCCGCCATCGGTTATCACGTGGCCGGACCAGATGCCCTTCATGTCGTGGCCGAAGCTCTCGGTCTGCAGCTCCGGCCACAAGGCGTCGGGCCCGTGCGCCCAGGTCACGAGGTCGCGGCTGCTCATGTGGCCCCAGTGCATCTGGGTCTTGAAGGGCCCGTTCGGCGTGCGCTGGTAGAACAGGTGCCAGCTGTCGCCGACGCGCATCAGGCCATGCGGCTCGTTGGTCCAGTTGGCGGGCGGCATGGGATGCACGCGGGGTCGCAGTGCATCGCCGGCGAAGCGCGATGCCGGCACGATCAGTGACGCGGCGGCATCGCGGTTCCGGCCCTGAAGCAGCTGAGGCCACGGCGACAGCGCGGTCCACTGCGATTCGGACAGCGGCGCCGCGTAGAGCGCGATCGAGTCGAAGGCCGCATTGAGCCGGTTGATCTCGAAGTCCAGGATCTTCACGATTTTGGGCGGTGTGGCCAGGGCCAGCGGCGTGGGCGCGAGCTGCAGCCGCGATCCGGGCTTGGTGTTCGCCGAAGCGATGGCCTGACCGTCGGCGTACAAGGTGGCGCGGCCGGCTTGCACATCGACGTTCACGCCCAGATGCATCCAGCGCCGCAGTGGGAAACGCGCCGGCGCCGGCAGCGTCATCGTGCCCTCGTCGGTGGCCCAGCGCAGGCCCCAGCGGCCGAAGGTGTCGATGAAGACATCGAAGCCGCTGTCGCCCGACGCCTGCTGCACGATCGACGACGGCGTCAACTGGCCGACCGGTACTTCCAGGTCCGACGGATAGCTTTCCAGCGCCACCCACAGCGACAGCGCGAATCCCACTTGCGCATCGAGCGCCACACGCGCCTCGACATAACTCGAAAAGCCGTCGGTGCGCCACGCCTGGCCGGCGATGCCGGGCACGACGTCCGGCGCGGGGAATTGCGTTCGAATCACCACGCCGGCCGGCAGCTCGCCACGATCCAGGCGATCGAAGTCCAGCGCCAGCAGCGGCTGCGGCAAGGCCTGCGCGATAACCACGGCGTGCGTGGCCCACAGCGTCAGGGCCGCGACAAATCGCCGGATCATTCGGCTATCGATAGACATCGTTGGCATCGCTGAGCTGGCGGTTCAGGAGCGCAGCGGCTCCAGGCTGAAAGCCGTCAGCACCGGATTGGCGCTGCCGTGCCACAACGCGATGCCTTCGGCCGCCGGATCGGGGAAGACGATGTCGCTCAGCAGCACCGTGCCGCCGTCGGCGAAGACCTCCACCGTGCAGCCGTCGACCCAGACTTCGAACTCGACCTCGTCGCGCGAGCGGTCGCGCGGCGCGTGGTGCATCTCGGATTCACCGGCGAACGACGGCGCCGGCTTGCGACGATCGATGAAGTAGCTGTCGAGCACCGTATCGAAGCCCACGCGCACCGGCGCACCGCCGCCGGTGAAGAACAACAGCACCAGCGGCTGCACGAGCGCGCTGCGCGGCGCACGCAGCGTCGCGCGCCAGTGACGGCCGCGCGCCTGCAGCTTGGCTAGCGCCAGCGCTGCGTCAGCCGCCGGGCAGGCCTGCAACGCCAGCAGCGCCGGTCCGCGCGCCTGCTGCAAGGCCTGCGCTGGACGCTGCACCACGCGCCAGCCCTCACCTGTGCGCGCCAGCGACAACTCGCGCGGCAGCGACAACTGCCCCCGCCATGGCGCGCTCGGCACATCGCGCGCGTAGTCCCAGTTGTTCATCCAGCCCAGCCACAGCGTCCGCTCGGCGTGTCTGCCCGCCACCCTCGCAAACGGCAGTGGCGCGTAGAAGTCACGGCCATGATCGAGCCATCGCACGGCGTCGGCATGCGCGGCCGGGTCGGCCGGATCCGCGACAAAGCGCTCACCATCGAAATCGCCGACGAAGTACTGCACGCCGCTGCCGCCCCAGGGCGTGCCGCCGTTGATCGAGATGAAGAGCACCCAGCGCTGCGCGCCGGGCTCGCCGTCCACCGGCAGCGGCAGCAGCACCGGCACTTCCCAGATCGTGTCGGCAGAGGCGCCCGCGGGGCCGAAGCTCGAGGCCTCGCGCCACTGCAGCAGGTCGTCGGAGGTGTAGACGACCAGCTTGCGCTCCAGCGCCAGCACGATGAGCATCACCCA
>NZ_DATILJ010000323.1:0-3078 GCF_035476535.1 Aquabacterium sp.
CTGACCATCACCGGCCCCGGCTCACGCGTCGAAGTGGTGTCCAACTCGCTCGGCCTGGCACCGGGCGTGCCGGACAACTTCAACCCCTTCGTTGCCATCGGCTACGACAGCGGCAGCCCGGGCCAGCTGAGCATCAGCAACGGCGGCCAGCTGCTGCTGACCGGCAACGCGCTGTCGACGCCGACCGATACGCGCGTCACCGCGTTGCACATCGGCGGCCGCAGCAACACCAGCGCCAACCACCTGGGCAGCGCCAGCGTCAGTGGCACCGGCTCGCAGATATTGCTCAATGGCGCCGATGCGCTGATCAACGTCGGTCGCGGCCCGGGCTCGGTGGGCACGCTGGACGTCACCTCGGGCGGCCATGTCGGTTCGATCAGCCTGGTGGTCGGCGCCTTCGGCAACGGCAGCGTCTCGCTCGACGGCGGCAGCATCGCGTTGAGCGGCCAGCGCACCGATTCCACCAATGTCGGCGCCGGCATGACGATCGGCCGCGGTACCGGCGGCGTCGGCGTCATGACGCTGGCCAACGGCAGCAGCCTAAGCTTTCAGAACAACGGCACGCTGGACATCGGCTTCTCGGTCGGCGGCGACGGCTTCGCCAGCGGCGGCACCGGTACGTTGCTGGTCAGCGGCGGTTCGAGCATCACTCTGGCGGGCAGCGTCGGCGGCGGCGCCTCGATCGGCCGCACCGGCAGCGGCACGCTGACGCTCAGCGGCAACAGCCTGCTGGATGTCGGCAGCAACCGTTCGATCTACGTTGGCCGCGATGCCGCTGGCAGCGGCGCGCTCAGCGTGTTCAGCGGCTCCAGCGTCAATGCGGGTTATGTCGGCGTCGGCAGCACCACCGGCGGCGACACCGGCGGCGGCGCGCTGCTCGTGGTCGACAACAGCAGCTTGACCGCCACCACGCTGGAGATCGGCACGACCGGCATGCTCAGCGGCGACGAGGGCACGATCAATGCCAACGTGCTCAACCGCGGCATCCTCAGCCCGGGCAATTCGCCCGGCCGCATCATCATCAACGGCGGCTTCCACAACCTGGTGGGCGGACGGCTGGTGCTCGATGTCGACGAGGTGGCCGGCGAGTTCCAAGTCGACCACCTGGTGCTGACCGCCGGTTCGAGCTTCGGCTTCGACGATGTCACCGTCACCTTCAACTTCATCGGCGACACCGACCCGGAAGCCTTCGCGGCCTCCGGCGGCTTCGACCTCGACAACTTCATCCAGAGCAGCGACAGCAACGGCAACGTCAGCGGCCTGTCGACGGTGTTCGAACCCGATGCCAGCTGGGAGACGGTGTTCGCGAGTGCCCAGTTCGAGGCCGCGTCGCCGACCTACGACGTGACGCAGCTGTCTCTGACCCAGGACGGCAGCTTCGGCGTCGTCGCGGTGCCGGTGCCCGAGCCGCAGACCGTGATCTTGTGGCTGGCCGGGCTGGGGCTGTTGTCGGCAGTGCGGCTGCTACAGCGCCGCCGCTGAGCCGATCCGCGCTCGCAGCGCCTGGCCAGGGGGCCGGCGGCGCGTGTAGAGTCACCGCGTCGCGGCGGTCCTCATCCGGGGTCCCACCGTCGACCGTCCGGAGCCGATGAGCGAAGCCCACGCCCTGTTGCTGACCGACATCGTCGACAGCACGCAGCTGACCGAGCAACTCGGCCATGCGGCGATGTCGGCGTTGTGGGCGGCGCACGATCACGCGGCGCGCGGCCTGCTGCGCGAATGGCGTGGCCGCGAGATCGACAAGAGCGACGGCTTTCTGCTGTTGTTCGACGCGGTGGCCGATGCGCTCGGTTTTGCGCTGGCCTACCACCGCGCGCTGGCGCAGCTGAGCCCGCCGTTGCAGGCGCGTGCCGGCTTGCACCACGGGCCGGTGACGCTGCGCGAGAACCCTGCCGCTGACGTGGCGCTCGGCGCCAAGCCGCTGGAGGTGGACGGCCTGGCCAAGCCGCTGGCGGCGCGCGTGATGGCGCTGGCCTTGGGCGGCCAGACCTTGCTGACCGAAGCCGCGTGCGCAGCACTCGGCGACACCACGCTGCGGCAGCAAAGCCACGGCCACTGGCGCCTGAAGGGCGTGGAGACCGCGGTCGAGTTGTTCGAGGTGGGTGAGGCGCAGGCGCCGTTCACGCCGCCGCCCGATTCGGCCAAGGCCTGGCGCGTGCTGCGCCAGGGCGAACTGTGGTTGCCGCGGCGCGAACTGCAGCACACGCTGCCGGCCGAGCGCGACAGCTTCATCGGCCGCCAGAGCGCGCTGCAGGAACTGGCGCAGCGCTTCGAGGGCGGCGCGCGGCTGGTCTCGCTGCTCGGCACCGGCGGCACCGGCAAGACCCGGCTGGCGCAGCGCTACGGCTGGACCTGGCTCGGCGACTATCCCGGCGGTGTCTGGTTCTGCGACTTGTCGCCGGCCAGCACGCTCGACGGCATCGTGCATGCGGTGGCGCAAGGCCTGGAGTTGCCGCTCGGCCAGGTCGACCCGGTGCAGCAGATCGGCCAGGCCATCCACGGCCGCGGCGCCTGCCTGGTGGTGCTGGACAACTTCGAGCAGGTGGCGCGCCACGCCGAAGCCACGCTGGGCCAGTGGCTCGACCGCGCGCCGGAAGCCCGCTTCCTGGTCACCTCGCGCGAGGTGCTGGGCATCGTCGGCGAAGAAGCGATGAGCTTGCCGCCGCTGCCGCCCGAAGACAGCGTCACGCTGTTCCTGCGCCGCGCCGTCGCCGCATCCCAGGGCTTCAAGCCCGGCCCCGAAGACAGCGAGGCCATCGGCCCGCTGGTGGCGCTGCTCGACGGCCTGCCGCTGGCCATCGAGCTGTGCGCGGCGCGGGTGCGCGTCATGCCGCCGCGCCAGCTGCTGCAGCGCATGGGCGACCGCTTCAAGCTGCTGGCCGGCGGCAGCGGCCGCCGCGATCGGCAGGCCACCTTGCGCAACACGCTGGACTGGTCCTGGGACTTGCTGAGGCAGCCGGAGCGCGCCGCGCTGGCACAGTTGTCGGTGTTCGAGGGTGGGTTCACGATCGCCAGCGCAGAGGCAGTGGTCGACCTCTCGGCCTTCGACGAGGCGCCATGGGTGGTGGATGTCTTGCA